>NZ_CP051684.1:5839669-6186225 GCF_012849375.1 Duganella dendranthematis
GCACCGCCATGCTGAGCTATACGCAATCGCACATCAGCGACGCGGTCGACCGCATGCCGGTACGCGTCGCCGCCAGTACCTACGATGTCGCCGGCAATATCGGCGACGCCAGCGCCGACAGCGTCACCGGCCTGTTGAACCTGCCGACCGATAACCTGGCGCTGCCGCAAGGGCTGCTGAAACTGTCGACCACCTGGCGCTCGTCTTCGATCACCGATCCGCTGACGCAGGCGACGCGGCGGCTATCAGGCGAAACGCCGCTGTCGTGGCGCGTCGAATTCTCGCAGGACTTGCCGCAGCAGCGCACCAACTGGGGGATTTCGGTCGATAACGGCTGGAGCAACGACAGCTGGCAGGTGGCGGAGCGCGACACCAGCAGCGGTTCCGGCTGGGCCCGCGCCTTCGTCAACTACAAGCCGCTGCGCAATCTGATGGTAACGCTGGAGCTGAACAACCTGGCCGGCCGCACCATCACCTACGACCGCATGCATTACGCCGCCGACCGCTTGGCCGGCGGCGTCGATTTCGTCGAACACAACATCACCCGTACCCAGCCGTTCGCCATGCTGCGCGTGCGACGCGACTGGTAGCGCCTACTCCCAGGCGCGCGCCGGCGAACGGTAGCCGGTCCACGCAAAGCCGATGCCGATCGACATGCCGCTGTTACGGCGGAACAAGGGACTCTCACGGTTGGCCGCGTGGGTGTAATTCTCGTAGCGGCCGAAGCCGAACACCCGCCAGTCCGGCGACAGCCGGCGTGACAGGCTGAGACCCAGCCGCGTCATCATCAATCCGCCCTCGGCCCGATAGGCCGGTCGCGTGGCGGTGGCGTATTGCGGCGCCACTTCGTAGAAATACTGATTCAGGCGGGCGTTGCCGATGACCGCCCCGAGGTTGGCGTCGGCTTGCCATTTGCCATCTTCGCCGCCGGTTTCCAGCACCAGGCGCGGCTCCAGCACCAGGCCCTGGCGATGGAATCCGTTGCCCAGTTCGACAGGCGCGCGCAGCGGCACCTCCAGCCGCAGGCGGCTGCGCGCGGTCGGCTCGGCCAGCAGCACTTTGACGCGCGGGCCGAATTCCAGCAGCGAGTTCAAGTCCGGCATGCCGGCGCGGGCCGCCACATCGTCGGAACGCGCCGGCAGCGACAGCGCAAATCCCAGGTCGAACTCGACCCGCTCGGTGTTAATCAGCCGCGCGTTGATGCCGGCGCGGTCGGCGCGCAGCACCTTGCCGCGATAGATCAACAACGGCAGCACCAGTGCCCGCGTGGAGCGGTCCTCCGCTCCGGGATACGCCGGCGTCAACGCCGCGCCGCCGAACACGCCCAGCTCCCACAACGGTAAATCCGGCGCCGCCTGCTGCGCTGCGGCCGGCCCGGCCAGCGCCAACATTACCATCACCCCGCCCACGCCTCGCGCCATTCGTCGCCCCCCCCATATCGTTTCGAGAAATTCTATCACCGTGCCGAACGCCATAAAAAAAACCCCAATAAGCCGTTGCCAGCTTATTGGGGTCAGTTCAGCGTATCAGTCTTACACTGGCACTTGCACGGCGTCTGCCACGCTGCGGAACTCTTCGATCTTGTCGAAGTTCATGTAACGGTAGATATCGTCGGCGTTCTGGTCGATCACGCCGATCTGCGCCATGTACTCTTCCTTGGTTGGAATGCGGCCCAACGCCGAGCACACCGCCGCCAGTTCAGCCGAACCCAGATACACATTGGTTTCGATGCCCAGACGATTCGGGAAGTTACGGGTCGAGGTCGACATCACGGTAGCGCCCTTGCGGATCTGTGCCTGGTTACCCATGCACAGCGAGCAGCCCGGCATTTCCATGCGCGCACCGGTGCGGCCCAGCGTGCCGTAATGGCCTTCGGCGGTCAGCTGTTGCGCGTCCATCTTGGTCGGCGGCGCGATCCACAGGCGCACCGGAATATCCGTTTTGCCTTCCAGGACTTTCGAGGCGGCGCGGAAGTGACCGATGTTGGTCATGCACGAACCCACGAACACGTCGTCGATCTTGGCGCCAGCCACCTCGGCCAGGGTCTTCACATCGTCCGGATCGTTCGGGCAGGCCACGATAGGCTCGTGGATGTCGGCCAGGTCGATCTCGATGACGGCCGCATATTCCGCGTCCGCATCCGGCGCCAGCAGTTGCGGGTCGGCCAGCCATGCTTCCATGGCCTTGATGCGGCGTTCCAGCGTGCGCTTGTCCAGGTAACCGTTGGCGATCATCCACTTCATCAGCGTGATGTTCGAGGTCATGTATTCGATGATCGGCGCTTTGTCCAGATGCACCGTGCAACCGGCGGCGGAGCGCTCGGCCGAGGCGTCGGACAGTTCAAACGCTTGCTCAACCTTCAGGTCCGGCAGGCCTTCGATTTCCAGGATACGGCCGGAGAAGATGTTCTTCTTGCCCTTCTTGTCGACGGTCAGCATGCCGGCGCGGATGGCGTACAGCGGAATCGCGTTGACCAGGTCACGCAGGGTCACGCCCGGCTGCATCTTGCCTTTGAAGCGCACCAGCACCGATTCCGGCATGTCCAGCGGCATTACACCGGTGGCGGCGGCAAACGCCACCAGACCGGAGCCGGCCGGGAACGAAATACCGATCGGGAAACGGGTGTGCGAGTCGCCGCCGGTGCCGACGGTGTCCGGCATCAGCAGGCGGTTCAGCCACGAGTGGATCACGCCATCGCCCGGACGCAGCGCCACGCCGCCACGGTTTTCGATGAAGGTTGGCAGTTCGCGGTGCATCTTGACGTCCACCACTTTTGGATAGGCAGCGGTATGGCAGAACGATTGCATCACCAGGTCGGCCGAGAAGCCCAGGCAAGCCAGGTCTTTCAGCTCGTCGCGGGTCATCGGGCCGGTGGTGTCTTGCGAGCCCACGGTGGTCATCTTCGGTTCGCAGTAGGTGCCCGGACGGATGCCGGTGCCTTCCGGCAGACCGCATGCGCGGCCGACCATTTTCTGCGCCAGCGAGTAACCCTTGCCGGTATCGACCGGGTTTTGCGGCAGGCGGAACAGCGTCGATGCCGGCAGGCCCAGCGATTCGCGGGCTTTGGTGGTCAGGCCACGGCCGATGATCAGCGGAATGCGGCCGCCGGCGCGCACTTCGTCAAACAGCACGTCGGACTTGACCTTGAACTCGGCGATGACTTCACCGTTTTTCAGCGCCTTGCCGTCGTATGGACGCAGTTCGATAACGTCGCCCATTTCCATTTGCGTCACGTCCAGCTCGATTGGCAACGCGCCGGCGTCTTCCATCGTGTTGTAGAAGATCGGGGCGATCTTGGTGCCCAGGCACACGCCGCCGAAACGCTTGTTCGGGATGAATGGAATGTCTTCGCCGGTGAACCACAGCACCGAGTTGGTGGCGGATTTACGCGAGGAACCGGTGCCGACCACGTCGCCGACGTAGGCCACCAGGTGGCCCTTGGCTTTCAGGGCTTCCAGCTGTTTGAGCGGACCGATCTTGCCGGGCTCTTCCGGATTGATGCCCGGACGCGGATTCTTCAGCATCGCCAGCGCGTGCATCGGGATGTCAGGACGGGTGGTGGCGTCCGGCGCCGGCGACAGATCGTCGGTGTTGGTTTCGCCGGTGACCTTGAACACGGTCAGGGTCAGGCTTTGCGGGACTTCCGGACGCGAGGTGAACCACTCGGCGTCGGCCCACGACTGCAGCACGCCCTTGGCGCGTGCGTTGCCCTGGTCGGCCAGTTCCTTGACGTCATGGAAGTAGTCGAACATCAGCAGGGTTTTCTTCAGGCCTTCAGCGGCCACGTCGCCGACCACGTCGTCGCCCAGCAGGTCGATCATCGGCTTGATGTTGAAACCACCCAGCATGGTGCCCAGCAGTTTAGTCGCCAGTTCGCGCGAAATCAGCGGCGAGCTTTCCGTGCCCTTGGCAACGGCAGTCAGGAAGGCCGATTTGACCTTGGCGGCATCATCGACGCCAGCCGGCACGCGGTTGGTGATCAGGTCGACCAGGAACGCTTCTTCGCCGGCAGGCGGCGCGATCAGGAGTTCGACCAGGTCGCTGGTCTGGGCTGCCGACAGCGGCAGCGGAGGAATACCAAGGGAGGCACGTTCGGCAACGTGCTGGCGGTAGGCAGCTAGCATAAGAGTTTCTCGTCAGGTTGATTGCAGGGCAGGCATCGATCAACGGCCCGTTCCGACTGCTATTGTACACCAACAAGTCTTATATAAGACATATAACATGAGACACTTGATGTTTTGGAGCAACTCTTCTGACACTGCGCAATTTTTGTTGTATTTGTTCCCATGTTTCGAGTTGCGTTAGTTACCTCACAGTTGATGAATGGTCATCAATTTATGCTGGTTGTCACCGGATCAGGTCGTCCGGAAACAATCGATACTAAATCGTTAACCTCTCTACGGAATTAAAAAATGAAAATCAAAAATGTGCTGATCGCTTCGATGATTGCTGGTGCCACCCTGATGACGTCGTCGGCCTTCGCCGCGCAAAAAACCGTCAACGTGCCGTTGGTGTCCGATATGGAAGGCGGCTACAACGCCCACTTCGGTAACAACTTCAACAGCGCCGACTTCAATAGCGTGTTCACCGATAAATACATGTTCACGCTGACCGGCGCCTACGATTCGGCGGCCTCGGTGACGTCCAGCTTCCTGAAATCGGGCACCATCAAGGATCTGCTGATCACCAGCTTCAGCATCGTCCAGTACGACCCGCTGACCACCTCGATCCTGCACACCTACGCCGGCACCAACACCACCAACGGCATCACCGACAACTGGGAACTGAGCGCCAGCGGCCTGAGCGCAGGTAGCTACTACGTCGAGGTAGGCGGCAAAGTCATGGGCAACGGTGGTGGCTCCTACGGTTCCGACCTGACCATCTCGCTGGCGCCGGTACCGGAACCAGAGACCTACGCCATGATGGGCCTGGGCCTGGGCCTGATGGGCGTGGTAGCACGTCGCAAGAAAGCCAAAGCAGCGTAAATCTGCCTGCTTCGAAAACAACGCCGTGGCTACGCCCCACGGCGTTTTTTTTCGTCTGAATACTAAACATAAGCAGCAGCGGCGACGATGGTGAAGCGGATGGCGGTGCCGCCGCCCTCCTGCGTTTCCACCGTCAGTTCGCCGCCGAGGTTGGCGATGCGTTCGCGCATGCCGGTGATGCCCCAATGGCCGGGCCGGCCATTCCGGGCCAGGTCCGCGCTCATGCCGATGCCATCGTCGCTGACGACGCCAGTCACGTCGTCGCGCGACAGATCCAGCACAATGGCAATGTGCGAGGCCTGCGCGTGGCGCGCGGCATTGGCGGCCGCTTCGTGCACCACCTGGAAAATTTCGCGCGCCACATTGCCCTTGAGCTTGTCCATGCCGCCGCTGATGGTCACCGACAGCCGCCCAATCAGCGACGGCTCCAGCGCTTCGACAGCATCTTTCAGGCCGGCCAGCATGCTGCCGGCGAACTGCGGCGCGCGCAGCGCCATCACTTCATCGCGGGTCTCTTCGACCAGTTTTTCGGCCTGCTGCAACACGGCGTCAAGCGTGCGCTGCTCCTGGCTGCCGGGCTGCAACCGCATCAGGACGGTATCGCAGCGCAGGATCATGGTGTGCATGCCCTGCAGCAGGTTGTCGTGCAGGGTGCGGGCGATGCGCTGCCGCTCGCCCAAGCGCGTGGCCACCTTATCGGCTTCGCGCGCGGAGACGGCGGCGATGCGCCAACGGTAAGCCAGAACCAGGCACAGCAGCCCGGCGGCGGCGACCAGCAGCCGGAACCACACCGTCTCCCACACCTGCGGCTGGATGGTGAAGGTCACGCTGGCGCCCTCCAGGTTCCACACCCCGTCTTCATTGGCGGCGATGACCCGGAATGTGTAGCGGCCCGGCCCCAGGTTGGTGTAGCGCGCCGAGCGGTCGCCATGCGGCACCTGCCAGCCCTGGTCGACGCCGCCGAGCTGATAGCGGAACGCCACGCGCTCCGGCACCGACAGCGCGGTGGCGACGAAGCGGATATCGACCGCGCTGGTGCCGGGCGCCAGGCTGAGCGCGCTGCCCGGGCCGTATGACACCTCGCCGGCGCGAACCGTGTCGATCAGCACCGACGGCGCCGTCCGGTTGCGGCGGATACTGGCCGGATCGATCCAGCCCACCTGCGACAAGGTGGCATACACCACCCGCCCGTCGCCGGCCAGTGCCAGCGTGGGCAACGGCCGCAGTTGCGCCGGATGTCCATGGATGCCGTCTTCAAAATTGAATAGTTCCCAGTTCACCCGATGGCTGCGGTCCGTCCAGTAAGCCGACAGCTCGCGCTTTTCGACGTGGAAAATGCCGTCCAACCCATGCAGCCACAGATCGCCCGCGCGGTCCGCCACCATGCCGGAGATGCCGAGCAAGGGGTTGTCGCGCGCCGCCCGCAGCGGCCGCAGCTGGGCGCCGTCCAGCCAGGCCACGCCCGCCTCCCCCGCCGCCAGCAAGTGACCGTCCACTTCCAGCATGCTGAACACATTGCCGACATTGACGTCCTTGCCGTCCGATACCGGCCGCACGGTGTTGTCGACTATCTCCGCCAGACGGCCGCCAACCAAGCCGATCCAGGTCCGCCCCGACGGCCCGGTATACAGGAATACCGGCGTAGGGTCGCCGCCGACCACCTCGGTGCTCACGTGCAGCCACTGTTCACCGGCCAGCCGGTACAGCCCCTGGCGTAACACCGAAATCCATACGGTGCCGGCCTTGTCCACGGTCAGGGTTTGCACCTGGCGTCCCGGCGGCGTACCTTCAGGCAAAGGCCAGGTTTTCACGCCGTCGCGCGTCATGTGGGTAATGCCGGATGCCGATCCGGTCCAGACGCTGCCGGCGTTCTCCCGCCACATCGCCATCACGCCAGGCAGTTCGGCGCCGTTCTGGTAGCCGTCGCCGGTCAGGCGCAGCAGGTGTTTTTCGCCGTCGCCGGCGACATAGATATCATCGTCCAGTCCGCGTTGCGCGTAGTAGAACATCCAGTCACGCGGCACGCCGGCCTCGTGGATGCGCTGGGCCCGATAGCGCTCGATGCCGTTCGCGGTCGCCACCCAGAAGTTGTTTTCGCGGTCGACAAAAGTCCGCGTCACCAGACGCCCCAGGCTGCCGCCGGCCTCGAACGACTGCGCCACCGCCAGCTTGCCGTCCTTGTCTTCGCGCAGCAGGCACAAGCCCGCGTCGTCGCCGACCCAGGCCCAGAGCGTGGCGTACGGCCCTTCCCACAGTCCGTGCGATCTTTCTTTTTTTGCGGGAATCGTCAAGAATACCGGCGGCTTGCCGGCTTCCGCCAGCGCTGATTTGAGGCCGATTTCAGCCGAGAGCTTGCCCAGCATCAGGTTGGGAACGGCGCCGTAGGGCACCGCAAACGCCAGCGTAAAATCGGTATCGCCGCGCGCGCGGCTGTAGACATTCCAGTCGACCGTCACCCACAAGGTCTGGTCGCGGTCGATGACCACGGAATTGATAACGCCTTCGGGCAGCGATTTTCCCGGCAAGCGGCGCCATGACTTGCCGTCAAACACCGCCATCGCCCGCTGCGTGCCGACGTACAGCAGGCCGTCCGGCGCCTTGGTGATGACGCGCACGGTACCGGGCGGCAGACCGTCGGCATCGCCGTAGTCCCTGGCGGCGCGGGCGGTCAGAATGGACATGCCGCCGAATTGGTAGCCCACCGCGATGCCGCCGTCGACCGCTTCGACCTCGACGATATTGTTGGAGCGCAGGCGGTGGCCATATACCGTGTCCACTCGCTGGAAGCGCTCGCCGTCATAGCGATACAGGCCATTCCCCGTGGCAAACCAAAGCAGGCCATCGTCGCTTTGTGCAATTTTCCAGACTGCAGTCGGCGCGCCTTCCGCCTGCGTCCAGCTGCGCCGCTGGAAAGTCAAACCGCCTTCCGCCGGAGCGGCTGCCGCAGAGGCCCAGCAAAGCCACGCTGCAAGCAGCAATATCCAGCGACAGACCATTCGATATCCTTGCAGTAACAAAATGGTGGAAGGATACCTGAGGATGACCGTATCGGCGACAGCTACTTGCAGAGAACGATGGCGCCCTAGCGGATCGTTGGCGTCACTCCATCAACGCTTGCGCGGCGGCCACCTGGCCACGGTAGGCGTCGAAGATTTTCTTCAGCGCGTCAGCCATGGTGGTGGTCGGTTTCCAGCCCAGCTCTTCGCAGGTATTGGTGATTTTCGGCACGCGGTTCTGCACGTCCTGGTAGCCGGCGCCGTAGTAGGCGCCCGAGGTGGTTTCGACTATCTGGACCTTGGCCGCGCCTTCGGCGTACTCAGGGTATTGCGGCGCCAGTTCCAGCATCATGCCGGCCAGTTCGCGGATCGAGAAATTGTTGACCGGGTTGCCGATGTTGTAGATCTTGCCGGAGGCGGCGCCGTGCTTGTTCTCGATGATTTTCATCAGCGCGTCGATGCCGTCGTCGATGTCGGTGAAGGCGCGTTTCTGCGCACCGCCGTCCACCAGCGAGATGTTCTCGCCGCGCACGATGTGGCCGAAGAACTGGGTCACCACGCGCGACGAACCTTCTTTCGGCGTGTGGATCGAATCCAGGCCGGCGCCGATCCAGTTGAACGGACGGAACAGGGTGAAGTTCAGGCCTTCCATGCCGTAGCCCCAGATCACGCGGTCCATCAGCTGCTTGGCGTTGGAGTAGATCCAGCGCGGCTTGTTGATCGGGCCGCAGATCAGTTCCGAGTTCTCAGGGTCGAACTCTTCGTCGTGGCACATGCCATACACTTCCGAGGTCGACGGGAACACCAGGTGCTTGCCGTACCTGGCGGCGGAACGCACGATCGGCAGGTTGGCTTCAAAGTCCAGCTCGAACACGCGCAGCGGCGCTTTTACGTAGGTCGAAGGGGTTGCAATCGCCACCAGCGGCAGGATCACGTCGCACTTCTTGACGTGGTACTCGACCCATTCCTTGTTGATGGTGATGTCACCTTCAAAGAAGTGCATGCGCTCGTGCGACAGCAAATCCGTGATGCGGTCGGTATTCATGTCCATGCCGTACACGTGCCAGTCGGTGGTTTCCAGAATGCGCTTCGACAGGTGATGGCCAATAAAACCATTCACGCCCAGGATAAGTATTTTTTTCACAGCTGCACCATCTGGTTGATCTTGAGAGCCGGCGATTGTGCCTGATACTTCATTAACAGCGCATTAAAGGTTATGCTAAGCGCTTCAGTTCAAACGGGGCCGATTCACCATGATGCTGCATATCCCAGAAGTTTTGTCCCGCGACCAGGTTGCCCACATCCGCCGTCGCCTCGACGAAGCCGATTGGGTGGACGGCCGCGCCACCGTCGGCACGCAAGGCGCCAAGGTCAAGCAGAACCGCCAGTTGCCGGAAACCTCGCCGGTGGCGAAAGAACTGGGTCAAATCGTGCTGGATGCGCTGGCCGCCAATCCACTGTTCTTCTCGGCCGCGCTGCCGCTGCTGACCTGCCCGCCGCTGTTCAACAGCTACGCCGGCGGCGAACATTACGGCAATCACATTGATGGCGCCATGCGCCGCATCCCGGCCACTGGCCAATGGCTGCGCACCGACGTCTCCAGCACCTTGTTCCTGTGCGATCCGGAAGAATACGATGGCGGTGAACTGATCGTTGAAGACGCTTACGGCGTGCATGAAGTCAAGCTGCCGGCGGGCGATCTGATTTTGTATCCGTCCACCAGCGTGCACCGCGTTGAACCGGTCACGCGTGGCGCGCGCGTCTGCTCGTTCTTCTGGACCCAGAGCATGGTGCGCGACGATGGCCGCCGCGCATTGCTGCTGGAACTGGACCGTAACATCCAGTCACTGCGCGCGCGACTGGGCGACTGCGATGAAATGGTCGGCCTGACCGGCCACTATCACAACCTGCTGCGCCAGTGGAGCGAAGTCTAATATTTGAGCGGCGACGTAACCACCACGATGCCATTGCCACGCGCACGCTCGATCATCGGCAGGCCGCGCAGCCGCAGCACGCCGTATAGATCCTCGCGCACAATCGCATATTGCGGCACGCCGCGCCCGGCGCTCAACAGCCAGCGCGCGTAGAACTCATCCATCGACGCCACGCCGCGCCAGGACTCCTGCTGCAAGCCAAAATCCAGCTCGCCGCTGTAGGCTACCGGAATCACCGTGTGGCCCATATAGAACGTCATCGACTGCTCGTAAGTGCCGACCGAGTAGACAGGCGTGTCGTATTTCAGCTCGGCGCGGATCGCCAGCGCGGCGTCGCGGCCGGCCTGCTGGCGTCCGTGGGTTTCGTAGGCGGTCATGCTCAGCTGCGTCAGCATCCAGCCGCCCAGCGCTGCCAGCACCACCATTGCGGTGCGCTGCCCGCGCCATTCCGCGATAGAGGCCGCCACGCCGCAAAGGATTGCCGCGCCAAAGGCGCCGCCCAGCAGCGGCAGATTAATGATCGGGAAGAATCGCATGCATACCACGCCGGTAACGCCAACGATCACCAGCAAGGCCGGTGCACTCAAGGCGGCATTGCGCGAGGCCCGGTCCAGATAAACACCGGCCAGCAGCGCCATCGCCGGGAACACCGGCAGCATATAACCCGGCAGCTTGGAGCTGGAGTAGCTGAAGAACACCAGGATGAAGATCGTCCACACCAGCAGCAAACGCGCCGGCTGCAAGCGTCCCTCCACGCGCTTGCGCGCTGCGGCCAGACTGGCAGGCAAGGTCGCCAGCCAGGGCATGGTGGCCGGCAGTAACAGCAGCAGGAAGTAGTACCACGGACCATCGCGATGATGCGTCTTCAGGAAAAACCGGTCCCAATGCTCGTGAATAAAGAAGAACTGAGGCTGCTCGGGATTGCGCGCCGCTACCAGCAGGAACCACGGCAGCGCCAGCAGCAGGAACACCAGTAACCCGGTCACCGGATGCAGGCGGCGCCAGATGCCACGGTCGCCGCTCACCAGCGCGTAAATAAACAGCACGCCGCCCGGCAGCACGATGCCGATCAGCCCCTTGGCCAGCAGCGACAGCGCCATGGCGGCCCAGCACACCAGCATCCAGCGGCGCCGCTTCGCCATATCGGCGTCATCCTGCTGCGCGATCAGCAGCGCGCACAAGGCCAGCGCCATGGTGGCGGCCACCGGCAAATCCAGCGAATTGAATTGCGAAGCCGCCGCCCAAAACAGCATCGAACCCAGTACCAGCGCGGCATACAGGCCGGCGCGGCCGCCAAACACGCGCCGTCCGGTATAGGCCACCATCAGCACGCCGAAAATACCGCAGACGCCATTCCACAAGCGCGCCTGCCAGTCGCCGATGCCGAACAGGGCGAACGACACGGCGCTCATCCAGGTGTGGAGCGGCGGCTTTTCAAAATACTTGATGCCGTTGAGGCGCGTGGTGACCCAGTCGCCGCTCAGCAGCATCTCGCGCGCCATTTCGGCATAGCGACCCTCATCCGGCGGGATCAGCGTGCGCAGGTTCAGCACCAGCAGTGAAAACACGATAAAGACGGCAGCCAGCAGATACTGCGCTGTTTTGGAACGTAAAAAAGCAGGCATGGAGGAGACGAAAGACGAAAATGTGAACGCAGTTTAATGCAACCACTGATAACAGTGTGTTAAAAGCATGCGTCAACGCGTCGCCTTTGTCAGGGAAAAATCACAGTGACGCTCAGCCCTTTGCCGTGTTCGCCGTCGTCGAGGCGAATATCGGCCTGGTGGTGGTTGGCGATGTTGCGCACAATCGACAGGCCCAGCCCGCAGCCCCAGACCTCATTGCCGTCCGGACGGAAGAAGCGGTCGAACAGGCGGGCGCGATGTTCGGGCGCGACGCCGGGGCCGTTGTCGCGCACGCGCAGGAACGGCTTGCCCTGCTCCACCCCGGTCAGCAGGTCGACCCGGCCGCCCCGTTGCGTGTAGCGCAGCGCGTTATCGACCAGGTTATTCAGCAGCACCCGCAAGCCTTCGCGCTCGGCTTGCAGCACCAGCGGCGCGGACTCTTCGACGCCGAGGTCGATATCGCGGCTGTCGGCCAGCGCCGAATGGTCGGCCACCACGCTGGCCAGCAGCGCGCCCACATCCACCGGCTGCAACTGCGCTTCGCCCTGCTCTGACTCGTGCCGGGCCAGGCTAAGTAGTTGCTGCACCAGATGACTGGCGCGATCCAGCCGTTCATGCAGCTTGGCCAGCGCCAGCGCCCGCTCGGCGGCGGTGCCGGCCCGTTCGGCCAGTTGCAGCTGCAATTTGAGGGCGGTCAGCGGCGAGCGCAGTTCGTGGGCGGCGTCGGCGACAAACGTCCGTTGCGCCGCCATCGCCTCCTCGAATTTGCTCATCAGACCGTTCAACGCCACCACCACCGGCCGCAAATCCGGCGCCATGCCTGCTGCGTCGATCGGCCGCAAGGCGGTGGCCGACTGGTCGCCTACCGCCTCCGCCAGCCGGTACAGAGGACGCAGCGCCCGCCCCACCACGGCCAGCACCAGCAGCGCGAAAATCACGGCGATCGCCAGCAGCGGCCGACCGGCACGCCAGGCCATGTGCCGGGCCAGATGGTCGCGCGCCGCTTGCGGCTGCGCCACCTGAACATAGCGTCCGCCAAGTTCTTGCCCGTACAATCGCCATGCGGCGTCGTTCCAGACCACATCCCGGTAGCCCTGCACATCGTAGCGGGGCAGCGGCGCCAGCCCGCCGGCATTGGTCATGTCCACCGCGCCACTGCTGTTCCAGACTTGCAGAACGAACGCTTCCTCCGGATCGTGACTGCCCTCCGGCGCGCCGCCCGGCAAAGCAACCGCCAGTTGCCGAAGTTGTAAGTCAGCCAGTTCATTAGTTTCCGCCAGCAGGGAGCGGTACAAAGCGGTGCCGGCGCCCAGCACGCACGACAGCGTCGTGCACAGCAGGCCGATTAACAGTTGTTGACGGATGGTTTTCATGGCGCGGGCTTGACCTTGTAGCCGACGCCGCGTACGTTCTTGATGAAGTCGGCGCCGAATTTCTTGCGCAGCCGGTGCACGTAGACGTCGACCGTATTGCTCTCGACTTCGGTATTCCAGCCGTACAGTTTGTCTTCCAGCTGGGCTTTGCAGATCACGCTGCCCGGATCGTCCAGCAACACCCGCAGCAGCGCGAATTCGCGCGCCGACAGTTTCACCGGCGCGCCGTCAAACTGCGCCTCGTGGCTGGCCAGGTCCAGCGTCAGCGCGCCGTGCACCACCAGCGAACGGGTGCGGGCGACGCGGCGCCGCAGCAGGGCGCGGATACGGGCCAGCAGTTCGTCCAGGTCAAAGGGCTTGACCAGGTAGTCGTCGGCGCCGCCATCCAGGCCTTCGACCCGCGCCGGCGTGCTGTCGCGCGCGGTGATGATCAGCACCGGCAGGCCGTCGCCGCGCGCGCGCAAGGTGGTCAGCACGTCCATTCCCTGCTTGCGCGGCAGGCCCAGGTCCAGCAGCAGCAAGTCGTAGGGAATGGTGGCCAGCGCGACGTCGGCCGCCTGGCCGTCGCGCACCCAGTCCACCGCGTAGCTCTCGCCCAGCAGACCATCCTTGATACTCTCGCCGATCATCGGATCGTCTTCCACCAACAGCAGCCGCACCGGATTCCCTCCAAAAAACCGACAGTGTACAACCGGCGGCGTCGCCAATCAGTTTACACTGCCGAGGTGTCCCACCGACCAGGAAATCTTTATGCGCCGCTTAGCCGCCCTTGCAGGTATGTTCCTGATACTGATTGCGCGCTGTGCCATGGCGCAGCATGAGCACCATGAAGCACCAGCGTCGCTTGGGACGGTACGCTTCGAAACATCATGTCTTCCTCCGATGCAACCGGAATTCAATCGCGCGGTGGCGCTCATGCACTCGTTCCAGTTTGGCCCGGCGATTGACGGCTTTCGCGTCATCCTCGCCAAGGAGCCTGATTGCACCATCGCTTATTGGGGCATTGCCCTGAGCAGCTGGAGCAATCCATTCGCCAACTTCAAATCGCCTGCCCAGTTGAAGCAGGGCCTACAGGCCGTCGAGTCAGGACGGGCCAAAGCGCCGGCCACGGCGCGCGAGCGGGCCTACCTGGAGGCGGTCGCCCATCTCTATGTCGACAGCGGGCGTATCAGCCAGACGGCGCGCCTGAACGCGTATGAAGCCGCAATGGACAAGCTCAGCGCCGATTACCCGGACGACGTAGAGGCCCGCATCTTCCACGCGCTGGCGCTGGCGGCCGCTGCCGATCCGGCGGACAAGCGCTACGCTAAACAGCTCAAGGCCGGCGCAATGCTGGAAGCGCTGTTCGTGCAATATCCCGACCACCCGGGGCTGGCGCACTACATCATCCATGCCTATGACGAGCCGGAACTGGCCGCGCGCGCTGCGGAAGCCGCGCGCCGTTATGGCGAGATCGCGCCAGCCACGCCGCACGCGCTGCATATGCCGTCGCATACCTTCACGCGCACGGGCGACTGGAAGGCGTCGATTGCGACCAATCAGGGATCGGCGGCGGCGGCCCGCAAAGCCGGTCAGCCGGCGGACGAGCTCCACGCCAGCGATTACATGGTCTATGCCTATCTGCAAACCGCGCAGGACGAAGCCGCCAGAAAGCTGGTGCTGGCGTCTGCCGATACTTTCAAGCATTTCGACCCGGCCAATGCCAGCGGCGCGGCGCCGGCGTCAGCGGCCTTTTTCGCCAATGCCGCCATCCCGGCGCGCTATTGCCTGGAGCGCCATGACTGGGCGGGTGCATTGGCCCTGACGCCACGCACGACGCCATTTCCCTATGCAGACGCGATCACGATTTTTACCCGTGGCCTGGGCGCCGCCCACCTCGGCAATACTGCCATCGCCGAAGCATCAATCGCCGGCCTGGCCGATATCCGCGAACGCCTGCGCGGCGCCAAAGACGGCTACTGGTCCGACCAGGTCGAGATTCAACGACTGGAAGTGGCCGCGCAGCAGGCCCGCACCAACGGCGACAACGCAACGGCCCTCAGCGCCCTGACCCGGGCGGCTGAAATGGAGGACGTCACGGAACTGGCGTCGATCACACCGGGGCCGTTCGTGCCGGCGCGCGAGATGCTGGGTGAACTGTTGCTTGACCTGGCGCGTGCGCAACAGGCGCTTGCACAGTTCAAGGCTACGCTGGTCAAGCATCCCAACCGCTACTGGTCGGTGTACGGCGCGGCGCAGGCGGCAGCGCGGGCCGGCGACTTGCCGACGGCGCGGATGTACTTCCAGCAATTGCTGACCATCGCCGACCGGGCGGATGAGCCCCGTCGCAGCTCGCTACTTGCGGCCAGCGCCGCGCTTCAGACCGGTCGCTAAGCGGGTTGCGGCTGGTCGCGACGGCGCACCTCCATAGAAGGCGCCCGGCCCCGACGCCGCCGCCGGCGAGGATGGCGGCTGGGAACCTAACCCGATCAGAGGTAGGCCAGGCGGGCCGGCACCGCGATCCGCAGCAGGGTTTGGCCCGGCAGCGATTCCAAGCTGTATTTGGCACCGATTTGCGCGGCGCGGCGGCGCATCGCGGCCAGTCCCATGTGGCCTGGCCGGCCACCGGCGGCCAGCACCTCGGCCGGGATGCCGACGCCGTCATCGCCGATTTCCAGCAGCAGTTCCTTGCCGCTGTAAGTGATCCGCACGGCGATGCTGTTCGCCCGCGCATGCCGCACCGCGTTGCGCAACGCTTCGCGGCCGATCACGAACAGCTCGTCCTTGACGACCAGGTGCAGCGCGCGCGAGACGCCTGTTTGCTCGACCCGTATCGGCACGGCCGCCGCTTCGCGCTCGACCAGCTTGTCGAACATGTCAACCAGCTCGTCCTCGCTGCCATGGCGCAGGCTTTGGACCCGGTCGCGTCCTTCCATGATGGCGTCGTTGGCGTTCTGGATCACCTTGACCATGCGGTCGCGCGCTTCCGGCTGGCCGGTCATCTGGTCAGCGGCGTTCTCGGCCGATAGGATCACGCCGTGCATCGACTGCAGCACCGTGTCGTGCAGCTCGACGGCGATGCGCTCGCGCTCGGCGGTCCTGGCTTCCAGACGCGCCGCCAGCTGTCGGGTCAGATAGCGCACGCGGGACCGATACAGCAAGTACAGCAGGCCGGCTAGCGCCACGCCGCAGGCGATGCGGAACCACAGGCTTTGGGTCAGCGTCGGCGCCACCACCACCCGCATGGCGACGTCCTGCGTGCTGGCGACGCCGTCTTCGTTGAGGACGCGCAGATGGAATACATACTCGCCCGCCCCGACGTTGGTGTAGAACGCCGAACGGCGTGCGCCGGCCTGTTGCCAGTGCGGGTCCACCCCCTCGAGCCAATACTCGAAGCGGGCTGCTTCCGGCGCGCGCAACAGCGGCGCCGTGTAGTCGATCCGAAAACGTTCACTGCCGGCCGGCAGCAGCACGGCGCGCGACGCCGGGTAGATTTTGTCGTCCGCCGCCACCGCCACCAGCACCGGCAAAGGCACGGCATAGTTGGGCCGCAACAGCGCGGTATCGACCTGCATGACGCCGCCGGTTCCCAGCAGCCATAAATGGCGGCCGTCGGGGCTCATCAGACTCGGCCAGCGGGTTTCGATGACCGCCCGGCCCGCATAGCCATCCAGCGCGCCCAGCAATTCGTAGCGTACCGGCTGCGTCGGATCGTCAAGGACGCGCTGCCAGTCGGCGGCGCGAACGTGCAGAAGCCCGGCCGAGCCATTGAGCCAGCGATCGCCGTCGGCGGTCTTGGCCAGGCCGGAGACATTGCGCAGCACATCCGGGTTGGCGGCGGTCAGCATGGTCAGCTTGCCGTTCTTGAAGATGCCGGAGCCGCCGGTGCCGCTCAGCAATGGCTCGCCGCTGAGGAACACGCTGGCGGCCATGCCAAGCGCGTGGATGTCATAGGTGGCCAGCTTGTCGTTGTCGTAGAACACCAGCGTACCGTCACCGGTGGCCAGCCACAGTTGGCCCTCTCCCGCCGGGCCGGACTGGAAAATCTTGGCCGGCAGGTTGAACGCCGAGGCTGGCAGCCACTGCCCGTCGCGCCAGCCGATCAGGCCGGTTTCCAGCGTCGCGGTCCACAGCACTTTGCCGTCGTCCAGGATGCCCAGCATGTGGTAATCGCGCGGCCGGCCGTCGGCGCCCGGCGGCAGCGGAATCACTTGCTTGCCGTCGGCGCGCCACACTTCGATGCTGCGCTTGCCGCCAACCAGCACGGCGCCCTTGCGGCCATTGGCCACCAGCGTGACCGGCGCCGGCTGGGCCAGCTGCGGCGCGGCCCCGACACCGAGCCGCCACAGGCTGCCGCTGACGATATCGGCCGCCCATATCTTGCCGCGGCCATCCGTGGCGAGACTGAATTTGACGCCGGCGCCCGGCAAGCCGCTTTGCCGCAGGCGATTGCGGCGAAACCGGTCAATGCCGTTTTCGGTGGCGATCCAGATATTACCTTCGCGGTCCTCCAGAATGGTTTGCGTTTCCCGGCCCGACAGGCGATGCACATCACCGACGCGTTCGACTTTGCCATTGCCATGAGGTCGCACCCGACACGCCAGGGCCGGGCAATTCAGCAGCCACAGCGTGCCTTCGCGATCGAACATGCCGCCGAAGGTGCTCTCGCTGTACGGGTAAGGGTCGGGACGCGAGCCGGTCGGCGCCGACAGCAGCCGCACGTCGTCGGCGCCACGCACCTGCCACACGGCGCCGTCGGGCGCGATCAGCAATTGGCCGCCGCCGTCAGTCATCTTGGCAAAGCGGCCAGTCTTGCGGTCCAGCCGCCAGGCGGCGTGATCACTGCCGGCCCAGAGCCCGCCCTGCGTGTCGAGCAGCATGCTGATGCCACGCGAAGTCCGCCATTCCTCGCCGTCGTCGACCACCTGCCACTTGCCGTCTTTAAAATGCTGGATATTCCCGGCCACGACCCACATGCTGCCATCGCTGTCGATGGCGATCTCGCCGACGCTGTTGCGGATCGGTAGCGGCGCATTGACCGTCTCCACCCTGCCGTCGGGATGCAGCACCGACATGCCTTCCGCGTGGTAGGTGATATACAGATCGCCATTAGGCGCGGCACGCACCAGGTTGATGCGGTCGCGGTTCAGGCCTTGCTGCGGCGGCAATTGATAGCGCTCGAAGCGTACGCCGTCAAACCGGTACAAGCCATCCGCCGTACCTAGCCACAGCCAGCCGTCGCGGGTTTGCGCCATGCTGCCGATGCCGGACGGCGCGCCTTCGGCGCCGGTCCACTGAGTGCGGCTATAGTCCAGCAGCTCGGTGTCGTTGTCGGCGGCTAGCGCATGCAGGCTCACCGCCATGCAGATGGCCGCCAGGGAGCGGCCTACATAGTTGCAGATCATTAAATTCCAGGCGCAGTGTAAAGGGCAGACCAGACCGTCCGGTCCGATGCTTGCTTGAAGATATTGTTGCGACGATAGCAAAGATTGAGAAATTTTCATAGTGCTCTACGTAGCAACCACACTTGGGAATGAGCTGCAGGCGGCCGGCGGCCTGTACGACGCGGTACGCAACACTGCCGGCGTCACCCGCCAGCAAAACGGCGGCGACACCTGGGACCAGCTGGTGATTCGCGGCATCGCCGTGCAAAACCGCATCAATTACCGCCTGAACGGCTCGGTGCCGATGGAGAACAAGGAACGTGCCGAAGCGCTGAAAGGCGCCTCGGCGCTGTACTACGGCTTCACCTCGCCGGCCGGCGTGGTCAACTTCGTCACCAAGCGCGCCGGCCATACGCCGGTCACCAGCGCCGGCCTGACGCTGGATGACCAGGGCACGGCGGTCGCCAACGTCGACGTCGGCCGCCGCTTCGGCGAGCAGAACAAATTCGGCGTGCGCAGCAACGCCGCCGGCGGCGCGCTCGGCACCTTCCTCGACCACGTCGGCAACGGCAACCGCCAGCTCGCCTCGGCGGCGCTGGACTGGCACGTCAACAACCGCCTGCTGCTGAAGGCCGACCTGGGATTTCGATATCACGTCGAGAATCTGGGCGACAAGTAGTACTGGGCAGCGGCCGGCCGCCGTCTGGCCGCCGATGCGCCGCGCACTGTCAAGCTGACCATGAAGGTCGACCTGTAGCCGTTACGACTTGGGAATGCGGTTGACCAGCTCCTCGCCGCGCTCGAACGCGCTGATGCTGTCGATGGTGGTCTGCATAATCTGGCCAATCGCCTCTTCCGTGAAAAACGCCTGGTGGCCGGTCACGATCACATTCGGGAACGACACCAGCCGCTGGATCACGTCGTCGCAAATAATGGTCGACGACAGGTCTTGGAAGAACAGATTGGCTTCCTGTTCGTAGACGTCGATCGCCAGCCCGCCCAACTGGCCAGTCTTCAGCGCCTCGGTGGCAGCCTCGGTATCGACCAGCCCGCCCCGGCTGGTGTTGACCAGGATGCTGCCGCGCTTGGCGCGCGCCAGCGATGCGGCGTTGACGATATGGCGCGTCTCTTCGGTCAGCGGGCAATGCAGCGAGACCACGTCGCTGCCGGCCAGCAGCTCATCCACCGACACGTAGCGGCCACCCAGCGCCTCGAACGCCGCCGACGGATAACGGTCATGACCCAACAAAGTGCAGCCGAAGCCGCTCAGGATGCGCGCAAAGATGGTGCCGATCTTGCCGGTGCCGATCACGCCCACGGTCTTGCCATGCAGGTCGAAACCCATCAGGCCGTCGAGGTCGAAGTTGCCTTCACGCGTGCGCCAGCTGGCGCGGGCGATCTTGCGGTTGACCGCCAGCAGCAGGCCGACGGCAAACTCGGCCACCGAGTAAGGCGAGTAGTCGGTCACCCGCACCACGGCAATGCCGAGACGTTCGGCGGCGGCGGCGTCGATCTGGTTGTAGCCGGTGGAGCGCGTCGCCACCAGCCGCACACCTAGCTGCGACAGAATCGCCAGAACATCGGCGTCGACGTTGTCGTTGACGAACACGCAGACAGCCTCGCAGCCGGCGGCCAGCGGCGCGCTGGCGGCGGTCAGGCGGTCTTCCAGGAAACGCAATTCATGAGCGGCGGCGACGTTGGCCCGCGCCAGCATGGTCTTGTCATATCGGCGTGCACTGAACACTGCTGTTTTCATTTTCCCGGCCTTTCCCAATATTCAATTAAAATCTTAATAATATTGTAGACGAAAGCATTGGCCACATGACTGAAATCAGCGCATTCCTCGCCAGCCAGCCACTGCTGGCCCTCTTCCTCACCATCGCCATCGGTTACTTGCTGGGTGCGGTGAGCGTCAAAGGCTTGTCGCTGGGATCGGGCGCGGTGCTGTTTGTCGGCCTGGCGGTCGGCGCGGCGTCGCCCAAACTGATGCTGCCCGGCCTGATTGGCAACCTGGGGCTGCTGCTGTTCCTGTACGGGGTCGGCATCGCCTACGGTGCGCAGTTCTTTCGCGGCCTGACCACGGCCGAAGGCATGAAAGCCAACCTGGCGGCGCTGATCGCGGTCGGCGCGGCGCTGGGGCTGACGCTGGCGGCGGCGCACTGGCTGCCCGGCATCGATCTGCCGCATGCGCTCGGCGCTTTCGCCGGCGCCGGCACCAGCACGGCCGCGCTGCAAGCGGCGCTAGCGGTGTTCGGCACGGCGCCGGCCACTGGCTATTCGATGGCCTACCCAATCGGCGTGGCGGTGCCGATCCTGCTGCTGGGTCTGTACAACGCGTGGCGCAAGCCGCGCCTGTCCACCGTCACGCCGGCCGCCTTGCACGTGGAGGAAATCGAAGTCACCGAGTTTTACGTGATCGGCATGACGCTGGCCGCCGCGGCGCGCAGCTTGCCGCCCGGGATTTCCATCGTCGCCATCCGGCGCGGCCATCACAACCTGGTGGCGGAAGACAGCATGTGCCTGGAGCGCGACGACGTGCTGCTGGTGGCCGGCAACGACAGCGCGCTGCTGCATGATGTGGCGACGCGCTTCGGCCCGGCGCATCCCGGCCGCATGGTGCATGACCGCAAGGATCTCGACTACGAACGCTTCTTCATTTCCAGCCCCGCCGTCGCCGGACTACAACTGGGACAATTACACATTCCCAAGGAATTGCAGGCACGCATCCTGCACCTGCGGCGCGCCGACGCCGACCTGCAGCTGACGCCGCAGCGCACGCTGGAGTTCGGCGACCGCATCGGCGTGCTTGCGCCGCGCGCCAGCTTCCCGGCGCTGCGCAAGCTGTTTGGCGATTCGGTGCGCGGCACTGGCGAAATCAGCTACCTCAGCATTGGCGTCGGCGTCACGCTGGGGCTTGCATTTGGCGCCATCCACTGGCCGCTGCCGCTGCTGGGCCATTTGTCGCTGGGATTCGCCGGCCTGTTGCTGGTGGCGCTACTGCTGGGCCGCCAACGCCGCACCGGCATGTTCCAGTGGGCGATGCCGATCTCGGCCAATCTGGTATTGCGCAACTTCGGCCTGACCTTGTTTCTGGCGGTGGTCGGCATTTCGTCCGGCGCCACTTTTGCCGCCACCTTTGCGGAAAGCGGCATGCTGTATCTGCTGCTGGGCAGCGCCATCGTTTCGGTGATGGTGATCGTCACCATGCTGGTGGCGCTGGCGGTATTCCGCCTGCCGTTCGACAGCGTGGCCGGGATTGTGGCCGGCGCCACCGGCAATCCAGCCATCCTGGCGTTCGCCAACCGCATCGCCCCCACCGACCGGCCGGACGTCGGCTACGCCATGATCTTCCCGTCGATGACGGTGCTGAAGATTTTACTGGTTCAACTGGTAGGCATCCTGGCGAAGTAGCGCGCGCTGGCTGCCGCGCAGCAGGTACACGCCGTACAGGCACAGCGGCAGCACGGCCAGCAGCGCCGCGTAGGGCAATATCGACGCCTCGTCGCCTGCCGTGGCGCCCTGTATCGACGACACCAGCGCAAAATCCCACACGCCGTGCACCACCATCATCGGCCACACTGAACGGGTGCGCAGGCGTATCGCCGCATATACGATCCCTTGCAGGAAGGCCGCCGTGGCCTGCCACAACGCGCCGCCCAGGTCGCCCGTCGCCAGGCCATTGGCCGTATGCACCACGCCGAACAGCGCCGACGACAGCAGCACAGCAGGCCAGATGGCATAACGGTCAAGCAAGCCTTGCAGCAGGATGGCGCGGAACATCAATTCTTCCGACAGCGCCACCAGCGCCGCATTGCCGGCCACCAGTAGCAAGGCCTTGGGCGCCGGCCAGCCGCCGGCCCACGCCACCAGCAGCATCAGCATCGAATACAGCAATGGCGGCGAAACCAGCCACCACGAACGTGACGGAGACGGCGCATGCAGGCCGCTAGTGCGCCGTTCATTGCCGGCCAGCGAAACCAGCAAGGCAAACAGCGCCGCTAGCAGCCAGGACAGGCCGATGCCGCCGGCTTGCAGCCGAACCAAGCCTAGCGTCAAGCCCAGCCAGACCGCCAGCACGATCAGCGCCAGCGGCAAGGTGATATGGATTTTTTTCATCGGTTTACCAGTAACCCAGCAGTTTCCACCAGGCACCGCCGACCACGGCAAACACCAGCAATTCCAGCACGCACATGACAAAGCCGACGCGCCACCAGTTACCCATGGTGACGTAGCCGCTGCCGAAGATAATCGGCGAGGTGCCGGTGGCGTAATGCGTCAGCGTCATCATGATGGCCGAGCCGGCCGTCATCAGCAGCAGGAACGGCACCAGGTATTGCGGCGGCAGCAGCTGCGCGCCGACTGACAGGAAGGCGAACAGCATGGCGCTGATGTGGGCGGTGGTGCTGGCAAACAGGTAGTGCGAGAAGACGAAGGCGAGCAGCAGCACGGTAGCGACCGGGAACCAGCCCATGCCGCTGGCGACGATGGCATCCTTCATCGCCAGCGCGGCCCAGCCGATCACGCCCAGCTTGTTCAACTGCTCGGCCAGCATGACCAGCGCACCGAACCAGATCAGCGTATCCCAGGCGCTTTTCTCGGACAGCACATCGTCCCAGTCCAGCGTGCCAGTGATAATCAGCACAAACAGTCCAAGGAAGGCGACCACGGTCGGGTCCAGCGTCCACGCCGGGCCGAAGATCATGGCCGGCACATTGGCCCACAGCACCAACAGCAGGCCGAAGGTGCCGAGCATGACTTTCTCTTTCGGCGCCAGCGGCCCCATGCGATCGAGTTCGCCGCGCGCGTATTGCACCGCGTCCGGCGTCGCTTTCAGTTGCGGCGGCGACAGCAGATAAATCACCAGCGGCATCAGCAGCAGGCAGACCAGCCCCGGCAGCAGCATGCACAGGGCCCAGGTGGTCCAGCTCAGGTGAAAGCTCTGGTTGCTGGCCTTGGCGACGAAGTCCACCACCAGCGGATTCGGCGCGGTGGCGGTGAGGAACATGGCGGAGGTAATCGGATTGGCGTGGTAATTGACCAGCGCCAGATAGGTGCCGACCTTGCCTTCCGTCCCCTTGGCGGGATCGGAATCGAAGGCATTGGCGATCGATTTCATGATCGGGTGGACGATGCCGCCGCCGCGCGCGGTATTACTCGGCGTGAACGGCGCGAGCACCAGTTCGCACACCGTCAGGCCGTAACCGATGCCGATGGTGCGCTTGCCCAGCATGGCGATGAAGATCAGGCCGATGCGGCTGCCGAGCCCGGTTTTCTTGAGGCCGCGCGAGATCAACACGGCGACCACGATCAGCCAGATCAGCGGGCTGGCGAAGCTGCTCAGCGCATCGGTAATTGCGCCCTTGGATGAGTTGGAGGTGACTTGCGACAGCGCGACGATAACGATCGCCATCAGCGCCATCACGCCAATCGGCATGACCTTGAGGATGATGGCCACAATCGTGGTGAGGAAAATCGCCACCAGCGCCCAGGCCTTGGGATCGAGGCCGGCGGGACAAGGCAGCGCCAGCAGCACAAACAGGACGGCGGTGGCAATCAGCGCCGGCACCAGACGAAACGGCACAGCGCTATTGAAGTAGCGGAACATGGCGGACAGCTTGGACAGCATGGACAACCTTTCACTCACAAGATGATCAAATCATACAGGAGTGAAATGTTTAATAGGCAATAGTTACGCCGCTACTTGATCCAGGCGCTTGATTTTAGCGCTGCAGCGCCTGCCCGATCCAGCTATCGAATAGCTGCTGGTGGAATTTGATCCAGCCATCGGTATGGCGGGCGATATCGGCCTGCGAGTTTTCGCCGTCGCGCATGCGCTGGTTTTGCGCATTGATGTCGGCAATCGGCAGTCGCATCACTTCAAACAGCTTGATGGCCGCCGGATTCTGCTCGGCCCATGCGCGGTTGACAACGATGCGCGTGGTGTTGACGGCGAAACCATAGTCGCTGCCGTCATCCATCCGCGTGCTGGTGTGCTGCGGATTGGACGAGAACGGCGCTTGCAGCCAGACCACGTCCTTGCCCGGCACCAGCACCCCGCTTACCCAGTATGGCGTCCACGTGTAGTACAGGATCGGTTCGCCACGCTGGTGGCGGCCGATGGTGTCGGCCATCAGCGCGGCGTAGCTGCCCTGCACGTGCTTGACCGTGGCGCGCAACTGGTAGGCGTCCAGATGGTTTTCGATCATCGCCTCGCAGCCCCAGCCGGGATTGCAGCCGGTCAGGTCGGCCTTGCCGTCGCCGTCGTGGTCGAACAGCTTGGCCAGGCCCGGATCGCGCAACTGCTCGATATTGGTGATGTTGTACTTGTCGGCCGTGGCTTTGTCTATCATATAGCCTTGCGCGGCCGGACCGGCATACTGACCGGTGCGCAACAGCTTGGCGTCGCCGCCGGCGTTGTTGTAATAGTCCTGATGCAAAGGGTCCCAGTGCACCGCAAGGAAGGTGGCGTCGCCATTGGCGATGGCGATATGCGCGGCCGGATAGTCGACTTCCTTGATCGCCTGTGGCTCGTAGCCCAGTTTTTCCAGCGCGCGGTCGACCAGCATGGTCTGGAAGGTTTCTTCGGCGATCGCGCTTTGCAGCGCTTGCACCTTGATGCCCTTGCCAGGCAGGCTGTCGTCCGGCGTTTGCGCCATGGCCAGGCTGGTGGTCAGCACCAGCACGCACAGCGCCAGCATCGACAGCCATTGGAACTGGCCACGTACCGGGCCGTTGCGCACCAGGCGCAGGATCAGGCCGGCCGGGCCGGTCTGATACCAGTGACGCACGCCGCGGCGCGGTTGCCCCATTGCTTGCGTCAGCCGGTCGAGCGTAATGGCCAGCAGCACGATGCCCAGTCCGCCGACGGTGGCCAGGCCCATGTCCAGCCGGCCGATACCGCGCAACACCATCTGGCCCAGGCCGCCTACCGCGATCATGGAAGCGATCACCACCATCGACAGCGACAGCATCAGCGACTGGTTGATGCCGGCCATAATCGACGGCATCGCCAACGGAAACTGCACGTGGGTCAGCAGCTGCCACGGCGACGCACCGTAGGCGCGCGCCGCTTCGATCAGGTCGGGACGCACCTGGCGTATGCCAAGACTGGTCAGACGCACCAGCGGCGCCAGCGCAAAGATGATGGTCACGATCACGCCCGGCGCATTGCCGATGCCAAACAACATGACCACCGGCACCAGGTACACAAAGGCCGGCGTGGTCTGCATGGCGTCCAAGAGCGGCCGCAGGATATTCTGCGCGCGGTCGCTGCTGGCCAGAAAGATCCCTAGCGGCAGGCCGATCAGCAAACAGAACGCTAGCGAGGTCAGCACCAGCGACAAGGTGATCATGGCTTCCGGCCACACGCCCAGCATGGACACCACCAGCAGCGCCAGCACAGTACCGACCGCCAGCGCGCGGCTGGTGAACTGCCAGGCCAGCAAGCCGATAATGGCGATCACCACCAGCGACGGCGCCGCCAGCAGCAAGGCGCCGACGCCGTTCAGCGTCGCGTCGATCGGTGCCCGCACGGTCTGGAAGAAGGGACGGCAATGCGCCACGACCCAGCCCAGGCCTTGATTGATCCAGGATTCCAGCGGCAGCGCGCCGTCAAAAATTTGTGTCAGGTGCAAGCCGCCGGCGTGCTCGGGGGCGACGGCCGGTTTGGCGGCGTCGAGCCAGGCAGTGTCAGCCGGTGGGGTCGGTAGCCATGGGTTGACCTGAGCGGCGTGTTCCACAACAGGTTCTACAGCGTTAACGGTGCTTGAATTCATGCGAGTCCTTTCTGTGTTTGTGGCTCGGCAATGGCGGGCGTATCGCGGTCGAGGAATTTCAGCAAGGTGGTCCTGCTGATGGCGCCGTGGAAGCTGCCATCATCGGCCACCACCGGAACGGCGTAAGGCAACTGCGCCACCTGGCCGAACAGGCCGGCGACGGGATCGTTGGCATTGATCGACTGCACTTCCGGCAGATACGCATGGGCCAGGCCCAGCGGACCGGTATGGCCATCGAGCGCATCGCGCAGCGAATCGGCCGACACCAGGCCGAGGAATTTACGCTTGGGATCGACCACATAGGCGTAGCTGCGGTCCTGCTCTTCCAGCATCGACAAGGCCGCCCGCGCACCGCGCGTTGGCGACTCCGACACCACGATCTGGCTCTTGCGGGCAATGTCGCTGGCCTTGAAGACAGCGGCGGCATCGACTCCACGCACAAAGCTGCGCACGTAATCGTTGGCCGGCTTGCGCAGGATTTCTTCCGGCGTGCCCACTTGCACCACGTGACCGTCCTTCATGATGGCGACACGGTCGCCGATGCGCATTGCTTCATCAAGGTCGTGCGAAATGAAGACGATGGTGCGGCGTTTGATCTGTTGCAGGCGCAGCAGTTCCGATTGCATCTCGGTGCGCATGATCGGGTCCAGCGCGGAGAAAGCCTCATCCATCAGCAGAATCGATGGATCGCACGCCAGCGCGCGCGCCAGGCCCACGCGTTGCTGCATGCCGCCAGATAATTCATCGGGATAGCTGCCGGCATAGCCGGCCAGGCCAACCTGCTCCAGCGCCTGCCGCGCCAGCGCGTGGCGCTCGGCTTTCGGCATGCCGGCCAGCTCCATGCCGAAGGCGGTGTTGTCGAGCACGGTAATTTGCGGCAGCAGCGCGAACGACTGGAACACCATGCTGATGTCCTTGCGGCGCAAGGCGCGCAGCTGCGCGTCCGGCAGCGTGTTGATGTCGTTGCCGTCGATCAGGATGCGGCCGGCGGTCGGCTCGATCAGACGGTTGAGCATGCGCACCAGGGTCGACTTGCCCGAACCGGACAGGCCCATGATGACGAAGATCTCGCCGGCTTCAATGGTAAAGGTGGCGTCGAACACGCCGATGGTGCATTCTGTCTGGGCCAGAATGTCTTGTTTGCTGGCGCCTTTGCGGACCAGCGCCAGTGCCTGTTCCGGCTGGTCGCCGAATACTTTAAAGACCTGGTCAATAATGATTTGTTTAGCCACGATGTGGTTCTCCTTCGTTTTGGCGAATGGAATGAAACCTCGCTGGCCGTAAGCCTGCGATGGGAATCAGCGGGATAAAGGACAAGGGTGACCGGAGCGGAGCCGGTATGCCGGAATGTCAAATGCGTGCCAAAAGAAGCTGGGGCTCAGGACTTTCAGCCACGCTGGGGAGGGCGCTTGGGCCCATGAGTGTTGTAAAAACGCATCAATTATACGTGAAACCCTTACGGAAGTCCATTGACTTTCCGGATCGAAATGCTTAGATAATGTTCGCCTGCGCACATAAGATGAGATTTCAATGAAGGTTACGCTGGTCATGCTGGACGGGGTGCAAGCGCTGGATGTGGCGGCGCCGCTGGATGTATTTGCCGAAGCAAACCGCTTTTTGCCAAAAAAGGATCACTACCAAACCACGCTGGTCGGCGAGCGGCCGGACGGCGTGACCAGCTCCAGCGGCATGGATTTTAAAGTGCATTGCGACTACCTGAATTTTCACGCGGACAGCGACCTGTTGCTGGTGGCCGGCGGGCCGCGCTATCAGGACTACCGCCCGTCGGCGCCGTTGGCCGACTGGCTCAACCTGCATGCGCGCCGCGCCAAGCGCTTCGGCGCCATCTGCAACGGCGTGTTCTTGCTGGGTCGCGCGCGCCTGCTGGACGGCCGCGAAATCACCACGCATTGGGATCACGCCGAACGGCTGGTGGCGCAGTTCCCCTCCTCCATCGTTAGGCCCGACAAGATTTTCGTCCGCGACGGCAATCTGTTCACCTGCGGCGGCGTCAGCGCCGGTATCGATTTGTGTCTTGCGCTGGTGGCCGAGGATTGGGGTCAAGAACTGGCGCTCAAGGTAGCAAAGCGGCTGATCGTGTACATCCGGCGCGACGGCGGCCAATCGCAGTACAGCCCCTACCTGGCGGTCGGCCCGGACCAGGACTCGCTGGTAGCGCGGGTGCTGAAATACGTCACCGACCACATCGCCGAGCCGCTCGGCATCGAAGAGATCGCCGATGCGGTCGGCGTCAGCCGCCGCACCTTCTCGCGCGCGTTCGCCAGGCACGCCCACGTTACACCGTCGGTATTTGTCGACCAGGTGCGGATCGACTTCGCCCGCAAGCTGCTCGAGGAGACCGACGTGCCGCTGAAGACCGTCGCCTTCCGCTGCGGCTTTAATACCGCCGAGAAGATGCGGCTGATCTTTTCGCGCCAGCTGGATATCACGCCCAAGGCCTATCGCGAGCGCTTCCGCTCCGCTGCGACGGACGCTTGACGTCTTTTGGGACAGCCAGCACGCGTTTGGGGACAGCCTGTCCCACTCGCCCGTTTGCTGGGGCAGAATTCCCGCATCCACTCAATCACGGGGACCATCATGGAATCTGCCCACGAAACTTTTACCACGGCGACGCTGCCGTCCACGCGCAACCTGCCGGTCAACCTGTTCGGTTCGGTCATGAGCGTGGCCGGGCTGGCGCTGGCGTGGCGTCTGGCCAGCAAGCGCTACGGCGTTGGCATCGCCATCTCCGACAGCATCGGCATCGTCGCCCTGCTGCTGTTTGCCGTGCTGGCGATTGGCTATCTGCATAAACTGATACGGCACACGGCGGCCGTGCGGCAGGAATTCGATCACCCGGTAATTGGCAGCTTCTTTGGCACCATCGGCATCAGCATCTTGCTGCTGTCCAGCGTGGTCGCCAGTTACAGCAGCGCCGCGCAGTGGCTGATGTGGAGCCTGGGCGTCGCTGTCACGCTGGCGCTGAGCGCGGTCATGATCGGCCGCCTGTTGAACGGCAACGCCGCTCCGGCCAGCGTGGCGCCGGCCTGGCTGATTGCCGGCGTGGGCAGTCTCGATATCGTGGTCACCGGCGGCAACCTGCCCGGTCCCTGGGCACGCGAAATCAACTTGCTGGCGGCGGCCATCGGCGGCGTCAGCGCCTTGGTGTTCTTCGTGCTGATCTTCTCGCGCCTGGTGCATCAGGCGCCGATGGCCGACGCCATGCGGCCGTCGAAGATGATCCTGATGGCGCCGTTCGCGGTCGGCTTCATTGCTTACGTCAACCTGATGCAGACGGTGGACCGTTTTGCCGCGCTGCTGTTTTACTTTGGCCTGTTCCTGTTTGTGATCATAGGCTGGCGGCTGGTGCGCAAGCCGCCGCCGTTTTCTCTGTCATGGTGGGCGATCGGCTTTCCCATGGCGGCCCTGAGCAGCTCGGCACTGAACTATGCCGGCGCTGTCGGCGGGCTGGGACTGGAAGTGCTGGCGGTAACGTTGCTGATACTGCTGTCGCTGGTCATCGTCGCGCTGGCGATCCGCTCGCTGTGCTCCATGGCGGAGGTGCGCCCATGAACGCCCTCAACCTGAAGCAGAATCTGGATGATTACGACGACTTCTACGACATGCTCACCGAGTCGCACCACGACCTGACCGAAGCGCAAAGCAAGATGCTGGACGCGCAAATGGTGCTGCTGTTGGCGAATCACATCGGCGACCTGGCGGTGCTGCGGCAAGCCTTCGCCCTGGCCCGCGTGACCGTCGAGGCCAGCAGCTAGGTGTATCATACCGGCCATGAATAATATCGACTTACCTTTCAGGGCCAACACGGAAGAAGCCTGCGCCTGGCTGGCGCATCAAACCGGCGAACCATGGACCTTGGCCCGCCTGCTTGAGCACGAACTGACGCCGGTAGTATGGCTGGATTACGATGCCGCCTATCCCGAGCTGTTCGGCGACGCCAACGGCGGTTACGCCGCGCCGATCTTCTTCCAGGACGACATTGCGCGGCTGGCAGCCGGCAGCGAAGACGTGCTGATCACCTTCACCAAGGACGCCTACAAGCTGCCGGCGCGATTGCCTGAACCGGGCTTCCGCCGCCCGCTCGACCAATTGCGTTTCCAGAAACGGGATCTTGAACGGCTGGCCACCAAGCTGAAGCAGGATGCGCAAGCGGCGTTGGCGCCACCGCCCAAGCCGCCGGAGTCGCAAGAATCGCAGGCCGGCATCAGCAAGCAAGAGGTGCTGCTGGCGTTTGCGGCCATGGTGCGGCTGGACCTGGACCGCTCGCTGGATGACGCGATCGGCATCTTCGGCGATGATGGCGCGCGGGTGAAAGCCAGCGCCAAGAAATCCAAGCGCAACGCGGTCTGGAATCCCGTCACGCTGGCGCTCGGCCTGCATGATGTGTATCGCACGCCCATCGGGCCGCTGAAACGCGCCTTCAAAACGCACGAATTCCTGTATGCCTGGCAAGGCAACTGGGAAGAATCGCTACGGCTACTGGGGAAGTAAGCGCCGTTCGCGTATCCACTCGTACACCCGTTGCCGCACTTGCGCGGCCATGCGGGTTGGGAAGCGGATAAAGCCGTGCGGCGCTTCCGGCAGCAGATGACATTCCACCACAGCCACGGCGCGCCAGCGTTCGGCCATCAGCGTGGTGTCGTCGCGCAAAGGATCGCGCTCGCCGGCGAACATCAGCACCGGCGGCATACCAGACAAGTCGCCATACAGCGGCGATAGCGGCGCTTTCCGACGCTGTTCATCGGTCAGACCGGGCGTGAGCAGACGCAGCGAATCGAGCATGCTGGGGCCGTGCAGCACCAGCGTGTCGGCACCGGCCTGGCGCACGCTGGGCGTACCCGCCAAATCGTAGACGCCGTAGTACAGAATTGCGCCGTCGATGCGGCGCAGCAAATCAGGCCAGCGCTTGAGCCGCAACAGCGTCGCCGCCGCCAGATGGCCGCCTGCGGACTCGCCGAGGATGTAGACCGGCAAGCCGTCGAATTCGGGAAGTCCGCCGTCCAGCAGCCAGCGTGCCGCAGTCAGACAGTCGTCCATGATGGCGACCAGCGGCGCAGCCGGCGCGAGCCGGTAATCCACCGATACCACCGCGACTTGGCAAGCGTTGATCAGGCCGGCGTTGAGCTGATCGTTCATTGCCGCATTGCCGATGGCCCAGCCGCCACCGTGAAAATCTAGCAGCACGCCGCGCGCCGGCGATGCGCCGCGCAAAATGCGTACGGGTACGCGCAATCCGTCCGTATGCGCTGCGTAACGCGTTACACTAATACCTTCTCGCGCAAGTTTGCCATCAGCGCCAAACTGCGACAGCCGCAGCAGCGACTGGATTAACATCGGAATCACACGGTTGTTGATTTTGAAGCGCGGCGCCCAATGCAGTTTGCGGTTGAAGCTGCGCGCATCTTCCAGTGTTTCGCTGTCCCACGCCAAGGTCATGGCGTCAGGTCTTCCTTGCGACACGCATCGGCCAGAATTCGCTCGACCACGGCGCGTGGCACCTTGCGGAACAACAGAAAAGCGGCGGCGCTACGCTGGCCATAGGTCCGGGACCACTCAAGGCCCTGCCGAACAACGGACGCCTGTTGCGCATCCGAACGGGGTGTCATTTTAATATCCATGGCGAACTATCGCATAAATGCCCTACAGACATTGTGCGACCGCACACGAACACGGCAATCGTCCGCTGGCAAAAACAAAAGAATGGTAATTTATTAAAACAAAAAAGCACCATCGTTCTTTTATTTGTCTTCAAAGGAATATTTTGACTCCCCTGCCCTACACCCCGGACATCGAAGTGATTGACGCCGAAGAAAGCGCCCTGATCACCGAAATCGTTGAACAAATGGCGACGCAATCGCGCTGCGCCTTCGAACGCCACCGCCACGCCATTCGCGACGCGCATGCCAAGTCGAACGGCCTGCTCAAGGGCGAACTGACAATCCACGACGACCTGCCGGCGGAACTGCGCCAGGGCGTCTTCGCCCGCCCCGGCACCTACCAGGTGGTGGCCCGCCTGTCCTCCGCGCCAAGCGATATTCACTCCGACAAAATCCCGGCGGCGCGCGGTTTTGCGCTGAAGATTATCGGCGTTGACGGCGAGCGCCTGGCACCTGAAATCGGCGGCAACAATCAGGATTTCCTGATGGTCAATTTCCCCGCGCTGGCCTTCGGCACCATCCCCAAATACAAGCGCATGCTGACGCTGCTGGAAGCCAATTCCCACGCGCCGGACACCTTCCAACGGCTGGTAGCGGGCACGGCGCACGGCGCCAAACAGGTGCTCGAAAGCCTGGGTGGCACGCCCGGCGCGACGCTGGACGGCCTGGCCCGCGACAACCATCATCCGCTGGGCGAGACCTACCACACACAAGCGGCCATCCGTTTCGGCGACTATATCGCCAAGCTGGCGCTGCAACCTGCTTCGGACGCCGTACGCCGCCTGACCGGCCAGCCGGTGGACGACGTCGGCTACGCCACCCTGCGGGACGTGATCAGCGACCACTTTGCCCAGCACGGCGCCGAATACACGCTGAGCGCGCAACTGTGCACGGACCTGGCGCGCATGCCGGTGGAAGACGCCGCCATCGCCTGGCCGGAAGAGCTTTCGCCGCACCGCCCGCTGGCCACCTTGCGCTTCGCGCCGCAATCGACTGCGCATCCGGCGCGCCAGGTCTACGGCGACGACGTGCTGTCGTTCAATCCGTGGAACGGCGTTACGGCGCACCAGCCGCTGGGCGGCATCATGCGCATCCGCCGCGCCGCCTACGAACGCTCGACCGCCTTCCGCCACAGCATGAACGCGCAGCCGCGCGTCGAGCCATCCCAATCTTCCGACATTCCCGACTAAAGGACCACCATGACCGACCACAATCCCGACCCGCGCCTGGCCGACGAAACCAGCCTGGAAGCGATCCGCCGCAAAATCGACGCTGTCGCCCACGACGCCCCGCACCTCGCCAAGATCGCACTGGAGGCGCTGGTGCGCAAGCATAATCCCGACCTGAAAGGCACGGCCAATTCCGCCGGCCGTGTCGGCAAGCAGTCCGGCAATGTGTCGGAACTGACAGCGATCGCGCCGCTCAAGCCGGGCGGCGCCGAACGCCTGCGCCGCATCTTCGATCTGACCAACGGCAATATGGACGGCGCGCAGCGCGTCTCCACGCTGCACGACATGCGCTTTGTGTTCTTCGATGACGATACGCGTATCCTGTTCGCCACCACCTACGACGGCGACTGGGACAGCTACATCAACGACTTCGCCACTAAAATTCCAGAGCTGATGGATCTGCTGTTCGCCAACATTGAAGGCTGGCCCGGCATCGACAGCCCGGCCGTGAAAGACTTCATCGCCGGCCACCAGATCGACGCCGCCGGCTGGTTCGTCGCCAATCCGCAGGTGACGGTGGTGGATACGCGCCGCTTCCAGCGCATGGACAAGGCATTGACGGCCTTCCTCGACCAGATGTCGGCAAACCCGCCGCAGGACGAAGCGACGCGCAAGGCGCTTGAGACGCTCAGCGCCGCGCTGGCGCAACCGCAGGGAGTGGACTACTGATGACTTTCCTCACCGATCTCAAAGCGCGCTTCGTGCGCGAACACGTGACGCTGGCGCTGGACGATATCCAGGCGCTGATCCTGCGCGCGCGGCCCGAACCCTATGTCGGCATCCACGCGATGCTGCACATCGACGACGCCGCCGGCGGCCGTGACCTGATCCGCCGCATGGCCGAGCACATTCCGTCGGCCGCCGGCTGGACCGACGACCGCGACGCCTGGATGGGCATGGCGCTGAGCTTTCAGGGCCTGAAGGCGCTCGGCGTGCCCGAGTCTTCGCTGAGCAGCTTCCCGCTGCCGTTCCAGCAAGGCATGGCGGCACGCGCCGAACAATTGCGCGATGTTGGCAGCAATGCCCCGGAACATTGGGACGACGCATTCCAGCCGGGCACGTGCCATATCGCGCTCACCATCTATGCCCGCGACGAAGCGGCGCTGGACATCGCAATCGAAAAAGCGATGGGCGAACTGGATCGTTCGCATGGCGTCACGCTGGTGGGTAAGCATGCGTTTGGCGCCGACGAAGAAGCCAAGAATCCGTTCGGCTTCCGCGACTCGATCTCGCAACCGGCCATCGCCGGCAGCGGCGTCGCGCCGCTGCCCGGCCAAGAGCGGTCGATTGCCGCCGGCGAATTCATCCTGGGCGAAAACAGCGAAACCGGCGCGCCGGTCGCAATGCCGGAGCCGCCCGAGCTGGGCCGCAACGGTTCGTTCGTGGTGCTGCGCAAATATGAAAGCCAGGCGGGCGCCTTCAATGACTTTGTGCGCAGTCAGGCGCAAGATGAAAAAGCGCAAGACCTGCTGGCGGCCAAGCTGGTCGGCCGCTGGCGCAGCGGCGCGCCGTTGACGCTGGCGCCTGAGCAGGACGACCCGGCACTCGGCGCCGATCCAAAGCGCAACAACGATTTCGATTTTTCCAAAGATCCGCGCGGCCTGATGTGCCCACACGCAGCGCACATGCGCCGCCTGAATCCGCGCGACAGCCAGCTGACCATCCTGACCGACGTCAACATCCACCGCATCATCCGCCGCTCATCGACCTTCGGCCCGAAATGGCGGCCCGAGCTGACCGCCAGCGACGACCACGGCGAGCGCGGCATCTTCTTCATCTTCATCAGCGCGCGCGCCTACGACACTATCGAATTCTTCCAGCAGGAATGGATCAACCGCGGCAACTTCATCGACCTGGCCACCGAACGCGATCCGATGGTGGGACTGCACGAGACGCCGGGCAGCTTCACCATCCCGGAAACGCCAGTGCGCCGGCGTGTCGATGGCATCACCACCTTCAACCAGCTGCGCGGCGGCGAATACCTGTTCATGCCGTCGTTGAGCGCTTTGAAATGGATCGCCGAAGCGCATTGAAGCACTGAGCACAGTCCGGCAGCGGCGAGTCCGTTGCCGCACTGGCCTACTCGGCCAGATTGCCGGACTCGTCAAGCTTTCTGCATAACTCGGCATGGCTGACGATCGCAGTCTCGACGTGGGAAGGCCGCCGCGACAACGCCAGTTGCCGATCGGCGGTCAGGTAGCCGATGTAGTTTTCGAGACTGACCGCGCGCCCGACCGGAGCGTTGCGCAGTATCCCAATATCTTCTCTGGATAGTGTGAAGCTGTGGCTTGCGCCATCGGGGGCGTCTATCTGGACCAAGTATTGAAGCATGGCTATCTCCGAAACTCAGTGAATCCGAGCATGTGCCGCCATCCTAACGGGCCTTGGGCATGAGGCGACCATCTTTCACAATTTGTAGCACTTGTTTCGTTTGGTGGTCAGGCGCGGCTACAGCGACGGCGATCCCGCCCTACATTCAGGCAGGGCGGCCGTCAGCATGCCGAACAGCGTGCGCGCGGCTGGCGCCATGCTGTGATCGCGCTTGGTGATCAGGCCCAGCGTGCGCTTGATTTCGGGGTCAACCAGCGGCACGCCCACCAAGCCATCCTGTCGCCCCGGCAGCACCGACAGGCCCGGCACCGCCGCCACTCCAATCCCGGATTCGACCAGGGCCAGCACGCCCGAGACATGGTTGACCTCGCAGAAGATGATGGGATGCTTCTCGATGCCCGCCAGCGCGGCGTCGATGACGCTGCGATTGCCGCTGGACTTGGCCACCGAAATGTAGCGCAGGTCCACCGTCTCTTTCCAGCTCAATTGCGCGCGTTGCGCCAGCGGATGGTCGCGCCGCATCGCCAGCACGTAGCTCTCGACGTGAATCGGCTCAAAGTGGATCTCGGGATTTTCCGCGCCGGCGAAGTTGATGCCGAAATCCGCCTCGCCGTTCAGGACCAGGTTCAGCACATCCTGGGCGCTCTCGTCGTGAATGCGCACGCGGATGCGCGGATAGCGGGCGCTGAATTCCTTCAGAATCTCCGGCAGGAAATGCCAGACCGCCGACGGAACGCAGGCCAGCGTGACCGTCCCGGTACGGTGCGCCGCCAGTTCGGCGATCCCCAGCACGGCGTCTTCCAGTCCCGCCAGCGCAGTGCGGACGTTGACCAGAAAAGTCTCGCCGACGTTGGTCAGCTGCACGCGCCGGGTGGTGCGCTCGAACAGCTTGACGCCCAGGCTTTCCTCAAGCTTGTCGATGCGCCGGCTCAGTGCCGACTGCGACAGGAATACGTCCGCAGCGGCCTGGCGGAAACTGGCGCGTTCGGCCACCGCGACGAACGCCTGTAAATCGAGAATATCGTAATTAATGCGCATAACGCAAGAATACGCGAAGTAATTGCGATTATCAAATCACTCGTCCTGGCGGATCATGGCGACACAACAAAATCAGCCTCGCCAAGAAGGCCCCTCTTTGGAGACACCGTGCGCCACCCTTCTGTCCTGCCAGCGTTGCTTATCGCCAGCGCCCCCTGCCTCGCGCAGTCCAACCTTGCCCTGTACGGCGACATCGATCTCGGCATCCGTTCGCTGAGCGGCCTCAGCGCGGGCAACACCCCGGCTGGGGGCTATACGCCGTCCGTCAGCAGCGGCGTCGACAACACCAGCCTGTGGGGCTTGCGCGGCCAGGAGTCGCTTGGCGATGGCTGGAAAGCGATCTACCGCTTTGAAGGCGGCCTCAGCGCGGACACCGGCGCGCAGGCCAAGAGTGACCGCCTGTTCGACCGCCACGCCTGGATCGGCCTCGCGTCGCCGTATGGCACGCTGGCACTGGGACGCCAGCCGAATCTGATCTCGGACGCCCTGTTCCCGGTCGATCCGCTCGGCAAGCGCTTCGCCAGCTTCAATCCAAATATCAACATCGTTGGCCTGAGCAACACCAGCTTCGGCACGCACGCGTTCGGCACGCAGTACGGCCCCAGCGGCTATGCCGACAACTTTTACCGCCTCGACAACACCATCAAGTACACCGCCAGGGTCGGTGACTGGCAAGCGCGCGCGGCGTATTCGGCCGGCGAAGTGGCCGGCGATGCGGGCGACCTGTCCAGCCACGGCGTCGCGCTGGCATACCAGCGCCCCGCCTGGGCGGTGTCGGGCGCGTCGATGCAGTTCCGCAGCCGCGACGGCCTGCCGCTCGACGCCTGGTCGCTCGGGGCCGCGCTAAGGTTCGACGACTGGCAGCTGAAAGCCAATATCGGCAGCAACCAGGCCGATACCGGCCAGAATAAAAGCGTGCACCAGCGCGTGCTGTCGGCCGGTCTCAGCCGTACGCTGGCGCCCGGCTGGCTGCTGACCGCCGCCTACTACAGCGCGCGGCGCACCGCCACCGGCTTGCGCGACGACGGCTTCGACCGCGCCTTCCTGTTCCTCGAAAAGACGCTGTCGCCGCGCACCACCGCCTACCTCGAAGCCGACCGCACCAGCTGGCGCGGCGACGCGGCGGGACAGACAGCGTCGCTGGCCAACGCGCGCCATGGCACCGGCCTGACGCTGGGACTGGTCCACAAATTCTAACGACACAAGGAGACACCATGCGACCATTTCAATTAAAGCGCGCCGCCCTGGCGGCGCTGCTCGCGGCCTGCGCGCTGGCCGGCGGCGCGGCCCCAGCGGCCGACCTGCGCGTGGTCAGCTCGGGCGGCTTCGCCCAAGCCTACAAAGACCTGTCCGGCCGTTACCAGGCCAGCAGCGGCGAACACCTGGTCGCCGAATGGGGACCGTCGATGGGTGCGACCAGAAACGCGATTCCGGCGCGGCTGGCGCGCGGCGAACCGATCGATGTCGTCATCATGGTCGGCGACGCCCTTGACAAGCTGATGGCCGCTGGCGCGCTGGAGCCGGGCAGCAAGGTCGTGCTGGCGTACTCGCCGATCGCCTGCGCGGTCCGGCACGGCGCCGTCCATCCCGATATCAGCACCATCGACGGCCTGCGCCGCGCCTTCCTGCAGGCCGGGCGCGTGGCCTACTCCGACAGCGCCAGCGGCGAATACATCCGCGGCCAGCTGCTGGACAAGCTTGGCATCCGCCAGCAGATGGCAGGCCGCGCCGCGCAGATTCCGGCCACCCCGGTCGGCGTGATCATCGCCCACGGCGAAGCCGATTTCGGATGCCAGCAACGCAGCGAGCTGAAACCGGTGCAAGGCATCGACATCGTCGGCCTGCTGCCGCAGGAAGTGCAGCTGACAACCGAGTTTTCCGGCGCCCTGGTGCGCGCCAGCCCCAACCAGGAAGCCGGCCGTGCCCTGCTGGGCTTCCTCGCCGCACCGGCCAATGCGCCCGTGATCGAAGCGACCGGCCTGGCGCCTGCCGCATCGGCACCTTGAACCATTTCACCACGCCGGCATGCCACGCCGGCATGCCACGCCGGCACGCACTTTTAGAGGTCATCATGTCCCTTCACTCCCCTGCCACGGCAGCGCGCCCGACGCCTGCAGCCTCTGCGCCAGCGCCGGCGCGCAGCCACTCCCGGCTGTCCGCCGTCATCCGCGTGACGAGCGGAAACTTCATCGAAATGTACGATTTCTTCCTGTTCGGCTTTTATGCAACCTACATCGCCGCCGCGTTCTTCCCCAGCACCAGCGAATACGCGGCCCTGATGATGACGTTCGCAACCTTCGGCGCCGGCTTCTTCATGCGTCCGCTGGGAGCGATCCTGCTGGGCAGCTATATCGACCGCATCGGCCGCCGCAAGGGCCTGGTGCTGACGCTGGCCATCATGGCCAGCGGCACGGCGCTGATCGCGTTCGTGCCGGGCTACGCCACCATCGGCCTGCTGGCGCCGCTGTTGGTGCTGATCGGCCGCCTGCTGCAGGGCTTTTCGGCCGGGGTCGAGCTGGGCGGCGTGTCAGTCTACCTGTCCGAAATGGCCACGCCCGGCAACAAGGGATTTTATGTCAGCTGGCAGTCGGCCAGCCAGCAACTGGCGGTCATCTGCGCCGCCGCGCTGGGTTACCTACTGAACCAGAACCTGCCCAGGGAGATCATTGCCGACTGGGGCTGGCGGATTCCATTCTTTATCGGCTGCTCGATCATTCCGGTGGTGTTCTACATCCGTAAATCGCTGCAGGAAACGGAAGCTTACCTGGCGCAAAAATCCCATCCGACCTTCCGCCAGATGATGCGCACCATCGCCGCCAACTGGCCGCTGGTGACCGCCGGCGCCATGCTGATTGTGCTGACCACGGTGGCGTTCTACCTGATCACCGTGTACACGCCGACCTTCGGCAAAAGCGTGCTCAAGCTCAGCACCAAGGAAAGCCTGCTGGTGACCCTGTGCGTGGGCGTATCCAACTTCTTCTGGCTGCCGGTCATGGGCGCCGTGTCGGACCGCATCGGGCGCTGGCCGATCATGGCGGCGTGCGCCGCGCTGACGGCGCTGACCGCCTACCCGGCGCTGTCGTGGCTGATCGCGCATCCGAGCTTCGGCAACATGGTCATGGTCGAGCTGTGGCTGTCGTTCCTGTATGGCGCCTACAACGGCGCGACCATCGTCGCCCTGACAGAAATCATTCCGGTGCAAATCCGCACGACCGGCTTTTCGCTGGCCTACAGTCTGGCGACCGCGCTGTTCGGCGGCATGACGCCGCTGCTGTCGACCTGGCTGATCGAGGCCACCGGTGACAAGGCGGCGCCCGGCTACTGGATGGCGGGCGCGGCGGTGATCAGCCTGAGCGCCACCTTCCTGGTCTATCGCGGCATCGTCAAGGAGCGGACGGCGGTCCCGGGCTAAGCCAGGCGGCCAGCCGGTACGACGCGGCAGCGCCCTGCCGTGTATGATGGAGGCCACTACGGAAACGGAGACATGCGCATGCCGACATCGACTGCACCAGCACGCAACTGGTTCGACCAGGGTGGCGCGGCCTACGCCCGCTTCCGGCCCGAGTATCCGCCGGAACTGGCCGCGTTCATGGCGTCACAGGCGCCGGAGCGCCGGCTCGCCGTCGATGTCGGCTGCGGCAACGGCCAGCTCACCGGCTTGCTGGCCCAGCATTTCGCGCAGGTGGTCGGCATCGATCCGAGCGCCGACCAGCTGGCCAATGTGGCGCCGGATGAGCGCATCGACTATCGTCGCGCACCGGCGGAGCAGATCCCGGTGGCCGACGCCGCCGCCAGCCTCATCACCGCCGCCCAGGCTGCCCACTGGTTCGACCTGCCGGCCTTTTACCGCGAGGCCCGCCGCATCGGCAGCCCCGGCGCCGTACTGGCGCTGGTCAGCTACGGCGTGCTCACGCTCGACAGCGCACTGGACGCGCGCTTCCAGGCCTTTTACCGTGACCAGATCGGCCCGTACTGGCCGCCGCAGCGCCAACTGGTGGACAGCGGCTACGCGACGATCGACTTTCCGTTTGACGAGTTGGCGGCGCCGGCCATGCAGATCCGCTGCACCTGGTCCTTGCCGCAGTTCCTCGGCTATCTGGCCACGTGGTCGGCGGTGCGCAGTGCGCGCGAGGCCGGCCGCGCCGAACTGCTGACCGCCTTCGCGGACGACATCGGGGCGGCGTGGGGCGATCTCCGGCTGGAACGCATGATTTGCTGGCCCATCAATATGCGCATCGGCCGTCTATAACCGGCCCGCCTCGCCATTGGCTTCTGAATGTGCCCGGGCGGCTATTTCGGCTCGCCCTTGGCCATCTGCCCAAAGACCTCGTCGCGCCGCACCCACGCATGGAACAGCGCCGCGCCGAAGTGGCCCAGAATGGTGAAGAACAGTACATAGGCCAGCACGCCGTGCAGCGGACGCAGCCAGCCGTAGATCACCGGACTGTGCGGCAGGATGGCCGGCAGATGCACGCCGCCGACCATCGGTATCGGATAGCCCCCGGCCGACAGCATGGCCCAGCCGATCAGCGGCATGGCCAGCATCAACCCGTACAACAGCCAGTGCGACGCGTGCGCGGCGAACTTCTGGATGGCTGGCAGGTCGGCCGGCAGCGCCGGGATCGGGCGCGTCAGCCGATTCACCAGCCGCACGATGGCCAGCAGCAAGATGGCAATTCCCAGCGGGCGATGCAGGGCCAGCAACTGGTCACGGTATTGCAGCGACACGACCATGCCGGCGCCGACAAACAGCATGCTCAGAATCGCGATCGCCATGGCCCAGTGCAGCACGCGCGCCAGCAGATTGAAGTGGTGTGGGCGGTTCATCGGGCGCTCCCGTTCTGGACGTTGGGTTGGGCGGTCTTGCCTTGGCTGATTTCACGTTCACGGCGGTTGAACGACACCGAGTACGCCGCCGAACGCGCATGCAGCACCGGATCGTCGCTGGCGGCAATGCCGGTCGGTAGGATCAACGGGTCGAAATTCAGGTCGCGGCATGGGCCGTTGGCCTGTGGTTCGGCATGTACCACGGTCAGTGTGGCAATGGTGGCTTCCTGCCGGTTCTCCGGCCAGGCTTTGGATGGATCGGTAATCGGGTCACCCGGCGCGGCGATTTGCACCACCATGTCCCACACCAGCGGGCCGGCCGCCAGGCGCTTGTCCAGGTCGGCGGCGAGGAAATTGACGTCGGCCGTTTTCAGCTGCTCGGGCGTCATCGCCACCACCGGCGTGCGCGGCCGCATCGACCAGCGCACCATGCGCTCGACGCCGTGCGCGTCGGTCAGGCGAAACGCATTCACGCCGTTGAAGCGGGTGCTGCCCAGACTATCCGACTTTGGCGCGGTCTTCGCCCACGCCATGAAGGCGGCGATCTCGGGATGCGCGACCAGCAAGGCTTTCATCTTGTTCGGGTCGGGCTTGCCGGTGGCGGGATCGGGCACGCCCGCCTCGTTCATTTGCTGGAACCCCTGCGGCGTCGAGGCGGCGAAGAACGGGAAACTGTTCATCGCAATGCGCCACTCCTGGCCGTCATCTGTTTTGATCTGTACCGCCATGCCGCGCACCGGCGACGCGCCATCGGGCGCGTACGGGTTATTGGACGAGGCGGAAAAACGGCCGATGACCGGGATCGACCGCTGCGAGAACGCGCGCGCCGTCGACAGCTTGGCCGCCTCCGCCGTCGGCGCGAAGGTGCCGGCAAAGCAGATACCCTTGCTGTGCGCGCGCCGGAAACCCGGTTGTTGTTTGCCCGATGCCTGGGCCAGGTCCATCATCTGTTGCGGCGTCAGGCCGCGGTGACCGATCCAGCCGCCGACCCACGCGAACAGCGCGGCGATCAGGGCCAGGATCACGGCGATCGGCAGGAGCAGCAGCATCGAGCCGCGCGAAGTGGGGGTAGGCATGTCAGTCTGGCTTTCAATGGTTAGATGGCTAGCAACAAGGATTGTCGCATGGCGAGCGGCCAGCGTGGCGTCCCGGACACCGGTCTTATTGCAGGGCGGCGTCTACGGCGTACGCACCGGCTCGGGCGCCGTCAGCCATGCCAGCAGCGCCGCCGACTCCAGCGGACGGCTGTACAGATAGCCCTGTCCCTTGTCGCAGCCCTGACGGCACACCACCGCCGCCTGCGCCACCGTCTCGATGCCTTCCGCCACCGTGCTCATGCCCAGGCTGCGCGCCACCTTGACGGTGGCTTCGATCAGCACCTCGTGATGGCGGCTGGTATCGGCCGCGCTGACGAACGAGCGGTCGATCTTGACCGTATCGACCGGCAGCAGATGCAGACTCGACAGGGACGAGTAGCCGGTGCCGAAATCATCGAGCGCCAATTTGATGCCCAGCGCCTTCAGGCCCAACAACTGCTGCTGGATATCCTTGCCCTGGGCCGCCAGCGTTTCGGTGATTTCCAGCTGCAGGCGCTCGGCCGACATCCCGGTCGCGGCCAGGATGGCGCTGACCCGGTCGCACAAGCCCGGCTGCGCCAGCTGCGCACGCGACAAATTGACGGCCAGCAGGCGCGGCGCCCGCGCACCCAGCTGTCGCTGCCAGCCGACGAAGTCGGCGCAGGCGACCGCCAGCACCTGCTCGCCAATCGCGCTGATCAAGCCGCACTCCTCGGCCACGCCGATGAATTCCACCGGTCCCACCAGCCCGCGCAGCGGGTGGCGCCAGCGTACCAGCGCCTCCACCCCGGCCGCACGGTCGATCTGGCCGTCCGCCTGCAAGCCGACCACCGGCTGATATACGGTGAACAATTCACCGCGCTCGACGGCATTGCGCAGATCCGCCGCCAGCCCGCCGCGCTGGATCGCCTGGTCGCGCATGGCCTGGTGAAACACCACGTAGCGGTCGCCGCCGTCGGACTTGGCCACCGTCATGGCGATCGCCGCGTCGCGCAGCAAATCGTCGGCGTCGGCGTCTCCCATGCCGGCGTCCACCAGCACGATGCCCATGCTAAAACTGCACGCCAGCTCGTGACCGCCAAGCTGGTACGGTTTGCTCAGCCGGTCCAGCAGGCGCGCGGCGATGCGTTCGGCCACGGCGGGCGCCGCCAGCCGGTCGAGCAGCACGACAAACTCGTCGCCGCCGACCCGCGCCGCCACCTCGCCCACGGTGTCGTCGCCCGGCGACCGGCCGCTGGCGCGCAGCGTGCTGCGCAGCCGTTCGGCCACCAGCACCATCATCTGGTCGCCGGCCTCGTTGCCATAGCTGTCGTTGATGTGCCTGAAGCGATCCAGATTGATGAATAACAGTGCGCCGGCATCATCCGCCGCGTGGCGCGGCCGCTGTCCGATCCGTTGCAGCAGCGCCAGCGCGCCGGCACGGTTCGGCAACTGGGTCAGGCCGTCAACGCGGGCCGCGCTGGCCAGGCGGCTGGCCAGCTGCCGCTGCTCGCGCGCCACTTCCTGCGTGACGTCGGCCAGTACCGCCATCAGCCGCCCGTCATCAACCTTGAGCAGCCCGAGCGACAGCACCGTCGGCGCACCGGCGCGCGGCTGCGGCGCCGGGATGTTGAAGCGCCGCCCTTCGCAGATCACGCCATGGCTGGCGGCAAAGCCGGCACACAGCCGCTGCAAATCATCGGCATACGGTCCCAGCACGCTGAACAGATTGGTCAGGTCGCCGTGCGGCGCCAGCGGCATCAGCAGCTGCGAGGCCATCGGATTCATCATCTCGATGGCGCCCTCCTGCTGCAGCTGGATCAGCGCCACCGGCGCCCGGTACAGAAACTGGATCAGCGCCTCATACGCCGCTTCGGCATCGCTGTTCATGGCCTCTCCATATCCCGCCAGCCGACCACCTGGTTGCGGCCGTGCCGCTTGGCCGCATACAGCGCCTGATCGGCCTGCTTGATCAGCGCGTCGATGCCGGCCACACTGTCGTCCATCGCCGCCACGCCGATGCTCACCGTATAAGGGATGGCCTGCTGCTCCGCCGCCGGCGGCTGCGCCACTTCGGCCCGCAGCCGTTCCGCCACCGCCAGCGCGGCGTCATGATCGACGCCCGGCAGCAGCAGCGCGAACTCCTCGCCGCCGATGCGCGCCACCACGTCGACCTCGCGACAGATGCGCAGCATGGTGGCGGCCAGCTGGCGCAGCACGGCGTCGCCGGCCGGGTGGCCGTGGGCGTCATTGATACGCTTGAAATGATCGGCATCGACCATCAGCAGCGCCAGCGGCCGGCGCGACTGCTGGCGGCGCGCCAGTTCCAGCTCCGCCGCCTCGAAGAAGGCGCGGCGGTTGGCCAGCCCGGTCAGATGGTCGCAATAGGTGGCCTGGCGCAGGTTTTCGCTGATGTCGCGCTTGTCGGAAATGTCGCGAATAATCATGCAATAGGCGGCCTCCTCGACGCCGCCCTCGCCGATCCGGCCGGGCAACGGCGAAATCAGCGAACTGCCCCAGAACTGGCTGCCATCGGCGCGCCGGCGCCAGCCCTCGTCCAGCGTCCAGCCGTTCTGGTCGGCGTCCCGCAGGCGCTCCAGCTGCTGTGCCGGGGTGGTGGCGCCGTCCGGATAGAACAGCGCATACGGCTGCCCCTTGACCGCCGCCGCCGAGAAGCCGGTGACCCGGCCGATGCTGTCGTTCCAGGTGTCGATGCAACCGCGGCTATCGAGCCCGACCAGCGCATAGTCGGTAATATTGGTCATGATGGCGTTCAGCCACGCGTCGGTTTTGCGCAACTGGCGCTCGCGCAGGTCCTGCTGGGTAATATCGCTGAGCACCGCCATCAGGCGCGCCGGGTCCAGCTTTAGCATATTCAGCGACAGCACCTGCGGCCCGTTGCCGGCCGCGTCGGCGCGCAGGTACAGCCGGGTGGCGTCGCAGATCTGCCCATGCGGTGGCGCAAAGTCCTGGCACAGCAGGCGCAGGTCGGGCGCCACCGGCGCCAGCGCGTCAAACAGGTTGGTCAGCGCGCCGTCCGGGCACAGCGGCAGCAACAATTGCGCCGACAAGGGATTGAGCATCAGGATCGTGCCATCGGCCGCCAGTTGCACCAGCCCCACCGGCGCCATGTAGAGAAACTGCAGCAGCGCCTCGTATTCCTGGGCGTCCGCCACGTCGGTCAGGTGATTCATAAGCGCTGCACCAGCACATACGCCAGCGCGTCCTGCGGCGCCGACAGCAGGCGCAGGCGCACCTTGGTCGGCCGCATGCGCAGCGTCAGCACATACGGGATCGTCTCGTCCAGCGCCACGCCGGCGTCGCGCGCCTCGATGAAGCGTTGCGCCACCAGGAAATTGTTCATGCACGGCGCCACCACCAAGAATAAATCCTGCTGCAGCACCCGCTCGACGCCCAGGCCGGCAGCCTGCGATTCGAAGCGGTTATAGCGCTGCACCTTCCCGTCCGCGTCAAAGCCGATGACGCCAAAGCCGAGACTGTCCAGTGTGCTGTCATCCAGCGCTGCCAGCAGCGCGGCCATGCCGGGCTGGTCAAATTCAAGTTGCTGCATGCTGTTTCCTTTGCGTGTTGCCGCGCCCCGATCGGGCGACGGCGTGTACTTGGTTAACCCGATGCCGCCGCCGTCAGGGCGCGGGCGCATCGATGATCCAGTCCGCCGGCTTGCCTTGCTGTCCCACCGGCAGCGCGACGCCGAAGGTGAAGGCCACCGGCCGCGCCGGCGGCGCCAGCCGTTCGCGCACCCAGTTGGTCAGCTGCCCGGCCAGCGTCGCGCTCGCGCCGGGTTCGCGCGGCACCACAAACGCCTTGAGCCGCGCGCCTTCATCGGGCCGCATCAGCCGCACCTGTGCCGCCTGCACGTCCGGATGGCGCGCCAGCAGCGCCGCCACCTGGGCTGGGTAGACATTCACGCCGGCCACCTGCACCGCGTGGTCGCGTCGCCCGGCCGGCACAAAAAGACGCGCATCTTGCCAGTCGATCCGATCCTGACAGGTCGCCTCCAGCCATTCACCGTCGCCGGCCGCGCGTTGCAAGGTGTCGCTGCCGTCCGCATGCTGCCAGTATGGCAGCAGCGCATACGGCGCGCCTGCCGCGCTGCGCCAGCCGACCCCGGCGGTCTCGCTGCTGCCGTAGACTTCGATCAGGCGCAGGCCGCCATCGGCCAGTTGCCGCGCCAGCGCCGGCGGACAGGGCGCGGTCGAGCTCACACCGCTGACACCGGGGCGCCAGTTCGGCACGGCCGCCGCCAGCGCCGCCCACACCTCAGGATAGGCGACGATCACGTCGCCGTCCGTGGCTTGTTGCAGCGCCGCCGGCAGCGTGCGCCGCATATCGAGCAGCGCCGGCGCCTGCCGGTACGCCAGCGGCAGCAGCACCGTGAACAGGAAGCCGTAGATGTGGTGCGCTGGTACCGCAAACCACAGGCGCCGCGCCTGCGGCAACTGGGCGGCGAAAAAGCACACTTCCTGCCACAACAGGTCGAGCCGGTGTTCGTTGCGCGTCGGCACCCCGCTGCTGCCGGAACTACGAAAACTGATCAAGCCGCTGCCGCTGCCGATTGCCGCGCCCAGCGCGTCACACCATTCACCCAGCGTGACCGCGCCCAACAACCGGTGCAGGTCGGCGTCCGGCGGCAGATGCAAGGCCGCCGCCAGCGCGCTGGCCAGCGCATAGCGCTCAAGCGAGTCGACGCCGAGCTCGGCATCGAGCTGCACCGCATCCGGCCACGGTAGCGCCGGCATGCCGGCGCTACCGTGACGCATCAAACACAACTCGGTGTACATCAAATCGGCGACGAAGCGCTGCAGCAACGCGCGCTGGCGCCACCAGGCGGGCGCCGCCCCAGGTCCGGCTATTTCAACATGATCCATGGTGCCTGCCGCGAAATTATACTCATTGGTAATTAACAGATACTACTCGGTAGCTTTTATTTCTTTGCGGTAGTAATATTAACACAGCGGTAGAAATGCCGTGCAATGTCACCCTTTCGAACACCCCTGCTCTACGTACAGGAACACCTACCATGATGGAACAGCAACCAGCGCCTTATCGCGCCGACCACACGCCCGTTTCGGCGCGCATCCGCGAACGGCTGATGCAGCGCGGTGTGCGTTTTCACGCCAACGACAACATTGCCGCGCACCTGGAGCCGGGCGAGATGGCGCAGCTGCTGGACGAGGTCAGCGAGCGCATGCGCGGCGTGCTCGACAGCCTGGTGATCGATACCGTCAGCGACCACAATTCGCAGGATACCGCGCGCCGCGTGGCCAAGATGTACCTGCAGGAAGTGTTTGGCGGCCGTTACACGCCGCCGCCGCCGGTCACCGAGTTCCCCAACGTCGCCCACCTGAACGAGCTGATGATCATCGGCCCGATCACCGTGCGCAGCGCCTGCTCCCATCACCTGTGCCCGGTCATGGGCAAGATCTGGATCGGCGTCATGCCCAACCAGCATTCCAACCTGATCGGCCTTTCCAAGTACGCGCGGCTGGCCGGCTGGATCATGAGCCGGCCGCAGATCCAGGAAGAAGCCGTGGTCCAGCTGGCCGAGCTGCTGCAGGAAAAGGTCCAGCCCGACGGCCTGGCGGTGATCATGGAGGCCGACCATTTCTGCATGCAATGGCGCGGCGTCAAGGATAACGACGCGCGCATGATCAACAGCGTTATGCATGGCAGCTTCCTCAAGGATGCCGCGCTGCGGCGCGAATTCCTGGCCCTGATCAAACGCTAAATCCCGCCGAAAGGAAGCACCATGCTTGTCCGCCTGTTATACACCAGCCGCGCCGTCGACCCCGCCGACAGCGGCGCCGTCCACGCCATCCTGCAGCAGTCGCGCCAGCACAACCCGGCGGCCGGCATCACCGGCGTGCTGTGCCACAGCGAACGGCTGTACCTGCAACTGCTCGAAGGCGGGCGCGAGCAGGTCAACCAGCTGTATGGGCGCATCCTCGCCGACCGCCGCCACACCGCGGTGACGCTGCTGCACTACGAAGAGATCCGCGAGCGCCGCTACGCCGGCTGGACCATGGGTCAAACCAACCTGGACAAGCTCAATCCCGGCACCTTGCTGCGTTATTCGGCGCTGCCGGCGTTTGATCCGTATGCGCTCAGCGGCGCCAGTTCGCTGGCGCTGATCGACGAACTGATGGCGGCCGCCGCGGTCCTGGGGCGCGCATGATGGCAGCGTCCGCGTCGCGTGTGGCGGTGATCGGGGCCGGCATCGCGGGCGCCAGTTGCGCGCGCTGGCTGCATGACGCCGGCTACGCGGTGCAGGTGTTCGACAAGTCGCGCGGCGTCGGCGGCCGCCTGAGCACCCGCCGGATCGACTGGACCGATGCGGCCGGCGTCAGCCACCAGGCCAGTTTCGACCACGGCGCGCCCGGCTTCCAGGCGCGCTCGCCGGCCTTTGCGGCCTTCGCCGCCCGTGCACACGCGAACGGCCTGCTGCTGCCATGGCAGCCACGCGACCCCGCCGGCCGGGCCGCTGCCGACGCGGACACCTGGTGGCTGCCGGCGCCGGACATGCCGGCGCTGTGCCGCGCGCTGCTCCAGGACCTGCCGGTGCAGACCCAGGCGCCGATCGACGCGCTGCACCGCGATGCCGCCGGCTGGCGCCTGGCCAGCGCCGGCGCCACGGTGGCGCGCGAGTTCGGCGCGGTGGTGCTGGCCATCCCGCCGGCCCAGGCCGCCGCGCTACTGCAACCGCTGGCGCCGTCCTGGGCGCGGCAGGCGCTGGCGCTGCCGATGCTGCCGGACTGGACCTTGATGGGCCTGGCCAGCGCCGCCGGCGACGCCAGCGACTGGCAACTGGCGCACTCGTCGGACGGCGTGCTGGCCAGCATCATCCGCAACCACGGCAAGCCGGGCCGCGCGCCGCTCGCCGGCATGGCCCACTGGGTGGCGCACGCCAGCGCCGACTGGAGCGCGCGCCATATAGAGACCCCGGCCGCGGTGGTGCAGGAGGCGCTGCAACAGGCGCTGGCGCGCTGGTTCGGCCAAGCGCAGGACTGGCACTACGTCACCGTACACCGCTGGCGCTACGCGGTCGCACCGGCCGGCGCCCGGTCCGGCACGGACCACTGCTGGTGGGATGCACAGGCCGGTCTGGGCGTCTGTGGCGATGCCTGGGGCGGTGGTGGCGTCGAAGGCGCGTGGGGTTCGGCCCGCGCGCTGGCGGCCGCCATCAGCGGCGTCGATCCCGCATGAACCGCCGCGCCGCCGCCGGCTTCAAAGGCAACAAGCAAGCGCTGCCGAGCAAGACGTGCCGCAGCTGCGGCCGCCCGATGACGTGGCGCAAGCGCTGGGCCAACAACTGGGACCAGGTTTTATATTGTTCCACCGCATGCCGCCAGGCAGCCCCCACCAGGAGTCCCGCATGAACCGCTTTCCCGCTACCCGTGACGCCGCGCTGGCGCGCGTCGCCGCGTTCGAGCCGGAGGCTTACGCCCGCAGCCGCAACGCGCTGGACGGCGCAGTCAGCGGCCTGTCGCCGTATCTGACGCACGGCATCATCAGCGCGGCCGAAGTGCTGGCCGCGCTGGCCGCGCGTCACCCGCTGACCCACCAGCACCAGTTCGTCTACGAACTAGCCTGGCGCGCCTACTTCCGGCACGTCTGGACCGCGCGCGGCGACGCCATCCTGCAGTCGCTGCACGCCGGCCCGATGCCCGAGACGGCCTATGAGCGCGGGCTGCCGGAGGATATCCGCCAGGGCCGCAGCGGCGTGCCGGTGATCGACCAGGCGGTGCGCGCGTTGTACGCGACCGGCTATCTGCACAACCATGCACGCATGTGGCTGGCCAGCTATCTGGTGCACGTGCGCCACGTGCACTGGCGCACCGGCGCCGACTGGATGATCGCGCACCTGCTCGATGGCGACCTCGGCAGCAATCACCTGAGTTGGCAATGGGTCGCCGGCAGCGGCAGCAGCAAGCCCTATCTGTTCAACGCCGATAACGTGGCGCGCTATGCGCCGCCGCCATGGCACAGCTTCGGCAGCGTAATCGACTGCTCCTACGTGGCGCTGATGCGGCTGGCGCAAGGCGAACGCACGCCCGCGCCAGCGCCTTCCCATCACGGCGTCGACCCGCCGGCGCTGCTGTCGGCGCCGCCCGCCGCGCTGGCAACCGCGCCGTCGGCGCAGGCGGTGGCCGGGCGCGATGTGTGGCTGGTACATCCCTGGGCGCTGGGCGAGCCGCGGGCCGATCTGGCGCCGGACTGCGTGGCCATCGGCTGGTGGCCGGCCGAATACCATCGCGCCTGGCCCTGGTCGGATCTGCGCTGGGCGTTTGCGGGGAACCGCATGCAGGCGCTGACGGCGGCCTGCTGGCACGTCAGCGGCGCCGAACTGGGCGCCGCACTGGCCAGCGCCCGCTCGGTGCAGACCGGGGCCGACCCGCATCTCGCCGCCCTGCTGCCGCCGGCCGTCCGGCAACGCCAGCCGGCGCCGCTGTTCGTGCCGGTGGACCAGCCATGCCAGTCGTTTTCCCAGTGGTGGCGGCGCAGCATGCACGGCGTGCAGGCGCTGCACGACTTGCCGGGCCTGGCGGTGCTGCCATGAGCGCGCGGGTGCAACCGGCCAAACTGCTGCACAGCAAATGGACCGCCGTCACGCCGGTGAATCGGGAAAAGCACTTCATCGTCACGGCGCTGATCGAACCGGAGCCGCCGGGCGCCGGATTGGAGCGCATCACCCTGGAAGCGGTGCTGACCCGGCGCAGCTTCGACTTGCCATGGCGCGAACTCCAGGACAGCAGCCGGTGGCTGCAAGGCTGGCGCTGACCAGGGCCGCCGCCGGCGGCGCGGGTACGCCAGTGGTTCGCCAGTCCGGATAACGCGTCGTCAGCGCAAATGCCCTCCCAATTCACGCAGAGAAAGCGCTTCTGATTGAGAAGCTAGCTGTTTGGCTGCCCTTGATATTTTTGTGAAACTTGGCCCTGCTTGGCTGATGATCCATCAGTTCACTCTCGTGTTAAACAACTTTTCAGCGCTGCGCGAGCAGTGATCGTCGACGACATACCGTGTCCGCGGCCGAGATGCTGTATTGTCATGCTCTTTCCCTGCCGAGGCATTCGTATGAGATGTTTGATCGCACTGGTTTGCTCTTCACTCTCCCTCCATGCGGCGGCAGCCGACGTTTCCGACCAGGTCACTGCGTTTTTGCAGCAAACCATGCAAGAGCAGCGTATTCCCGCCTTGCAGGTGGCGGTCATCCGGCATAACAAGATTGTGAAGCTCGATGCGTATGGCACGGCGAATGTCGAAAACGCCGTGCCGGCAACGCGTGACAGCATTTTCTCGATCAATTCCTGCACCAAGGCGTTCACCGGTGTGGCCATCATGCAGTTGGTCGAGGCCGGCAAGCTGGGCATCGATGATCCGATTTCCAGGTATCTGGACGACCTGCCCGACGCCTGGCGCGCGATCACGGTCAAGCAGGTGCTGACCCATGTCTCCGGCCTGCCGAATATTATCGACAGCAAGGAAAATCCCATCGGCGACGGCAGCGATGCGTCGGCATGGGCGACCGTGAAAACCCTGCCGCTGGAGTTTCCTGCCGGCGAACGCTTTAAATACAATCAAACCGGCTACGTCATCATCGGCAAGATCATCGACAAGCTGAGCGGCCAACCGTTCGCCCGCTTCATCGAAGAGCGCCAGTTCAATGTGGTCGGCATGCCGCATACCCGCTTCGGCGATTCTTCCGACGTGATTCCGCATTCGGCCGGCGGCTATTCCTACCTGCGCAACGACAACGGCGAGTGGAAACCAAGTGACCGGCTGTCGGCGATTTACGTCGCGTTTCCCGGCTACTTCCGCACCGCCGCTGGCATTCTCTCCAACGCCGAGGATATAGCGCGCTGGCTGATCGCACTGCAAAGCGGCAAGCTGTTGAAGAACAAGTCCAGCCTGGACGTGTTGTGGTCGACGGTGGTTCTGAACGACGGCAAGACCGGCGGGATGAATGCCATGCTGAACGGCTCGGCGCTGGGCTGGCCGGTGACGACCAGGGCCGAGCATCCGGCCGCCGGCCCTATCGGCGGCATGCGCTCGACATTCTTCGTCTATCCCAAGGATGATATGTCGGTGATTTTGCTGACCAATCTGCAAGGGGCGAATCCGGAGAATTTCGCCGATGAAGTCGCCGCCTACTACATCCCCGAAATGCACGCATCGAACGGCTTCGGCCTGCCGCCGCATATCAAGACGCTGCGCGCGGCCTTGCTGCGTCGTGGCTTCGATCGCGCCAGGCTGGTGTTCGCCGAACTCAAGATCGCCAATGCTTCCTTCACTCCAAGCGAAGAGGAAATCAATGACTGGGCCTATCTGCTGTTTACGCAAAAGCAGCCGCAACAGTCAATTGCAGTCCTGACGCTGAACACGGAACTGTATCCCGACAGCTGGAACGCCTTCGACAGCCTCGGCGAAATCCTCCAGAAGGCGGGGGATAAGACGAAGGCGATCGAGAACTACCGCCGCTCGCTGAAGCTCAATCCCGACAACACCAACGCAACGGCGCATCTGAAGGAAATGGGCGCGGCGTAGCGCAACGACATTGATGGATACAACCACCCAATTCTGGCGCGACGCTGCCCTGCCCTATGCCGAGAGCCGTCGCGCCTGTATCAGCCGCGCTTGCTACAAGCCGCATAGCCATCCCACGTATTCGGTCGGCGCAATTGATCAGGGGCAGAGTCTGTTCTCCAGCGAAGGGGGAAAGCCGGTGATCCTCGAACCTGGCACGCTGGTACTGGTTCCCGCCTACCATGTTCATTCGTGTAATCCCCGGCCCGGATTGACGTGGAGCTATCAGATGCTGTACCTGAGCGCTGCGTGGCTCGCCGAGGTTCGCGCCGAATACGACGGCCGGCAGGAAGCGGTTCGCCTGATACGCAGTCCGGCCATGTATGCCAAGTTTTGCGCTCTCAATGCGCTGCTGTTTTCAACAAGCGATGTACAGGAAAAGGAGGCGGCACTGGTCGAGTTTGTCGGCGATTGCGACGCCTATCAAGTGACAGCAATGGATGACTTGGTGCCGGCTGCGTCCGCCTCCCCGGAACAGCTGCTGCCCGTGTTCGAGATCCTGCGTGCAGCGCCAACAACCAACTTCTCGCTGGAATTGCTGGCGCGGTCGGCGCGCATGAGCCGCTACCAGTTGATCCGCGCCTTCCGCTCCGCCACCGGTCTGACGCCGCACGCGTGGCAGCTGAATCACCGCGTCAATCTCGCCAAAGAACTCATTCGCGCCGGCGAAAGCAGTGCCCGCGTGGCGCACACGCTGGGCTTTGCCGATCAGGCGCACTTCCAACGCGTCTTCAAAGCCTATGCCGGTATCACACCCGGAGGTTTCCGGGCCTGACCCGCACTGCAATTTCATTCAATACTTTCGCCGCCGGGATCGGCATCATCGATGAAAACAACTTCGATGGATACCTCCCTATGGAACAATTCCTCATCATCGCTGCCGCGCATTTCCTGGCGGTGTTGTCGCCCGGCCCTGATTTCTTCCTGATCACCCGTACTACTGTTTCTTCTGGATGGCGGGTTGCCAGCGGCGCCTGTGTTGGCGTGGCCGCTGCCAATGCGGTCTTCATCGCCCTGGCCCTGACCGGCACATCGGGACTAAATCGCAACAGCACGTTGTTCCTGTGTTTGCAGCTGGCAGGCTGCGCTTATCTGCTGTATCTCGGCATAGCGTTCCTTCGCTACGCGGGCACCACCTCGCTGGCGGCCGCTTCAGGAAAAACGCCCCTGCCGCGTGCCGGTTTTATGATCGGCGCGTGGCAGCGCGCGGCGGCCATGGGCTTCGCGTCAGGCATTCTCAATCCGAAAAATGCCCTGTTCTATGTCAGCCTGGCGGCCATGCTGTCAGGTCCGCTGGCCAGCGCTGGCGGCAAGACCATGCTCGGCGTCTGGATGTTCAGCGTCGTGCTGCTGTGGGATGTGCTGGTGGCTGTCATGATCGGCAATCAGGCGGTATTGCGGCGCTTTGCCCACGGCTTGCCTTGGCTGGAAAGAATATCGGGGGCGGTTTTGATTCTGCTGGCGCTGGGCATTCTCGCCGCCCTTTGGATCGGGCCAAGCACGGTGTAACACCCGTGTTACGCTACAATCCCGATTTACCCCGGAGTGGCGGAAATGATTTTCAAGCTGCGATGTATTTGTTTTTCCGCTTGCGCCCTGTTTATATCGGCATCTACAGTATCGGCGCCTGCGCCGGCATCCAGCGTTGCGCCGCTTGAATTGCGTATCGCCGTGGTGTCGGATGGACGTGCCGACTACTTCGTTCGCCTGCTGGAAGAGTCGCTGAAATTGATTCAGCAGCCCTACCATATCCAGTATGTGAAGGACATTCCCGCCCGCCGCATGTGGTGGATGCTGGGCAGAGGCGACATCAATCTGTTCTACGGCATGCAATCGAAGGAAAAGGATAACGACAAACAGCTGGTTCCAGTGCGTAACGCATTGACCAATGGCTTGATCGGCCAGCGCGTGCTGCTGGTACGGCGGTCCGATACCAACGCCTTCCTGCAGGTCCAATCCGTGGCCGATTTGAAGCATACCGGGCTGATCGCTGGATTCGGCGCCGGCTGGGGCGATGTCAAGGTGTGGAAGACCTCCGGCTTGCCGCTGTATGAGCACGCAGCGCCGTGGAACACGATTTACGCGATGGTGACGGCCGGCAACCGCCATGTCGATTATCTGCCGCGCGGCGTGATCGAGGTGCTGGCCGAGGCGCGCGCGCATCCTGAACTGGCGGTGGAGCAGCACCTGCTATTGGAGTACCCGGCCGACTTCGGTTTCTATCTGAGCCCATCGGCGGCCAGCTATCGCCCCATCATCGAGCGGGCCTTGAAAGCGGCGGAAGCCAGCGGACTGAAAGCCCGCCTGATCGACGAAACATACGGCGCCGACATCAAGGCGCTGAACCTGAACCGCCGCTTGCGCCTGCGCCTCCCTGCTGCGCCGGACTGAGCTCACGGCGCTGCGTGCATGCGGTACAGGGTACGGGCAACGAGCGCATCGCGGCGCGGCGTCAGCCCGAACATGCGCACATATTCGCGACTGAACTGAGACGCGCTCTCGTAGCCGACATGAAACGCCGCGCGCGTCACGTTGGCGTTCTCGGCTACCATCAGCCGCTTGGCCTCCAGCAGCCGCAGCTGCTTCTGGTATTGCAGCGGCGTCATCGACGTCAACTGCTTGAAATGATGGTGGAACGACGACACGCTCATGCCGGCGGTGACGGCCAGCTCGTCGATCCGCACCGGCCGCGCGAAATCGCAGCGCAGCATATGCAAGGCGTCTGCGACGCGGCGGGTGCGGCTTTCGGGCAGTCCCAACGTGGCGAACTTGTCGCGATGCGGACCGTTCAACAGCCGGAAGTAGATCTCACGCAGCAGCAAGGGCAGCAGCATCGGTATCTCCTGCGGTGCGCCCAGCAAATTCAACAGGCGCAGCAGGCAGTCAGCCAGCGGCGCGCCAACGTCGACCACGTACAGTCCCAGTCCATGGTCGGCGCCGGACGTTGGCGCCGGCGGCAGTTGCCGCATCGTCTCGATCAGCAGCGGCACGTCCAGTTCCAAGGCCATCACCAGCAGCGGCCGCTCCGGGGTAGCCTCCAATACCCGGCCGACACCGGGCAATTCGACGCTGGCGACCAGCGCCTGCATTGCGCGGTAGTCCAGTGCCACGTCGCCCAGCATCACCGACTTGGCGCCCTGCACCACCACGCACAGTTCCGGGCGCTAAATCAGGCGGTTCGGCAGCGATGTATGGCTGGCGCGCATCAATGTCAGACCGTCGATGGCGGTGCGGAACAGCCCATCGCCACCGCCGTTGCCGTCGATATAGCGGGCCACGGCCTGTTGTAGTTCGACGCTCATCGGCGCTCCGGAAAAATCACTCAGCGCCCGATTCTACCCCATCCTGCACACTACGGCTCACCGGCAATTTGGAGGATTAGGCAGGAATTTCGCAAGTTTCCCCGTTTTTTCCGTAGCTAGTCCGCGCGACACTGACGACATCGCAACGCTCAACCACGCAAGGAATTCTCACCATGAAAATGCACGACAACACCATCCTGATCACCGGCGGCAGCTCCGGCATCGGCCTCGAACTGGCCAGGCAATTAATCGCTTTGAACAACAAGGTCATCATTACCGGCCGTGATGCGGCCAAGCTGGCGGCGGTGCGCGCGCAGCTGCCCGCCGTGCATACCGCGCTGTGCGACGTGACCGATCCGCGTTCCATCACCGCGCTGCACGAGCATATCGCGGCCAGCCATCCCGGCATGAACATGCTGATCAACTGTGCCGGCATCATGCGCAAACTCAACCTGCACAAGCGCGGCCCGGCGCTGGAAGACGCGACGCGCGAGGTCACAACCAACCTGAACGGAACCATCTGGACAAATTTGCAGTTTTTGCCAATGTTGAAAAACCAGGCCAACGCGGCGATCGTCAACGTTTCGTCGGGACTGGCGTTTGTGCCCATGCCGATCTCGCCGGTCTACTCCGCGACCAAGGCGGCGATCCACTCGTACACGCTGTCGCTGCGGGCACAGCTGAAAAACAGCGGCGTGCGGGTATTCGAGCTGGCGCCGCCGGGCACCGAGACGCCGCTGTTTCACAATGACTTCACCAAGGAGGACGTGGGCGGGCTGGTGCCAATGCCGGTGGCGACCCTGGTCAAGCGCGCCATCGCCGGGCTGGCTGCCGATGTGGCGGAGATCCGGCCGGGCCTGAGCAACATCCTGAAAATCGCCAGCCGGCTCGCCCCGGACTTCATGTTGCGCCAGCTCGGCAAGTCGGTCGATCTGATGCTGAACGCGGACAAAAATCGGTGAGCCCGGCAAGCGCCGGGCTGCCACGTGCTAAGCCAGCAAGCGCTGCGCCGTGCCGACAATTGCAGTGCGCAAAGCACGCGTGACCTGCGTCTGAATATTCCACTGATGCCAGTAAAGGGGCACACTGAGCGCCGCAGCCGGCGTCAGCGCCACCAGCGTGCCCTGCTCCAGTTCCTGGCGAACCTGGATAGCGGGCACCATGCCATAGCCATAGCCGGCCTTAATGAACGACACAAAGCCCTCGGCGCTGGGAAAGAAATGTTGCGGTACATCTGGCGGCAGTCCCGCTTGTTCCAGATAGCGCTCATGCAAACGGTCGCTACGGTTGTACACCAATGCCGGTGCGGCCTTGATCGCGTCCTCGGTGACGCCGGTCGGAAACCAGCGGCGCACGAACGACGGCGCGGCGACGCAAAGATAAGACATCGTCCCTAGCGCTTCTACCGTGGTGCCGGCGACGGTATCGCCCGAACTCGTGATGCAGCCAACCACCCTTCCTTCCCGCAAATGGCGCAGTGTCTCATCCTGATCATCGATCCGCACATCGATCAGGCAGGCGGGCGCTTCCAGCAGTGGCGCCAGCGCGTCCAGCAACCAGGTCGCGGCGCTATCGGCATTCACGGCAATCGCCAGTTGCGGCAGCGATGTATGCACCTGCGATTCCTGCTCGATACCGGATTCCAGCAGCTGCACCTGGCGAAAATGCGCGATCAGCCGCTGGCCGCGCGGTGTCGCTTGCGGCGGCTGGCTGCGAATCACCAGCAATTCGCCGGCCCACTCCTCCAGCGCGCGTAGCCGGTGCGACACCGCCGGCTGACTGATGGCCAGGGCCGCAGCAGCGCGGTCGAAGCTGCCTTCTTCAACAATGGCCGCCAGCGCCGCCAATCCACGATAATCCCACATGATTAGTTTTATGAATAAAATATGAACACTATTCATTATACTAATCCGCTTTCATTCGTTACGCTTTCGCTTTTCTACATCGGGGCGCAATGATGATCAGTGGGGTTTTCTTCAAAGGTATGGCCATGGGCGGCGGCTTGATCGTCGCCATCGGCGCCCAGAATGCCTTCCTGTTACGGCAAGCGCTACAGCGCCAATACGTTGTGATGTGCGTGCTGGCGTGTATCGTCTGCGACCTTCTGCTGATCGCGCTGGGCGCCGGCAGCGTCGGCCGCCTCATCGCCAATACGCCGGTCCTGCTGGAAGGGGTGCGCATCGGCGGCGCCTTGTTCCTTATCGAATACGGCCGCCGCGCCGCGTTGTCTGCATGGCGCGGTCAAGCACAACTGGTAGACAGCGGCGAAAGCGTCCCGCCTCGGCGCGGGCCGGTGTTACGTGCCGCTATCGCCCTTAGTTTGCTGAATCCGCACGCGTGGTTGGACACCGTGGTCTTGCTGGGCGCGATAGGCGCGCAACAGCCGGATCAGGGACAGATGAGTTTTTCCGCCGGCGCGATGGCGGCTTCCATCTTGTGGTTTAGTAGCCTGGGACTGGGCTCGCGCTGGCTGGCGCCGCTGTTCGCCCATCCTGCCGCTTGGCGTACGCTGGACGCGCTGATTGCCTTGGTGATGTGGGCCATCACAGCCTCGCTTTTCATTTAATAATTCGCTTCAGAGGACGTATGCACAAAGAAATTCATCAGATCACACTGGAACAGGCACAAGGCGAGTACGCAGTCTGCCGGCTGGCGCCGAACGCCGCTATTCCCACCTGGGCCGATGGCCCAGGCTTCGTGACCATCAGCCGCTCGGCGCACGAACTGTCAATTGTCTGCCTGGCGGAACGCGTGCCGGACGAGACGCAGCGCGAAGATGGCTGGCGTTGCCTGCGTTTCGTCGGCCCATTCGCGTTTGGCGCTACCGGCATTGTGCTGTCGGTGGTGCGACCGCTGTCGGAAGGCGGACTAGGCGTATTCGTCGTGTCAACTTTCGACGGCGATCATTTACTAATCAAAAGCAACGACATGCCCGCAGCAACGACGTTGTTGGCGCATGCCGGCCATCTCCTGACGGTGACTGATTAACGCAATTGATTCACGGCACCGGAGACGACGACGCTCCAGCAGTTTATTGACAGCAAACATGTAGTCAGGGACGCTGGCGCTCACCAAAAAACTGCTGGAAAAAGAATTGCGCCAGAATGGCGCACACTTGAAGATGGGCGTGCGCCAGTTCACGGCATAACAAAGGTTACCGACAAATGTAAGGACAGCACCGCTTGGAAATATTGACGTATTTGAAATAATTCAATATGCTGTTCTTTTGGCAAAATCTTGCCTATCTGCTCCCCACGTAATTTTTCGCGATTAATTATGTTCGATGGTGGGAGCGGCCTCTTATTGACCAACGTTCCACCTGTAAACCGCTTGCAGATACTCACAAGAATCTGACGTACATATAACTTGAGGAGAAAAGATTTGAGCTTGCACGTTACACGCATTTCCATCATCGCCTTGGCTGTAGCCATTACTGCGGGTACTGCAGGCGCAACGCCGGTGACGTGGAATTTTTCAGGGACGATTTATGCCGAGCAGGTCGCCGGGGCCTGGGTATCGACCAGCATCGGCAAAACTGTATCCGGTACTTTGACCCTTGATTTAAGCCTACTGAGTGAGGCAGGTACCGACGGCATAACCTATCACAACGGTGATGCGTCTTTTAGATACCCTCTCCCCACTTCGCTTCCTTTGCACGGGAGTGCCACAGGCGGCGCTTTGAACATTGCGGTCGGCGGTGGACCCTACGACTATATGTCCTCTTACGTCAACAAAGGCTACGCTAACACATGGGAGGGCGTAACAACCTACCAAGACAGTTATGGCATCGGGGCAGACTCGTGCCGCTCTGTTACGTCAGGTCCGTGCAATTCCATCTCCCTAAGCACTTCCATGAACACTGATGGGATACGTGCCAGCGGCATATTTGGCAACACTACCTATGATCACCCCGATCTAAGCTTCGACCAGCGGGTAAACTGGCTATCGTCCGGCGCCAGCAGTTTTGGCGTAATTGCCGACGGCAATACCTATGAATATTTCAAATTAACATCCGTGATCCAATCGCCTGTGCCGGAACCGGGTGGCGTTACGCTGTTTACCTTGGGCCTGTTCACATTGACCTTACTGGCTCGGCGTCGAATACTTTCCTGATGCCGGATCGTTTTGGGCTGCAATTTCGACAAGACTCCCAAACTCGGTTGGCTTCTGACTGCCCGTAGCGCCTCTGTAGCCTAGTGGCGCACGTCAACATTTGCGAAGCAGCCCATACTATGGCAGACCTCTACTATCTGGCCTGGTATCAGCTCAACCGCCTCCTTCGCTTTTCTGCAACACAATGAAAAATGCCATTGATGATGCATACGCAATCATCAATGGCACTCATTTACATGAGTTAAATCAATGCGTTAGGAGATTGACTCACTCCCACTCGATTATCAATGACCACCATAAGTCATTGAACTACCGGCGTTTTCCCAATCCATCAAATTCTCCGTACCATCAGTAATACCAGCAGATTAGCCCGCTTGCACACCAAGCGAGATCAACGATGATCTAGTAGCGATTCTTGCCGCGCCAGCCTCTGGAAACATCTTATTCAATCTCTTGACTGGAAGCGAGTGCAGTCACAACCAGCGATGGGAGCGTAAGAAAACAGCGATTGGCTGCGATAATACGGTGGGGCTTTCGTTCAAGCCGAACGCCCCATTATCTCCCTGTTCAACTGAGGCATCCATTGTTCGTTGCGCGATGAATTGGCCTACTCTGTTTGACCCGCCTTCCACTGCAGATTCTCCTTAACGTTCTTGGCACATCAGAGCTGGCCGGCCTTGACCGCGCGCCGGATTTCAGCCAGCGCGGAATCGACCGCCGACGAGTAATCCTCGCACATGCTGGCGCTGAACTTGCGCTCGCTCTCGGTGCCGGAATCAACATCTACGAGTTGCAGCGCAAAGCTGAACCGCAGCTTCAGGTCGCCATCGGGCCCCTCCAGGATTTCGTTGACGATCAGCCCGTCCACCGGTCCGGAGAGCCGGGCAAACACGGTTTTCTTCGGCGGATAAAAAGTAACCCGTTCGCGCGCGCTCTTGCCGCGGATTGCGACCTCGCGCAGCAGACCGTGTTCGCTGTCTTCAAGCACTTCGCAATGGGTCATCGCCGGGATGAAGGGCACCCCGTTGCGCGCCTTCTGCTGCAACCCGGCCCACAGCTGGGCACGGGTCAACAACGGATCGCTCTGTTCACGAAAGCAGTTAACCGAGATTTCCTTGACCGCGTAAATCATCTTGCTCTCCTTGCCGGATTCTTGATGCCAGTATCATGCGGGAAAATAATCCTGGAATAAAGCGGGGAAGATGGGAAAGATTGATCCAAAATTGGCACACTAGTGCGTTCTCGCTGTCAAAGATGGCTAGTTGCCGGCTGCCCGACGACACGCTGACGTATCAGCTACGCAGGTGCTCCTGCAGGAACTCGATGAAGCGCTGAGTCTTGGCCGGGAGCAAACGGGTTTCAGTGATCGCGTACACCGGCGTCGAATGGCCGCGCCATTCCGGCAGCACCCTCTGCAGTCGCCCGGCCGCCAGATCTTCCGCCGCCACTTCCTCCGGCAACATGATAATCCCGAGGTCGAGCGTCGCCAGTCGCCGGAACATGCCGACGCTGTTGACCAGGAAGCGCCCCGTCACCTCGATTTCGGTGGTTTCGGCCTCGCGATGCAAGGTCCAGCGGCCGGATTTCGGGAAGCCCAGGCATTCGTGCCGCACCAGGTCGGAGGGATGTTCCGGCGCGCCGTGCTGCGTCAGATAGCCCGGCGAGGCATACAGCTGCACTGACAATCGTGCCAGCAGCCGCGCGATCAGGTTGGAGTCCGACTGCTCGCCCATGCGGATCGCAATGTCGAACGGCTCGGTCACCAGGTCAACCCGGCGCGGCGTCAGGTCGAATTCGAATGTAATGCCGGGGTAGCGCCGCGAAAACTCGGCGAGCAGCGGCGCCATGTAGATGGTCGCGAAATCTACCGGCAACGAGGCGCGCAGCACGCCGTTGGGCTGCGCCAGCATTTCGCCCAATTGCTCGTGGGCGATGCGCGCCTCGTCAACAATGCGCCGGCAGCGCTCGTAGTACAACTGCCCTGCCTCGGTCAGCTCGACCTTGCGGGTGGTGCGGTGCATGAGCCGCAGTCCAATGTGCTTTTCCAGCGCGGCGATGCGGCGAGATAACGTCGAATTCGGAATACCTGAGACTTCGGCCGCGCGGCGGAAGTTCAGGGTGCTGGCGACCTCAATGAACAGTGCCATATCATTGAGCAACTCCATTGCATTACTCCATTTTTGGATCAATCCATCCCATTATACCCCCTTTATCCCACTGATAAATTGGTTGAAGATACGTTCATCGCAAACGCAACCCGACGCGAAGTCAGCGTCTTCACAGGAGATGGACATGAACAAAGGTACTGCAGTAGTGACTGGCGGCGCCGCCGGCATCGGCCAGGCATATGCGCAACGGCTGGCCGCCGATGGTTTTGACATCGCGGTCGCCGACATGAACGATGCCAGCACCACCCGCGCTCTGGTGGAAGCCACGGGCCGCAAGTTCTATTCGGCGGCGGTTAATGTCAGCTCGCCAGAGTCGACGCTGCAGTTCTCTGCCGATGTGGCCGCCCATCTGGGCCCTGTCACCGCACTGGTGAACAACGCCGGCATCTACCCGTGGAAATCATTCGCCGAGACCGACTACGAGATGTGGCGCAAGGTCATGGGCGTCAACCTCGACGGCGCCTTCCTCATGGCCAAGGCCTTCGTGCCGGGCATGGTGGAGCGCCAGCACGGCCGCATCGTCAACGTTGCCAGCAGCTCGCTGTGGCTGAACGTGCCGGACATGACCGCCTACATCGCCAGCAAGGGCGGCGTGGTCGGATTCACCCGCGCCCTCGCAAGCGAACTGGGCAAGGACGGCATCACCGTTAACGTGATTGCGCCGGGCCTGACCAACACCAAGTCGATGCACGGCACCAATGAAGAAATCTTTGACTATCTGCCGAAGCTGCAGGCCATCCCGCGCACCATCCAGCCGGGCGACCTGGTGGGCGTGGTGTCCTTCCTGTGCTCCGCCGACTCCGCGTTTGTCACCGGCCAGACCATCATCGCCGATGGCGGTCAGGCCCGGATTTGATCTTTCCTACTCATTAACACGGAACGCATATCATGAGCAATACACTGACACCAGTCCGCATCGGCCGCTACACCATTCCAAACCGCCTGGTGATGGCGCCAATGACCCGCTCCCGGGCCAGCGACGATGGTGTGGTCGGCGACCTGACTGTGACCTATTACGCGCAACGCGCCACTGCCGGCCTGATCATCAGCGAAGGCGTGTTCCCTTCGGCGCTGGGCAAGGGCTATGTGCACACGCCTGGCATCGAGACCGCTGAACAAGTGGCGGCATGGAAAAAAGTCACCGACGCCGTGCACGCACGCGGTGGCCGTATCTTCATGCAGATGATGCACAGCGGCCGCATCTCCCACCCGGCGCTGCTGAACGGCGCCACCCCGGTCGCGCCATCGGCCATCCCGCCAGCCGGCCAGGCCTGGACCAGCGCCGGTCAGGTTGATTTCGTCACGCCGCGCGCCCTCAGCACCGAAGAAGTCGCCGGCGTGATCGACGAATACCGCCAGGCTACCCGCCGCGCCATCGAAGCCGGCTTTGACGGTGTCGAGCTGCATGGCGCCTCCGGCTACCTGCCGGAACAATTCCTGTCGTCCGGCAGTAACCAGCGCCAGGACCAGTACGGCGGTTCGGTGGAAAACCGCGCCCGTTTCATGCTAGATACCCTGGATGCCATGATTGCCGAAGCCGGCGCCGACCGGGTCGGTCTCAAAATCTCACCCGAGATGAACTACAACAGCATCACCGACGCCGATCCGCAACAAACCTATCGCCATCTGGTGGAGCAACTGCGCGGCAAAGGCCTGGCCTACCTGCATGTCGCGCTGTTCGGTACCCAGACCGATTACCACGGCATGCTACGCCCGTTGTTTGGCGGCACCTATCTGATCGGTAGTGGCTTGACCCAGCAATCGGCGGAGGCGATTCTGGCGGAAGGAAAGGCCGAGGCGACGGTATTCGGCGCCGCATTCCTAGCCAACCCGGACCTGCCGGAACGTTTCCGCCAGGACGCTGCGTTGAACCAGCCGGATCGCAGCACCTTCTTCGCACCGCCAACTGCCCAGGGCTACATCGACTATCCAGCCCTGGACACGGCTGAAGTCGCCTAAGCCGCCTGCCCGACCCGAAAGGCAATCATCATGACCATTAATCTCGCCCGCATGCAATCAGCCAGCCGCGGCGGCCAGTTCCGCGCCGTCCGCCTGCATGGCGCCGATCCCGCCATGCTCGATCCCTTCATGGGCATCGACCATGCCTGGATGAGCGCGCCGACCTTTCCGCCGCATCCGCACGCCGGCTTTTCGGCCGTGACGTATTTGTTCCAGGATTCCGAGACCGATATCGACAACAGAGACTCGCTCGGCAACAGCGTCATGGTCAAGCCGGGCGGCCTGCATTGGACCGCCGCCGGGCGCGGGGTGGTGCACCGTGAGGACCCGGCGGTGCTGGGGCGTACCGCCCATTTGCTGCAGATCTTCATCAATCTGCCGCAGACCAGACAAAACGACACACCGTTCGCGCTGACACTGGCGCCGCAAGAGGTGCCGGTGGTGCAACTGCCGGGCGTGACCGTACGGGTGCCGCTGGGCAGCTTTGGCGAGCAGCATTCGCCGCTGGCGCCGCCGACCGATGTGACCTTGCTCGATGTGTTCGTGCAGGACGGCGCCAGCTTCACGCTGCCGGTCGCGGCCGGCCAGCGCGCCTTCATCATGCCGATTGCCGGCAGCGCCGACATCGACGGTCAACCATTCGGACTGGAAGAGCTGGCCGCGCCCGTCCTGGCCCCGTTCGACAGCGACGCCAGCTACCAGTTGCGAGCCCGCGCTGGCGCCACCCGGCTGGCCATCTTCATCGGCCAGCCCTTGCATCAACCCGTGCTTTCCAACGGACCGATGGCGTTCGCCGACGCGCAAAGCCTGACCGCGGCAGCTGCCGCCTACCACCGCGGCGAGATGGGAAAGCTGTAAGCGCCGCCATACCACCAATGAGAAACATCATGAGCGTAGTACGTTTTACCGCTGAAAACTCGGCCCTGCTGTTGATCGACCACCAGGTCGGCACCATGAAACTGATCAAGAACATCGACACCGCGCTGGCTGCCAAACAGTCGATCGCGCTGGCCAAGATGGCGAAAATCCTGAACCTGCCGGTGGTCATCACCTCCAGCCAGGAAGACAATGCACAAGGCCCGATCCTGCCGGAAATCGCCGCGATCCTGCCGGAAGCCCACGCGGCGCGCGTCAAGCGTCCCGGCGTGGTCAACGCCTGGGCCTATGCCGACTTCCGCGACGCGGTCCTGGCCACCGGCCGCAAGAACCTGATCATGGCCGGCGTCACCACCGATGTCTGCCTGATCTTTCCAGCCATCGACGCTGCCGAGGAAGGTTTCGCAGTGCAGGCCGTCATGGACGCCTCCGGTTCGCCAAGCGAACTGTCTGAGCAATTCTCGCGCCAGCGCATGCACGACGCCGGTGTGGTGCTGACTGCCACCAATACGCTGATGGCCGAAATCGCGCAGGACTGGTCGACCCCCACCGGCCAGCAATTGATCACACTGCTGTTTAGCGATGTGTTCCCGGCGCTCGGCGCCAGCATCAGCTGATAGCACCATGAACAGCGCTGCCCCACGGATTGTGATCGTCGGCGCCTCACTGGCCGGCCTGACGCTCGCCCTGGCCTGCGCCAGGCGCGGGGTGGCGGTGCACGTACTGGAACGCGCAGCGCGACGTCTGCATGGCGGCGACAGCCTAAGCGTGGATCTCAACGCGCTGGCCGCCGCCACCGGTCACGACCCGCGCCAGCCGCCCACGCTGCCAGTGGTGCCGGCCTATCGGGACCGCCATCTCACCACCTGGCCGGCACTGTATGCATGGTTGCGCAGCCATGCGCTGGCGACGCCCGGCATCACGCTGGACGAAGGTTGCAACGTGACTGCAGTCCGCGACTACGGCGACCATGTCGCAATGGCGATTGATGGCTGCCCCGCGCTACGCGTCGATGCCGCCATCTGCGCCGATGGCTATCACAGCCTGGTGCGACGCAGCGTGGCGCCACAACAGCCGCTGGCCCGCTATGCCGGCTACACGGTCTGGCGCGGCCTGGTCGAGGAAAAAGCGCTGGCACAGCCGCTGCAGTGGCCATCGAATGGCGGCCTATGGATTAAATTGGTGCGCGGCTACCGGCTGGTGGCCGCCGTACTGCCGGGCCGCGATGGCAAGCTGGAAGTCGGCAACCGCCAGATTACCTTCGCCTGGTTCGACGCCCATCGTACCGAACTGCTGCGGCACAGCGGTCGCCTCACCGAAGATGGCGGGCTGGTCGGATCGCTGGCAGCCGGCGCGATCGAACCGAGTGTGCGTGCGGAGCTGCTGGCACTGGTGCCGCAGCTATGGCCGGCGACCTGGGCCGAAGCGGTCAGCGCAGGACTGCGTTCAGCCACCGCGCTGAGTGGCGCGCCGATCGCCGAGTACCGTCCCGAGCGGTTAGCCAACGGCCGACTGGCGCTCGTCGGCGACGCCGCCCACGTGGTGACGCCAATGACCGGCAGCGGCTACGCCACCAGCGTCGACGACGCCATCGTGCTGGCAAGGCTGCTGGCTGAAGCAGCCGCAGATGCGCCGATCAGCGCGGTGCTGGCGCGCTACCAGGCGGTGCGCCTGCCGTACGTGCGCGGGCTGGTGGCGCACTCGCAGCGCCTCAGCGCCGAATATCTGCGACACGCCCTTACCGGCGGCCACCCGGCTCGATTTGATACGGCCGGCCTCGGCGAATAACCGACAAGAGCGCTGCGCCGCAGCGCACGATGGTAGTCTCATACTTCTTTACTCTGAGAGAACAATATGCCCACTATCCACCAAGACAACACCTTTACACAGATCGTGCGGTTTGACGTTAGCCCTGAAAAGCAACTTGCGCTGATTGATGCCATCGTCGGCGAAGTCCAGCGATGGGTGCGATTGCGGCCGGGCTTTATTTCCTCGACTTTCCACGCCAGTCACGACGGCCGGCACGTCATCAATTACGCGCAATGGAAGGACGAAGCGGCGTTCCGGGCGTTTGGCGAGGACCCGCAAGGCAAACACCTGCAGGCGGCGATCCGCGCCGTGGATGCTGGCCTGAAACCGCAAGCGATCCATTGCCGCGTAGTGCGGAGCATCGATGCCATCGGCTAACACTGCTCCCTGGCGTTCGGTGGCTGGCGGACGCCATCGGCATGTCTAAATTGGCAGTTCGGCTGCACGGGCGACGCTGCGCGGGACACTGCTTAGCGCAAGTCGTTCGGCGGCGATAGGCAATGCGAAAACGCGGAGCGGGTGTGGCGACAAAAATCGCGGCGCAAAGCTTTCTTTACCAGCGGATTAAAGGTTATGCTAAGCGCCTCAACTCAACCGGAGCCGATTGGCATGATGCTGCATATCCCAGAAGTTTTGTCCCGCGACCAGGTTGCCCACATCCGCCGCCGCCTCGACGAAGCCGATTGGGTAGACGGCCGCGCCACCGTCGGCACGCAGGGCGCCAAGGTCAAGCAAAACCGGCAGTTGCCGGAAACCTCGTCGTTGGCGCGAGAACTGGGACAGATCGTGCTCGATGCGCTGGCCAATAATCCGCTGTTCTTCTCGGCGGCACTGCCGTTAAGCACTTGCCCGCCATTGTTCAATAGCTACGCCGGCGGCGAGCATTACGGTAATCATATTGATGGCGCCATGCGCCGCATCCCGGCCACCGGCCAGTGGCTGCGTACCGACGTCTCCAGCACGTTGTTCCTGTGCGACGCGGAAGAATATGACGGCGGTGAACTGATCGTAGAAGACGCGTACGGCGTGCATGAGGTCAAGCTGCCGGCGGGCGATCTGATTCTGTACCCGTCCACCAGCGTGCACCGCGTCGAGCCGGTCACGCGTGGCGCGCGCGTCTGCTCATTCTTCTGGACCCAGAGTATGGTGCGCGACGATGGCCGTCGCGCATTGCTGCTGGAACTGGACCGCAATATCCAGTCGCTGCGCGCGCGGCTGGGCGACTGTGACGAGATGGTCGGATTGACCGGCCACTATCACAACCTGCTGCGCCAGTGGAGCGAAGTCTGAGACGTCAATTTTTAATGCACGCCGCGCAGCGCGAGACGACCACCAGCTCCTGCCGGACGTCGTAGCCTTCGTGCTCGGCGGCCGCGGCCAGTTGGTTCGCCAGTGCCGGTTCGGCAAGCTTGCGCCGCCGTCCGCATACGTCACAGTGGAAATAGCACGCGCGTTTGCGCTGCGGCCCAAGCTTGATCAAATAACACGAGCGGGTGCCGAGCGAATTGTGATGCCATTCGCGCTCCACCAGCGCATGCTGTTCCAGTTCCTTCAAAATGCGATACACCGTCGCCAGGCTGGTGCTATTGCCCTGCTCCGCCATTCCGCGCAGCACCGATTCGGCATCGACCGGTCCTTGCGCCTGCACCAGCACGCGCACCACCGCCATCCGGCCGATCGTCAGCCGCAGTGAAGTTTGCCGCAACCACTGCTGCACGCGCTGGCCAACTGGGTCATGGTCCCATTCGGGAGGTATTGCGCACGGTAAGAGCATGGGTGACTTCCTTTCCCTCCTTTGCCAAGCGAAACGCAAAAAGGGGAACTACTTCAGCGGCGAGGCGACCACGACGATGCCTTCGCCACGCGCACGCTCGATCATCGGCAGTCCGCGCAAGCGCATCACGCCGTACAAATCGTCGCGCACAATCGCATATTGCGGCACGCCACGTCCGGCGTTCAACAGCCAGCGCGCATAGAACGCATCCATCGACGCCACGCCGCGCCAGGCCTCCTGCTGCAAGCCGAAATCCAATTCCCCGCTGTACGCCACCGGAATCACCGTGTGGCCCATGTAAAACGTCATCGACTGCTCATAGGTGCCAACGGCATACACCGGCGTGTCGTCTTTGAGCTCGGCGCGGATCGCCAGCGCGGCGTCGCAACCGGCCTGCTGGCGTCCATGCGTTTCGTACGCCGTCATGCTCAGTTGTGTCAGCATCCAGCCGCCCAGCGCAGCCAGCACCAGCATCGCGGTGCGCTGCCCGCGCCATTCCGCGATAGAGGCCGCCACGCCGCAAAGGATGGCCACGCCAAACGCTGCGCCCAGCAGCGGCAGATTAATGATCGGGAAGAATCGCGTGCATACCACGCCGGCAACGCCAACGATCACCAGCAAGGCCGGCGCACTCAAGGCAGCATTGCGCGAGGCCCGGTCCAGATAAACACCGGCCAGCAGCGCCATCGCCGGGAACACCGGCAGCATATAACCCGGCAGCTTGGAGCTGGAGTAGCTGAAGAACACCAGGATGAAGATCGTCCACACCAGCAGCAAACGCGCCGGCTGGAAGCGCCCCTCCACCCGCTTGCGCGCTGCGGCCAGGCTGGCGGGCAAGGTCGCCATCCAGGGCATGGTGGCCGGCAGTAACAGCAGCAGGAAGTAGTACCACGGACCATCGCGATGATGCGTCTTCAGGAAAAACCGGTCCCAATGCTCGTGAATAAAGAAGAACTGAGGCTGCTCGGGATTGCGCGCCGCCACCAGCAGGAACCACGGCAGCGCCAGCAGCAGGAACACCAGCAACCCGGTCACCGGATGCAGGCGGCGCCAGATGCCACGGTCGCCGCTCACCAGCGCGTAAATAAACAGCACGCCGCCCGGCAGCACGATGCCGATCAGCCCCTTGGCCAGCAGCGACAGCGCCATGGCGGCCCAGCATACCAGCATCCAGCGGCGCCGCTGCGCCGTATCGGCGTCATCCTGCTGCGCGATCAGCAGCGCGCACAAGGCCAGCGCCATGGTGACGGCCACCGGCAAATCCAGCGAATTGAATTGCGACGCCGCCGCCCAGAACAGCGTCGAACCCAAGACCAGCGCCGCGTACAGACCGGCGCGGCCGCCAAACACACGCCGCCCCGTATAAGACACCATCAGCACGCCAACAATGCCGCACACACCATTCCACAAGCGCGCCTGCCAGTCGCCGATGCCGAACAGGGCGAACGACACGGCGCTCATCCAGGTGTGCAGCGGCGGCTTTTCAAAATACTTGATGCCGTTGAGGCGCGTGGTGACCCAGTCGCCGCTCAGCAGCATCTCGCGCGCCATTTCGGCATAGCGGCCCTCATCCGGCGGGATCAGCGTGCGCAGGTTCAGCACCAGCAGGGAAAACACGATAAAGACGGCAGCCAGAAGATACTGCGCTGTCCTGGTGCGGAAGAATGCAGGCATGGAAACACATGAAAGACGAAAATGTCGCAGCAGTCTAATTCCTTGACTATTAACCCTGTGTTAAAGCATGCGCCAGCGAAAAAAAAAGCCCGCGTCAAATGACGCGGGCTTTCGAAGTCACGGCAATTAATACTTGAAATTGGCCGTCAGGGTCGCGCTGCGGCCAGGACCGACGCCGGCGTAGTGCGGCGACGAGACCTTGTCGAAGTACAGCTTGTCGGTCAGGTTCTGGATATTCAGTTGCAGCGTAATATGACGGTTGACGTCATAGCTGGCCATGGCGTCGAAGCGCGTGTAGCCCGGCGCGTACTTGGTGTTGTTGATGTTGGCGTACACCTTCGACACATAGTTCAAACCGCCGCCCACCACCACGCCCGGCAGCACCGAGTACGAGGTCCACAGCGAAGCGCTGTTCTTCGGCGTCGTCGGGAAAACGTTGCCGTTGTACGGCGAAGGCTGCCAGTTCGGCACGAGGGTGGTACCGACGTTGACCGAACCGTTGTCGTCCACTTTGCCGTCCAGGTAGGTGTAGCCGCCGAAGACCTGCCATTCCTTGGTGATGTTGCCGCTAACGCCCAGCTCCACGCCCTTCATGGTCTTCTTGCCGACGTTTTGTGTGGTGCCATCCGGCGCGGTCACACGGGCGTTGTTCATCTCGCTCTCAAACACGGCTGCGCTGAGCGACAGGCGGCCACCCGGTAGCACTTCCCACTTGGTGCCCAGCTCGTAGTTCTTGCTGTCCTGCGGCTTCAGGTTCTGGATGGTGCTGCTCAGCGAATCGAGACCGTCGCCGCCGTCATTGCCCGGTGGCGTAGACGAAGTACCGTACGACACATAGATACTGCTATTGGTCGACGGTTTGTAGACCAGGCCAGCTTGGTAGTTGGTGAAGTTGGACTTCACTTCGGCGTGTGAGGCGGCGGTGGTGGCGCCGTTCAGCGTGTACATCGGCACGTCCAGCACGCTGCGGTAATCATCCCAGCGCAGGCCGACATTCAGCAGCCACTGCGGCGTGAACTCGACGGTGTCGAAGGCGTAAGCCGACCGGGTGTTGGTGACCACGCTGGTGCGCGCCGGCGAAATCGTGCGGGTATAGGCCCACGGGTCGTTCGGATTCGGATTGATGGTAGTGGTGCAGTTGTACAGCGTGGCCGCGCCGGAGATCGGGCACGCGGTGCCGGCATTGTTGACCGGGTTGTTGGTGCCCGGCGAGAACAGGTAACTGCTGCGGTCGGTGTCTTCGCGGCTGATTTCCACGCCGGTTGTATAGCTGTGCTTGACGCCGGCCGCAGTGAAGCTGCCGCTCAGGCTGGTGGCGTTGGCCAGCGAATCGGTGCTGGTGACGCGGGTGTTGGCGCGGCGCCATACGGTGCCGTACAACATGGTATTGCCTTTCGAGTCATCCGGCTGCGTCCAGACGTAATCGTTGTCGGTCTTGCCGTAGCGGATCACGTTGCGCAGCACCATGCCGTCGGCAAAGTCGTGGCGCACGTCGATGGTGCCGATATCGCTCTGGGTCTTGCGGAAGTCGCGGTCCACCAGGCCATAGAAGGTCTCGCGCGGGACGCTGATCGGCGTGCCGTCGCCGTTCTTGCTGACGTTGGTGCCTGTGGTGAACGGGTTGTTGAACGGGATGCCGGTATCCGGCAGTTCGTCCGACTGCATGTGGTAGTAGCTCAGCGTGGCCTTTGTGCTGGAGTGCATGCCCAGCGTGATGCTCGGCGCGATGCCCCAGCGGTTGCCGTTGACTTCGTCGCGGCCGGCGACGTGGGCGTCGTGGCCCATCACATTCAGGCGGACTGCGACGTCGTCATTGATCACGCGGTTGATGTCGACGGTGCCGCGGCGGTATTGTGCCGAGCCCAGGCCCAGGCTGGCGTTGGTGAAGTTTTCCGCCTTTGGCGATTTGCTGACCAGGTTGATGCCGCCGCCAGCCGACGAACGGCCGCCGTAGGCCGAATTCGGGCCCTTGACCACTTCGATCTGCTCCAGATCGAAGATTTCGCGCGACTGCGAACCCGTGTCGCGGATGCCGTCGATATAGGTGTCGGTTTGCGCGTTGTAGCCACGGATGAACAGATTGTCGCCGACAGGATTGCCGCCCTCGCCCGCGCCGATGGTAATGCCAGGCACGGTGCGCAGCGCGTCGGTCAGCGACACGGCGCCGGTCTGCGAGATCACTTCCGAGGTGATCACGGTCACCGATTTCGGCGTATCCAGCAGCGGCGCGGTGAATTTCTCATTGGCCGATTTGGTGGTCTGGAAGTCGCTGGTGCGGGTCGCATCGACCACCACTTCCGGCAGCTTTTGCGGCTGTTCCGGCGCCACTTCCGCGTGCAGCGCCAGCGGCACGGCCAGCGTAGCCAGGGCGGCCAGATGCAGGCGGCTTAGGGTTGGGGTCGCGTGCTTGCGGCTTTTGATGCCGGCGCTTTTTTCTGTCGATTTCATAATCTTCCGTAGGTCAGTCATAGTTGTTGGCTGGCTGAGGAGCGCGGCTCCCGGCTGGCTGTATAAGAGTGGTCAGGATTGCCCAGTGCTCGGCACGCAGTCGCGGCAGCGCGCTGGAATCGCGATGTCGGTGTCCAGCGCATAGCCCTCCAGCGCGGCGACGCTGGCCAGTTGTGCCGCCAGCACCGCATCGGCGATGCGCTGTTGGCGCTGGCAGACATCGCAGCGGAATACGTAGGAACGGCTGGGCGTGGGCGTGCCGGCGATGGAATAGGCAGCCTTAACGCCGCTGGAGCTGACATGGCGGTCGCGCAGCACCAGCCCGTCCTCCTCCATCTGCTTGAGAATCCGGTACACGGAACCCAGGCTGACGTCCTCGCCGATCTCCAGCAGGCAGCGGAACACGACTTCGGCGCAGACCGGCTGCGCCTGCTCCAGCAGCACCGCCGCCACGCTGGCGCGGGCGCGCGTAACGCGTAACGGCGACTTGCGCATCCATTCCTGGACGCGCAGCTGCTGCGCTGATTCATGGTGTGACGGCTGCATGTGGGTTCCCTCTATCGCTGTGCAATGGTCCTGTATCTACCTTGCCAAACGAGCTTTAAAAAAGGGAACCGAAATAAGAATTATTTTTATTATTCTTCTTAGAAGCGACTGTGCAGGCTGATCCGCACGGCACGCGGCGTGCCGGGAGAAATGTTATTATCGTTATAAGACGAAGCGTAATAGCCCCGGTCGAACAGGTTTTCCACCCGTAGTTGCAGGCGATTGTGTGGGGTGATCTGGTAGTACAGCGAAGCGTCCAGCCGCGCGTAGCCAGGCAATTGCACCAGATTGCTGGTGGAACTGAACATGCTGCTGCGCGCGATCACACCCAATGCGCCTTCCAGCCCGGCCGCCAGCGTGTGGGTACTCCACAGCGACAGCGACTGGCGCGGCACATACGGCATCTGCGCGCCGGTCTGCGAGGAGGCGGATTGGGTGGCCGTCAGGCGCGAGCGCTGCCAGGCGTAGCCGGCGTTGATTGTCCAGCCGGACGTGATGCGGCTGGACAGCTCCAGTTCCGCGCCCTGCCCGCGCTGGCCTTCCACCAGCTCGTTCTCGCCGGTATTGACCGGGTCGGCCACCAGCACATTGGCGCGCCGCAGCTGGTAGACGGACAGGCTGGCCGACAGCTTGTCGCCATCCTCCCAGCGGGCGCCGACTTCGCGGTTACGGACGATCTCCGGCGCCAGATCCTGATTGGCCAGCGTCAGCGACGCTAGTTGTTCGCCCACGCGCAACGCGTAGGCCTTGCTGGTGCTGGCGTACAGCGTCAGCTGCGGCAGCGGACGGTAGATCACACCCATCCGTGGCGACAGCGGCCGGTCATGGCTGGCCAGTTGCAGGTCGTTGCGGATGTCGCGGAAAGCCACATCCAGCCGCTCGGCACGCAACCCGGCCACCACCTGCCATTGCGGCGACAGCGTCAGCTGGTCTTGCAGATACAGTGCGGCGTTGGTCGCCGTGCTGGCGTTGGCCATGTCGGTGGCCGACGGGCGGAAACTGACCGGCAAGTCGAAGGTTGGCTGCGCCAGCGGCACCGAGACGAAGCGCACGTCCGTACCCAGCGTATCGAAATAGCCGGTGGTGCGGGCATTGTCGGCGCGCTGGCGACCCAGCTCGATGCCGGCGCTGAGATGGTGCCGCAGCGTGCCGCTATCGACGGTGGCGTCCACGCCGGCCTGATAAAACAGGTTGCTGCGGCGGGTGCGCGTGCCATAGCCCAGCATGCGCACATGGGTGCTGTCCTCCATGCCGCCGGGGAAGACATTTTGATAATACTTGTCGTAGACGGCGTAATGGAGCTGGCTGCTGAACCGCAGCGCTGGCGCCAGCTGATGCTCCAGCCGCAAGGTCAGGCTGTCGATTTCGACACCGTTATGGCTGTTGACCGGGTCGCCGAAGAAGGTGGACGGATCGCTGGCCACCGGCCGCCCGTTCAGCGACGGCACGCCACGGTCGGTGCTGCGGCGGTCGCGGAAGTGCTCGTAGCTGGCCTGCACCAGCGTGGCTGCCCCATCGCGCCAGGCCAGTGCGGGAGTGATGCCGTAGCGCTTAAGCCAGGCGCCGTTGCGGAACGAGCCGGAGTTCTCATCGACCGCGTTCAGCCGCCACGCCAGTTGCGGATTTAGCGCCGTGCCGACATCCACGCTGGCGCGCCGCTGCCGCCATTCGCCCAGTAGAAAGTCTGCGTCGCCGATGTCGCGCCATTGCGCCTGCTTGCTGACGCGGTTGACCGCGCCACCGGAACCGCCGCGTCCCAGCGCCATGGCGTTCGGGCCTTTCAGCACCTCGACCGTTTCGATGTTGTAGAAGTCGCGGAAATACTGGACGTCGTCGCGCATGCCGTTCAGGTAGAAGTCGGCGCTGGAGTTGTAGCCTCGGAAAACGGCATTATCGCGGTTGCCTTCACCCAGGCTGGGCTGCACGCCGGGCACGTAGGCCAGCAGGTCGTCCATGCTGAGCAGGCTGCGGTCGCGGATCTGGTCAGCCTCGACGATGGTTAGCGCCTGCGGCGTGTCGCGCAGCGCCGCGCCGCCCTTGACGGCGAAGCGGCTGACGGCGTCGTACAGGGACATCGGCTCGGCGTGAGCGACGATTTCGGGCAGGCGGTCCAGCGCCTGGATTTCGGCCTCGGAAGACGGCGGCGCCGGCGGCAGCGGCGCCACCGGCATGGCGCGCAGCAGATAGCTGCCGTCCGGCTGGCGCACGGCTTCCAGCCCGGTGCCGGCCAGCATGCGCGGCAGGTCGCGCTCCGGCGAGGAAATGTCGGCCAGGCCGGGACTGTCCACCCCATGCGTCAGGCGGCCGTCGGCCGTCAGCAAGGCGCCGCTGGCCAGCATCCACGCGCGCAGCACCTGATCCAGTGTGCCGGCGGGTATGACTGGCGCCGCCATGGCCAACGATGGTAGCAGCAACAGCAAAGACAGCTTCTTCATGATCAGCGCGGCGTGACGGTAACCCACCACGGCAGCGTGCGCTTTACCTGCACCGGCAGCGCCGCTTGCAGCATGTCCAGCGCCTGGTCGGTGTCGCCCAGCGGATAGCTGCCGACCAGCCGCATGGCGGCCAGCGACGGATCGCAGGCCAGATGGCCGTGGCGGTAGCGCGCCAGCTCGGCCAGGAAATCATCCAGCCGCATCTGCGTGGCAATCAGCAATTTATGGGCCCAGGCCGAGCTGTCTTCATACGCCGGCGTCATCGCGCCCGGCAGGCCGTCAATGATATCCACCTGCGCGCCGGCCGGCACCACGCTGCCGCCGTTGATTTCCACCGCACCGTCATACACCGACAGCCGCGTGCCCTGCTCCAGCAAGCGCACCGAATAACGCGTGCCCAGCGCGCGCAGACGCACGCCGCGCGCCTCCACTAGCAGCGGCCGCGACGGCGCATGCTGGTCGGTACCGCTGTGCAGCAGGATTTCGCCCCGCCGCAGCACGATCAGGCGCTGGCTGTCGTCGTAGGCCAGGTCGGCGGCGCTGTCGGTATTCAGCCAGGCCTGGGTGCGGTCCGGCAGCGGCAACTGCGCCACGGCGCCAACGGCGGTGCGATGCTGCGCGTTGAACGCGGCCAGATAAGTCAGCGTATTCTCGCGCCGCGCCAGCAGCGCGCCGATGCCGCCGGTGGCAGCCAGCAACAGCATGGCTTTCAGCGCACGGCGGCGCTGACGTGGCGGCGCAACCAGCGCGGCGCGCACAGGGCCACCGGGCAAGGCATTGATACGGCTATGGATGTCTTCGACGCGGCGCCAGGCTTCGCGGTGTTCCGGCGCGGCCTCCAGCCAGCGTTGCCAGGCCTGCCGCTCGGCCGGCTGGACGTCGGGCGCGCTGAGGGCGGCAAACCATTCGGCCGCCTGCTCCAATACGCTGAATTCGAGTACGACGCTCTCAGGCATCGCCGTTACTGATCAACAGGCATTGCAGCATCGCCTGCGCCATGTATTTCTTGACCATGCGCTCGGACACCTGCAACTGCTCGGCGATGACGGCATACGTCAGTCCCTCGGTCTGCGATAGCAGGAAAGCCTCGCGCGCCTTGACCGACAGCTTGCGCAGCATGGCGTCCACCTGCATCAGCGCTTCGATGGTCAGCGCGCGCTCTTCCGGCGACGGCGCCAGGGCCGCCTCCTGTTGGGCCAGCACTTCCAGATAAGCCCGCTCCAGCGTCAGGCGGCGCCAGTGATTGACCAGCAAACCGTTGGCGATGGTGCTCAGGTAGGCGCGCGGTTCGCGCAGCGCGTCCAGCGGCTTGGCGCTGAGCAGGCGCACAAAAGTGTCATGCGCCAGGTCGGCGGCGCCGTCGCGGCAGCCCAGCTTGCGCCAAAGCCACTGATGCAGCCAGCCATGGTGGCTGCTGTACAGTGTTTCTACTGCATCGGCGTCGGCGGAAAGATCGGGCATGGACCAGAATAATAATGAGAATCGTTCCCATTATTCCATAAATCGCCCGCAGTGCCAACTTCAGGGGAAGAGCACGGTCACGCTCAGCCCTTTGCCGTGCTCGCCGTCGTCGAGGCGAATATCGGCCTGGTGGTGGTTGGCGATGTTGCGCACAATCGACAAGCCCAGCCCGCAGCCCCAGACCTCATTGCCGTCCGGACGGAAGAAGCGGTCGAACAGGCGGGCGCGATGTTCGGGCGCGACGCCGGGGCCGTTGTCGCGCACGCGCAGGAACGGCTTGCCCTGCTCCACCCCGGTCAGCAGGTCGACCCGGCCGCCCCGTTGCGTGTAGCGCAGCGCGTTATCGACCAAGTTATTCAGCAGCACCCGCAAGCCTTCGCGCTCGGCTTGCAGCACCAGCGGCGCGGACTCTTCGACGCCGAGGTCGATATCGCGGCTGTCGGCCAGCGCCGAATGGTCGGCCACCACGCTGGCCAGCAGCGCGCCCACATCCACCGGCTGCAACTGCGCTTCGCCCTGCTCTGACTCGTGCCGGGCCAGGCTAAGTAGTTGCTGCACCAGATGACTGGCGCGATCCAGCCGTTCATGCAGCTTGGCCAGCGCCAGCGCCCGCTCGGCGGCGGTGCCGGCCCGTTCGGCCAGTTGCAGCTGCAATTTGAGGGCGGTCAGCGGCGAGCGCAGTTCGTGGGCGGCGTCGGCGACAAACGTCCGTTGCGCCGCCATCGCCTCCTCGAATTTGCTCATCAGACCGTTCAACGCCACCACCACCGGCCGCAAATCCGGCGCCATGCCGGCTGCGTCGATCGGCCGCAAGGCGGTGGCCGACTGGTCGCCTACCGCCTCCGCCAGCCGGTACAGAGGACGCAGCGCCCGCCCCACCACGGCCAGCACCAGCAGCGCGAAAATCACGGCAATCGCCAGCAGCGGCCGGCCGGCGCGCCAGGCCATGTGCCGGGCCAGATGGTCCCGCGCCGCTTGCGGCTGCGCCACCTGAACATAGCGTCCGCCAAGCTCTTGCCCATACAGGCGCCAAGTGGCGTAGTTCCAGATCACATCCCGGTAGCCCTGCACGTCATAGCGTGGTAACGGCGGCAGTCCGGCGGCATTGGTCATCTCCACCGCGCCACTGCTGTTCCAGACTTGCAGAACGAACGCTTCCTCCGGATCGTGACTGCCCTCCTGCGCACCACCGGGCAGCGCGATCGCCAGTTGCCGGAGTTGCAGGTCGGCCAGTTCATTGGTTTCCGCCAGCAGGGAGCGGTACAAAGCGGTGCCGGCGCCCAGCACGCACGCCAGCGTCGTGCACAGCAGGCCGATTAACAGTTGTTGACGGATGGTTTTCATGGTGCGAGCTTGACCTTGTAGCCGACGCCGCGCACGTTCTTGATGAAGTCGGCACCGAATTTTTTGCGCAACCGGTGTACGTAGACGTCGACCGTATTGCTCTCGACTTCGGTATTCCAGCCGTACAGTTTGTCTTCCAGCTGGGCTTTGGAGATCACGCTGCCGGGGTCGTCCAGCAACACCCGCAGCAGCGCAAATTCGCGCGCCGACAGTTTCACCGGCGCGCCGTCAAACTGCGCTTCGTGGCTGGCCAGGTCCAGCGTCAGCGCGCCGTGCACCACCAGCGAACGGGTGCGGGCGACGCGGCGACGCAGCAAGGCGCGGATGCGGGCCAGCAGTTCGTCCAGGTCAAAGGGCTTGACCAGGTAGTCGTCGGCGCCGCCATCCAGGCCTTCGACCCGCGCCGGCGTGCTGTCGCGCGCGGTAATGATCAGCACCGGCAGGCCGTCGCCGCGCGCGCGCAAGGTGGTCAGCACGTCCATGCCCTGCTTGCGCGGCAGGCCCAGGTCCAGCAGCAGCAAGTCGTAGGGAATGGTGGCCAGCGCCACATCGGCCGCCTGGCCGTCGCGCACCCAGTCCACCGCGTAGCTTTCGCCCAGCAGACCATCCTTGATACTCTCGCCGATCATCGGATCGTCTTCCACCAACAGCAGCCGCACCGGATTCCCTCCAAAAAACCGACAGTGTACAACCGGCGGCGTCGCCAAACAGTTTACGCTGCCAGCGGCGCGGCACAGCCGGCAGCGGGGAAGGCGACTTACCGACGGCGCGGAAGTGTTCCAGCAACTGATGACAATTGCCGAGCAGGCAGATGGGCCGCGATGTGCCCCTGCTAGCCGCCCGCACCGCACTTCAGGAAGATTAATCGCCTCACTGTGATCGGTCGCGGCATGTCAAGTCGTAGTGCGTGCCCAGCTGCCTGCACACCGAACGAGCATCGTATTGAACAACACCTTCCTCGGGCCGCTGCTTGAACATACGCACCACTACGTCGGGGCCCGGCTGGGCGATGGTCTTGCCATCAGGCGCCGACAGCGTAAAGTGGCTGTAGCCCTGTTGCAGCGTCAGCTCCGCGCTGCGCAACAGCGAGAAATCCTGGATCTGCTGTTGCAGCGTATAGGGCGTGGCGGCAAACTTGACGCGCCACACACCAGTTTCGATCGCTGCTTCGCTGTAGCCCCCTTCGCTGCTATGCGGTTGGTATTCCGTGGCGCAGCCGGCGATCAGGGCTGCACACGCCAGAATGAAAGTGAACTTGGTTTTCATGCTTTACTCCTCAATAGATATCCTCTATGCGGCTAGCAGCATTACGCTACTCTACGCGATTACAGCTGCTTGCGGGAACAGTACTGTCACCACCAGTCCACGATCGCCGCTACCGTTATGCAAGCTCAGCGTGGCCTGGTGCGCATCGGCCACGCTCTTGACGATTGACAGGCCGAGGCCGCTGCCCCATACCTCGTTGCCGTCCGGACGGTAGAAGCGGTCGAACAGACGTTCACGCCCCGCTTCCGGCACGCCTGGGCCGTTGTCGCACACCCGCAAATAAGCGCGGCCCTGCTGCTGGCCGACCATCACGTCGACCTGGCCGCCCAGCGGCGTATAGCGCAGCGCGTTGTCCACCAGATTGCTCAGCATGATCGCCAGCCCGTCCATCTGCGCGCACACCCGCACTGATTGCGCGTCGGCGCTGACGCCAAGATCGATCCGCCGGCTGTCCGCGTAAATCGTGTGATCGGCCACCACTTGGCCAGCGATTTTCAGCAGGTCGCAATCGGTGCAAGTTGGGGGCACGGCACTTTGCTCCTGCCGCGCCAGCGTCATCAACTGCTGCACCAGATGGGTGGCGCGGTCGAGCCGCTCGTGCAGTTTGCGGAACGAGGTCTGCCGGCTGGCATCATCGGCGGCGCGCTCGGCCAGTTGCAGTTGCAGTTTCAATGCGGTCAACGGCGAACGCAGTTCGTGCGCCGCATCCGCCACAAAATTGCGCTGCGTGGTGATGGCGTCCGCCACCTTGCGCAGCAAACCGTTGAGCGCCGCCACGATCAGCAACAGTTCCGGCGCCAGACCGTCGTCGTCCAGCGGCTGTAAGGCGGCCGGCGTGCGGCCACGCAGCGCCTTGGTCAGCCGCTCCAGCGGCTGCAGCGCACGGCCGACCACGACCCAGATCAGGATCGCCATCGCCGGCAGCAGCAACAGCAACGGCGGTACGATGCGCAGCGCCATATGCGCGGCCACCCGCTGGCGGATTGCTATCGGCTGCGACACCTGTAAGTGGTAGCCAGCCACCACATCCGCATACACGCGCCAGCGCTCGCCGTGATAACCGACCGTCACATAGCCCTGCGGTTGCGGCAACGGCAGCGCCGGCGCGCGCTGCGACACATGCACCGGCTGCTGCTCGGCATTCCAGGCCTGTACGTCAAACTGGTCGTCCGGATCGCTCTCATGCGGCAACCGCCATGGCACCGGCGCTTGCAATGGCAACGACCACGCCAGCTGGCGCAAACGCTGGTCGGACTGTTCGTCGGCCTCGTGGTCGGCCAGCATGTACAGCAGCATGCCGGCGGCCAGCGTGCATCCCAGCGTGCCGGTCATCAGTCCCAGCAGCAGACGGGTGCGGATGGTTTTCATGCGCTGGCCAGCTTGTAGCCGACGCCACGGATGTTCTGGATGAAGCCGGTGCCCAGCTTCTTGCGCAAATGGTGAATGTAGACGTCGATGGTGTTGCTTTCGATTTCTTCGCCCCAGCCGTAGATGCGTTCTTCCAGCTGGCTTTTGGACACCACAGTGCCCGGCGCATCGAGCAGAGCGCGCAGCACGGCGAATTCGCGGGCTGGCAAGTGCAGTGGCACGCCGTTAAAGCTGGCGATGTGGCCGGCCATGTCAACTTGCAAGCCGCAATGCTGGACCACGGCCTGGTTAGGCGCCTTGCCGCGACGTAGCAGCGCGCGGATGCGGGCCAGCAGTTCGTCGACATCGAAGGCTTTGACCAGGTAATCGTCGGCGCCGGCGTCCAGTCCTTCAACGCGGGCGACAGTGGCGTCGCGGGCAGTCACGATCAGCACCGGCACGTCGCCGCCATGGGCGCGGTACTGGCGCAGCACCTGCATCCCCTGTTTTTTCGGCAGGCCCAGGTCCAGCAGCACCAGGTCGTAGACGTTCTGACGCAGCGCCAGCAGGCCGTTGTCGCCGTCGCGCACCCAGTCGGCAGCGTAATTTTCCTTGCGCAGCACTTCTTCCATGCTTTCGCCGATCATGGGATCGTCTTCTATCAACAGCAATCGCATCACCGCACCTCGCTTCCGCACCTTCTCAAATTACAAGCTGGTGGCAGTGTACGAAATGCTTTATTAAAGGCGTATTAACGCCCGGCTTTAATAGTGGTTTAACGCTGAGCCGTTTAGCATCGCCGGATGCTGATACTCAAACGTCCCCTGCTTCTTGCCGCGCTGCTATTGGCCGCCGGCGCTTCTTTGGCCTACGCGCTGCGTGCCAAGCCCTCCACCACGGCGGTCGCCAAACCGCCGCCGCTGGTCAGCGTGACCGTCGCGCGGCAGCAGGATTTGCCGCTGGAATTGGCGGCGCAAGGCCATCTGGTGGCGCTGAACCAGGTTGAAGTGAGGCCGCAGATGACGGCGGTGATCGTCAGCATCCACTTCAAGGAGGGTGACGATGTGGCGGCCGGCCAGTTGCTGTTCACGCTGGACGATACCGACGCCCGCGCGCAATTGCAGCGTAGCGAGGCGCAGGCGGCGCAGATTCGCGCGCAATTGGCCGATGCCAAGCGCGATTACGGCCGTTCATCGGAGTTAGTCAAGTCGAACTTTATTACGTCCAGCGCGGTTGATACGGCGGCCAGCAAGGTTGAGGCGTTGCAGGCGCAGCTGAAGGCGGCGCAGGCGGATATCGACAGTGCGCATGTGGTGTTGACGCATACCCGGATCATGGCGCCGGTGGCGGCGCGCACTGGCGCTGTAGCGGTGCATCCGGGCAGTCTGGCGCAGACAAGCGCTGCCGCACCGCTGGTGACGTTGGTACAGTTCGCGCCAATCGGCGTTGAGTTTAACTTGCCGGAGCAGTATTTGGCGGCGATTTTGGCGGCTCGCGCGCAAGGGCCGCTGCGCGTACAGCTCGATAGTCCGGACGGCACGCCGGTTAATGGCGAGCTCAGTTTTATCAATAATGTGGTCAATACGGATAGCGGCACCATTAGTTTGAAGGCCACGTTTCCCAACCCGCATCGTAACTTGTGGCCGGGAGCATATGCCCGCGTGACGGTGCTGGCGGGCTCGGACCGCAATGCGGTGACGTTGCCGCCGCAAGCGGTGCTGGAGGGGCCGGACGGACGGTTTGTCTATCTGGCGAGCGCGGAGAACAAGGCGGTTCGGCAGGCGGTCAGCCTGCTGCGCGTGCAGGATGGACAGGCGGTGGTGTCCGGCCTGACCGGCGGCAGCCGCGTGGTGCTGGAAGGCGGCGCCAACCTGCGCGCTGGTGACGCCATTCGGATCGACGCAGCATCGTCGGCCAAGACAGCGGGCGGCAAGCCATGAGTATTGCCGCCTTTTGCCTGCAACGCCCCATCGCCACGCTGCTGGCGTGGTTGACCGTCATCGTCGCCGGCATCGCTTGCTGGCTGCAACTCCCGCTGGCCGCGCTGCCCACCTATGATACGCCCACCATCCAGGTCAGCGCGCGCCTGTCGGGCGCCAGCCCGGAAACCATGTCCAGCTCGGTGGCGACGCCGCTGGAAAAGCAGTTTACCTCCATTCCCGGCCTGCTGGCCACCACCTCCAGCAGCATCCAGGGCGAGACCCAGATCACGCTGGAATTCGACGCCAGCCGCAACATCGACGCTGCCGCCGGCGACGTGCAAGCTGCACTGTACCGCGCCACCCGCTCGCTGCCGGCAGAGATGACCACGCCGCCGTCCTACCGCAAAGTCAATCCCGCCGACGCCCCCATCCTGCAAATCGGCCTCGACTCGCCGTCGTTGCGTCTGTCCGAGCTGAACAGCTACTCCGACAACCTGATCGTGCCAGCGCTGTCCACGCTGAGCGGCGTGGCGCAAGTCACCGTCAACGGCCAAAAACGCTACGCCGTGCGCATCGAAGTCGATCCCGACCGCCTGGCCGCGCTCGACCTGACCTTGGACGAAGTCAGCACCGCACTCAAAGCCGCCAACTCCAACGCCCCGCTCGGCCAGCTGGACAGCCCGCGCCAGATGATGACGCTGCACCTGCCGCCCGGCCTGATGAAGGCGGCCGACTTCGCGCCACTGATCGTCGCCAGCCGCAACGGCCGCCCGGTACGCCTGAGCGACTTCGCCACAGTCCAGGACAGCATCGAAAACACCCAGAACAGCAGCACCATCAACGGCCGCGACGCCATCCTGCTGCAAGTCCAGCGCCAGCCGGACGCCAACACCGTCGCCACCGTCGACGCCATCCGCGCCATGCTGCCGCGCCTTCAAAGCCAGTTGCCCGCTTCGGTGCACATCCAGCTCCTCAACGACCGCTCGATCTCGATCCGCAACGCCATCCACGACGTCAACCTGACCATGCTGCTGACCATCGCGCTGGTGGTATTGGTGATCCTGCTATTCCTGCGCCAGCTGATGGCGACGCTGATTCCAGCCATCAGTCTGCCGGTGTCGCTGCTCGGCCCCTTCGGCCTGATGTTCGCGCTGAACCTGAGCCTGGACAATATCTCGCTGATGGGCCTGACCATCGCGGTCGGCCTGGTGGTCGATGATGCCATCGTGGTGCTGGAGAACATCATGCGCCACATCGAAGACGGTATGGACCCGCGTGCCGCCACCGTCCAGGGCACCGGCGAAGTGGCGTTCACCGTGGTGTCGATTTCGGTATCGCTAATGGCCGTGTTCATCCCGATCTTCTTCATGCCCGGCACCATCGGCTTGCTGTTCCACGAATTCGCCATCGTCGTGGCGCTGGCGGTGCTGGTATCGGCCGCCGCCTCGCTGACGCTGATCCCGCTGCTGGTGCCGCGCTTCATCAAAGTGGCACAACTGCACGCGCCAGCGCCAGCCTGGAGCCGCGCCTTCGAAGCCGGCTTCGCCCGCCTGCTGAACGGCTATGCGCGCCTGCTGGAGCGCGCGCTGACGCACCGCCTGCCGGTACTGCTGGTTGCGCTGGCAACCTTCGCACTGACTGCTTGGCTGTACACCAGCGCGCCGCGCGGTTTCTTCCCGCAGGAAGACACCGGCCAGGTATCCGGCAATGTCGATGCGCCGCAGGATATGTCGTACGCCGGCCGGCTGTTGGTGCTCAAGCAGCTACAGCAGGCCATCATGGCCGACCCCGCAGTGCGCGACGTCGCCGCCAAGGTCGATCACGACACCACCAATTTCTACATCACGCTCCACGACAAACACCCGCCGATGGCGCAGGTGCTGGCGCGGCTGCGGCAGGAAACCAGCTTCCTGCCCAACATCAAAGTGTTTTTCAGCCCGGTGCAAAACCTCAAGGTCGGCGGCCGCTCGTCCAAAAGTACCTATCAGTACACGCTGCAAGCCGTCACGCCTGGCGACCTGAACCAATGGGCCAAGCGATTGATGGATGAGCTGAAGCGCGGCGACGTGCTGGTCGGCGTCAACAGCGATGCCCAGTACGACGGCATGGACGCGCAACTGCACGTCGACCGCGAACAGGCCGCCACGCTTGGCGTGGACATGGCTACCGTGCGCAATACGCTGTACGCCGCCTACGGCACGCGCCAGGTGTCGACTATCTATGCGCCGGAAGACAGTTACCAGGTCATCATGGAACTGGCCGACCAGTACCGCCGCGACGAGAGCAGCCTGGCCAAGGTCCATGTGCGCAACGCCAGCGGCGCGCTGGTGCCGCTGCGCGCCTTTACCGATGTGGGACGCGGACGCGGCACCATGGCCGTCAACCACCAGGGCCAGCTGCCGGCAGTGACCATCTCCTTCGATCTCGCGCCTGGCAAATCGCTGTCCGACGCCACCGCCGCCATCGCCGACGCCCAGCAGCGCATCGGCCTGCCGTCGTCGATCTTCGGCACCTACGCCGGCGCCGCCGCGCTGTTCCAGCAATCGCAGAGCAGTCAGCTATGGCTGATCGCCATCGCCATCGCGGTGATCTATGTGGTGCTGGGCATGCTTTACGAGAGCTGGGTGCATCCGATCACCATCCTGCTCGGCGTGCCGTCGGCGGCGGTGGGGGCGCTGCTGGCGCTGCGGCTGGCGGGACTGGAACTGAGTTTCATCGCCATGATCGGCATCCTGCTGCTGGTCGGCGTGGTCAAAAAGAACGCCATCATGATCATCGACTTTGCGCTGGTGGCCCAGCGCGATGGCGCCACGCCGGTGGACGCGGTGCGCCAGGCCTGCCTGCTGCGCTTCCGCCCCATCATGATGACCACGCTGTGCGCTATCATGGGGGCGCTGCCGATCGCGCTGGGCCTGGGCGCAGGCGCCGAACTGCGTCAGCCGCTCGGGATCGCCATCGTCGGCGGCCTGCTGTTCTCGCAGTTGATCACGCTGTTTATCACTCCGGTGCTGTTCCTGGCGTTTGAGCGGCTGGGCTCGGCGCCGGGCTGGCGCACTGATTACAAACAATGCTGATCACGGCAGACGCCAGTCCCTGATCGAAACCGCCGGTGCGGGCGTGGCGCTGCAACGCGTCCGTAAGCGATTTGTCCGTCACGCTGTGGCTACGGCCGCAGGACGGACACACCATCAGGCATGACGCCGGCGCCCGCCTGGACGCCGCCAGCACGTAGTGCGACTTGCCGGCCGCGTCCAGCGCATGCCATTCCTTGTGCACCAGGCCGCGCTGCTCCAGTTCACTCAAGACCCGGTAAATCGTCCCCAGGCTGACGCTGATGCCCATGGCGTTCAACGCCAGGAAGATGCGCTCGGCCGGTAGCGATTCCTGCGCGTGTTCATTCAGCACCTGCAAGACGCAGACGCGCGCGCTGGTCGGCCGCAGCCCCAGCTTGAGCAGTTGCGCGAACACCAGTGTTTCAGCGCTGGCGGATGGTGCGTTGTCCATAACTTTCTCGTCTCAAGGTTGATGCGGCTGACCGCGCAGGTGGCGGATGGTAGCGAAACCAGAATTAACGCAGTATTAAAAAGTTGCAGGTTCACCACGGATGCCAAAAATATAATTTTTCGATTGTTGCTGCCTAAATTCGCAAACAATAATGCGATTCGTTCTCATTTATATTTAGATTGAATTGACATGCATACCACTCTCACTCTCCGCTTGTCCCCGCTGGCCCTTATGTTGCACCTGGCGTTCGCCGCCCAGGCTCACGCCGCCGAACCCACCGACACCACCCTGCCGAGCGTCACCGTCACCGGTGAGGCCGCCAAGGACGACTACCTGGTCAAGCGCACCAGCGCCGGCACCAAGACCGACACCGCCATCCGCGACCTGCCGCAAACCGTGACCGTGATCAACCAGGCGCTGATCAAGGACATCAGCATGCAGAGCATGGCCGATGTCGCCCGCTACGTGCCGGGCATTGGCATGGCCAATGGCGAGGGCAACCGCGATGCGCCGATCTTCCGCGGCAGCGCGAATGCTTCGGGCGACTTCTACATCGACGGCGTGCGCGACGACGTCGAGTACTACCGCGATCTGTACAACGTCGAGCAGGTGGAAGCGCTGACCGGCCCGAATGCGATGATCTTCGGCCGTGGCGGTTCGGGCGGCCTGATCAACCGCGTCACCAAGCAAGCCAACTTCGGCGCACCGGTGCGCGCCGCCGACCTGACGCTGGGCAGCTACCAGAACCGCCGCCTCACCGTCGATGTCGGCCAAGCCATCAACGACACCATGGCGTTGCGCGTCACCGGCCTGGTGGAAGACTCCGAAGGCTACCAGCGCAATGCCACGCTGAAACGCTCCGGCATCAATCCGACGCTGGCCATCCGCCCGAACAAGGACACCCACATCGTGCTGGGCCTGGAGCACTTTGAAGACAAGCGCGCCGCCGACCGCGGCGTGCCGTCGCAGAACGGTGTGCCGATGGACCTGCCGGTTGACGCCTTCTTTGGCGATGCCAGCGCCGACAGCCGCCCTACCCGCGTCAACTCCAACGCCTTCAGCGCCGTCATCGATTATGAAATCGGCGGCGGCATGCATCTGTCGAACAAGACCCGCTACACCGACTACGACAAGTTCTACCAGAACTACAACGCCGGCGCGATCAACGTCAAGGCCGGCACGGTGCCGATCTCCGCGTACAACAACCACCAGTGGCGCAAGAACCTGTTCAACCAGACCGACCTGACCTTCGACGTCAGCACCGGCGGCGTCCGCCACAAGTTCCTGACCGGTTTGGAACTTGGCAAGCAGGACACCGACTACCTGCGCACGACCGGCCTGTTCTCTAACAACAGCACCTCCATCAACGTGCCGCTGGCCAGCCCGGACGGCAGCCTGCCGGTCAACTACGTGCTCGGCGGCAGCAGCGCCGACCGCGACGGCAACAGCACCGCCAAGATCGCCGGCGTCTATATCCAGGACCAGATCGAACTGACGCCGCAATGGCAACTGATCGCCGGCCTGCGCTACGACAGCTTCAAGCTGGATTACCACAACAACGTGGCGGCCGGTCTGCGCGCCATTCCAGCCAGCGCCGCCGATCTGTCCAGCAGCGACAGCCTGGTGTCCCCGCGCGTCGGCCTGCTGTACAAACCGGCGCCGGCCGCTACCCTGTACGCCAACTACAGTGTTGCGTCGTTTCCGCGCGGCGGCGACCAGTTGAGCAGCCTGACCAGCATCAACCAGGGCTTGAAGCCGGAAAAATTCATCAACTATGAAATCGGCGGCAAGCTGGAAATCAACCCAGACCTGCTGGCCACGCTGGCGGTGTATCGCCTGAACCGCAACAACGTGGCGGTGGTCAATCCCGCCACTGGCATCGCCGATCGTTTGGTCGACGGCCAGCGCACCAACGGGGTGGAAATTGGCATCAACGGCAAGCTGACCAGCGCGTGGAGTATCAATGGCGGCTACGCCCACCAGGACGCCAAGCTGCTGGCCACCGCCTCCGCCACCGCGCTGAACGGCGCCATCGTCGGCATGGTGCCGAAGAACACGCTGTCGCTGTGGAATCGTTATGACTTCACGCAGGCGCTGGGCGCCGGCCTGGGGCTGATTCGCCGCGACGATATGTTTGCGTCGACCAGCAACACGGTGGTGCTGCCGAGCTACACGCGGGTGGATGCTGCGCTGTTCTACACCATCAACGCGAACTACAAGCTGCAGGTCAATGTCGAGAATCTGACCGACAAGAAGTACTACCTCTACGCCAACGGTGACAACAACATCACCCCAGGCTCGCCGCGCGCCTACCGCGTCAGCCTGCACGCCAACTTCTAAGTTGCACGGCCTGCCAGCGCAATGCTGGTGGGCCTTCTACGTACCAACCACAGTTGCGAATGAGTCGCATTTGCAATATGATCGGCATTTTTCCTCCCACAATTTCCTTCATGACCAACATCTCCCGACCGCGTTTCTTCTACCTGTTCTTCGCCGCGCCATTGGCTTGCGCGCACTTGCCTGGCATGGCCCAGACGGAGGACGAGCAAGTCCTGAAGGCGGTGCAAATCACCGCAGCCCGCGCCCAGGGCTTCACGCCTAACACGGTCGAGGCCGGCAGTTTCCGTGGTTCGGACGTGATGGAGGTGCCGTCCACCGTTAATGTCATCACGCGCGAAGTGCTGGACCTGCAAGCGGCCGGCGGCCTGTACGACGCGGTGCGCAACACCGCCGGCGTCACCCGCCAGCAAAACGGCGGCGACACCTGGGACCAGCTGGTGATTCGCGGCATCGCCGTGGAAAACCGCACCAACTACCGCCTGAACGGCTCGGTGCCGATCATGAACTTCTCGCAGGTGCCGATGGAGAACAAGGAGCGCGTCGAAGTGCTCAAAGGCGCCTCGGCGCTGTACTACGGCTTCACCTCGCCGGCCGGCGTGGTCAACTTCGTCACCAAGCGCGCGGGCAACACGCCGGTCACCAGCGCCGGCCTGACGCTGGATGACCAGGGCACGGCGGTGGCCAACATCGATGTCGGCCGCCGCTTCGGCGAGCAGAACGAATTCGGCGTGCGCATCAACGCCGCCGGCGGCGCGCTCGGCACCTTCCTCGACCACGTCGGCAACGGCAACCGCGAGTTCGCTTCGGCCGCGCTGGACTGGCGCGTCAACAACCGCCTGCTGCTGAAGGCCGACCTGGAATACGATCACCGCAAGGTCACCGAGGAAGCCGCCGTAACGCTGCCGACCGCCGTCAATGGCGTCATCACGCTGCCACGCGCGGTCGATCCTTCGCGGTTGGTCGGACCGGAGATGGCCAAGTTCGACGCTACCAGCAAGCTGGCCGCACTGCGCGCCGACTACGCGCTGGGCGACGGCTGGGCGTTGACCTTGGAAGGCGGCCACTCGGAAGTGGCGCGCGATCGCAATCTGGCAATCTTCCGCTTCACCAATAACGCCACTGTCGCAACCGGCGCTGGCCGCATCACCGGCAACCAGCAGCACCACGTGGTCGGCTCGGACAGCCTGCGGGCGGAACTGTTTGGCACCGCTGTCACCGGTCCCGTCAAGCATGAGATCACTTTCGGCGTGAGCCGCACCGACAAGAGCCAGGACCCGATTTACCAGAGCAACTACACGGTCGCCGCGCAGAATCTGTACGATCCGGTACCGATTACCGCCATCACCTACGCCGCCAAGCCGACCACGCCCACCACGGCGGCGCTGGACACCAGCGATACCGGCGTCTACGCGCTGGACCGCCTGACCTTCTCGCCGCAGTGGCAAGTCATCGGCGGCGTGCGGAAGGTCAATTACAAGAGTGATCAAGGTGTAAACCACTACACGGCTGACAAAAACACGCCGATGGCGGCGGTAATCTACCGTCCGTTGGCCGACCTGTCGTTCTATGCATCGGCCGCGCAAGGTCTGGAGGAAGGCGAGCCGGCGCCGACCGGCACCGTCAACCAGAATGAACGCATGGCCCCTGGCGTCAGCAAGCAGAAGGAACTGGGCGTGCGCTGGCGCACGCCGGGCGGCACGCTGCTGTCGGCGGCGCTGTTCGATATCAACCGTCCTGGCTATTACACCAATACCGCCAACGTATTTGTGGCCGATGGCGAACAGCACTATCGCGGCGTGGAGCTGTCCACGCAGGGGCAGTTGGCGCGCAACCTGGCGTGGCAAACGTCGGCGCAGTTGCTGAATCCCGAGTTCCGCAAGATCAGCGACGCCTACAACGGCAAGCTGCCCGAGAACGCTTCCAAGCAAACCGGCAGCGCCTTCCTGTCTTATGCGCTGGACGACTATCTGCCGGGCTTCTCACTGAACACCGGCGCGTATTACACCGGCCGTCGTCCGGTCAACGATCTGGATCAGGCCTTCCTCGGCGGCGTGACGCTGTTCACGGCCGGCGGCCGCTACATCACGCAAACGCTGGGCAAGCGTACCACCTGGCAGATCAACGTCGAGAATCTGGGCGCCAAGCAGTACTGGGCAGCGGCCGGCACCCGTCTGGCAGCCGGCGCGCCGCGCACCGTCAAGCTGACCATGAAGGTAGACCTTTGAGCGCGCGCCGCACCTTGATGGCACTGATGCTGGCGGGCGGCCTGACGCTGGCCTGCAACGCCAGCGCGCAGCAGCCGGCGACACCGGTAGCCGCGTCCCTGGTGTCGAAGCCAGCACCCTTCCCCGGCAAGAAAATCATGCTGGTGGTTCGCGTCGAGGGCAAGAGTTTGCCGTTTGACGAGAAAATCAAAGCGCATCTGGAAGCGCGCGGCTACAAGGTCACGCTGCAGAGCCAGTATGCGCCGGTGCAGCAGGCACAAGGAGCGGATTTGGTGATTCTGTCAGCCACCATCCGCAGCCGCGACCTGCTGGGCGCTTACCGCGACATCAAGGCACCGCTGATGACCTGGGAAATGGACCTCCTGGACGACCTGTCCATGACCGGCAAGCGCGCCGGCACCGATTACGGCACAGTAGAAAAATCACGTTACGTCTGGCTGGTCAACGCGCCGCACCCGATGGCGGCGGGACTGCCGGCTGGCGTGATCGACATCTACCAGAAGCAGGCCACGATGAGCTGGGGCAAGCCGGGCCTCGGCGCGACCACCATCGCGACCATCTATGGCGAACCTGAGAAGGCGGCCATCTTCGGCTACGAGCGCGGCGCCACCATGGACTACGAAAGCCTGGCGCCCGCACGCCGCGTGATGTTTTTCTTGGATAACGAGACGTTTACCAATCTGTCGCCCGCTGGCGGCCAGTTGTTTGACGCCGCCGTCGACTGGGCACTGGCCGCACCGCAAGGAGCCAAATAATGGCGTCATCATGCCGCTTTCGTTCGCATCTTCGCCTGCTGCTCGGCGGCCTTCTGGCAGCCAGCACGGCCAGCGCGTCGGCTGCCGGCGCCAGCCGTTCGCTGGACGCCACCCTGCCCACTTATCAGCCGCAGCGCGTCAGCATCTCACCAGACGCCAGCTACCTGGCGGCCGACGGCGCGGTGCACCTCTCCGGCGCCGAGCACGTCCAATACATTGTCGAACGCTTCAACACGCTGTTCACCAGCAGCCATCCCGACATCCGCTTTGCGGTGGACGGCAAAGGCACCACCAGCGCCGTGCCACTGCTCATGCACGGGAAGACCCTGTTCGGCGCCATGGGCCGTGCCATCAACCCGATCGAAGCGGTCCCGTACCGCAAGATTGTGGGCGCCGACGCGCTGGAAATCCGAATCGCCCGCACCAGCAGCGACACCAGCGGCCATCTGGCGACCACACTGGCGGTGTACGTCAACCGCAGCAATCCGCTGACGCAAATCAGCGCAGAAAACGTCGCCCGCATCCTTTCCATCAGCAACCCGAACGGCGACTATTCAGCCTGGGGCCAGCTCGGCCTGAAAGGTGAATGGACGCAACGCGCGATCCACCCATACGGCACGTCGGAATACACCGGCTTTGGCGACTACTTGCAGCAGACACACCTGCACGGCCGCCAGCTCGCACCGCTGCACGAGCAACTGGGCAACACCGAAGCCATCCTCAAGCGCATCGGCAGCGACCTGGCCGGCATCGGTATCGCGGCCATCGGCATGGAGAACCCGCAGGTCAGGCAACTGGCTATCCTCAACGAAGCACGCCAGCTAACCACCGGCACCCCGGCCGAAGTTTCCGATGGCAGCTATCCATATGGCCGCTGGCTGTATTTCTACGTGCGCCGGCTGCCCGGCAAACCGGTCGACCCACTCGTGCGGGAGTATCTGCGGCTGGTGCTGTCGCTCCATGGCCAGCAGATCATCGCCGACCAGCCAGACGGCTACATCCCGCTGACCGCCGCCCAAGCAGCGGCTGAACTATCGAAACTGGATTAATCGCCATGCCCAAACAATTAACCAGCCGCATGCTGCTGGCCGCTGGCGTACTGCTATGCGCCGGCCATTCCGGCGCCGCCACGTCCGCCCCGGCGCCGGACGCCAGCGCAGCGCCGTACGTGCCTCAGGCCGTGACAGTCACCGCCAGCCAGCCGTATGTGCTGCGCGATGGTAGCGTCGCCATCGTCGGCAACGACGGGCTGGAAGACGTCATCCAGTCGCTGAACGCGCTGTTCACCAAAACACACCCTGCTGTGCGATTCAGCCTGCGCATGGAGGGCTCGTCGGCCGGCATGCCGGCGCTGACTGCCGGCGCCTCCGCTTTCGCGCCACTGACGCGCGATATGTGGCCCGGCGACCGCAGCGCTTTCCGCCAGGTTTTCGGCTACGACGCAACGCCGATCCGTATCGGCTACAACGGCCACGGCCCGCGCCCCCCCCGAACAAGACGCCGCCGGCCGCCTACGTGAATCTGAACAATCCACTGCCCGGCCTTAGCATCCAGCAGTTTGCGCAGATCTTTACTGCCGGCGCACAGCAAGGCGACCTCAACACTTGGTCACAACTTGGCCTCAATGGCGAATACGCGCAACGCCGTATCCACGCTTATGGGCTGCGCGACGACGGCGGCTTTGCCACCGGGATGCGCGTTGCGCGCTTCGGCGGCAGGCCGTTCGCCATCAAATACGAAGCCTTGCCAACCCGGGAAGCCGTGTTGCGCGCCGTGGCAGCCGATCCGTTTGGCATCGGTTTGCTGGGCTGGGTGGACGCCGCCAAGACCACCAGCCAAGTGCGCGTGCTGCCGCTGGCCACCAACAACGGCGGCGACTATCACACGCCGGCCTATGATGAGGTGCGGCGCGGACAATATCCGCTGTCGGCCGCAGTCCAGTTCTATGTGAACCGCGCGCCGGGCAAAGCCGCTCGATCCGTTGGTGCGCGAGTATCTGCGACTCGCTCTGTCGCGCGAAGGACAGGATATCCTGGCGCGCCAATACGCCTCGGAAGAAGGCTATGTACCACTTAGCCCGGGCGACCTGGCACAGGAACTGGCCAAGCTCGAAGCGATGCAGTAGCGGCCGCGCCAGCATAACTGATCCTGCACAGGTCGCACTGGCCGAGTGCACCGCCTTCGGTCGAGCCGCAACAGCGCGCCCGAGCGGTACCGTGCCAGCCGCTGATCTTTCGCTTCCACCGACTAAGACGGTTTAAATCGCTGGCTGCAAATAAAAGGCCGTTGATGACTTAAACCAAATCATCGACTGCCTTCTATTTTTTCTTACAAATCAATTAGTTATAGCGAGCTCTTCACTCCCACTCAATGGTCGCAGGTGGCTTGCCGGAAATGTCATAAACAACACGGTTGATACCGCGCACTTCATTAATGATGCGGTTGCTTACCTTCCCCAAGAGCGAGTGCGGCAGGTGTGCCCAGTGCGCCGTCATGAAGTCTTGCGTCTGCACGGCGCGCAACGCCACCACGTATTCATAGGTGCGGCCATCGCCCATCACGCCCACCGATTTGACCGGCAGGAACACGGCGAACGCTTGCGAGGTGGCGTCGTACCAGTTCTTCGGCACGGCATCCTGGTCGAAGCCCGGCACGATGGTCGCTTCGTACGGGGTGTTGCGCAGTTCTTCGATGAAGATGGCGTCGGCCTGGCGCAGCAGGTCGGCGTATTCCTTCTTCACTTCACCCAGGATGCGCACGCCCAGGCCCGGACCTGGGAATGGATGACGGTAGACCATGTCATGCGGCAGGCCCAACGCGACGCCCAGCTTGCGCACTTCGTCCTTGAACAGTTCGCGCAGCGGTTCCAGCAGCGACAGTTTCATGTGCTCCGGCAGGCCGCCGACGTTGTGGTGCGACTTGATGGTCTGGCCCTTCTTGCCCTTGCCGGCCGACTCGATCACGTCCGGGTAGATGGTGCCCTGCGCCAGCCATTTGGCGTTGACCAGCTTGCCCGATTCCTTGTCGAACACTTCGACGAATTCGCGGCCGATGATCTTGCGCTTCTGCTCCGGGTCGCTGACGCCGGCCAGGTGGCCCATGAACTGATCTTCCGCATCGACGCGGATGACTTTGACGCCCAGGTTGTTGGCGAACATGTCCATGACCATCTTGCCTTCGTTCAGGCGCAGCAGGCCGTGGTCGACGAACACGCAGGTCAGCTGGTCGCCGATGGCGCGGTGGATCAGCGCCGCCGCCACCGACGAATCGACGCCGCCCGACAGGCCCAGGATCACCTCATCGGTGCCGACTTGCGCGCGGATTTTCTCGACGGCTTCCGAGATGTAGTCCGGCATGTTCCAGTCCGATTTGCAGCCGCAGATTTCATGCACGAAGCGGCTCAGCATGACCTTGCCCTGCTCGGTGTGGGTCACTTCCGGGTGCCACTGCACGCCGTAGAAGCTTTTCTCTTCGTTGGCCATGGCGGCGATCGGGCACGACGGCGTGTCGCCCATCAGCACGAAGCCTGGCGGCATGTCCAGCACCTTGTCGCCGTGGCTCATCCAGACCTTTTGCATGCCATGGCCTTCTTCGGTGACGAAGTCGACGATACCGTCCAGCAGACGGGTGTGGTTGCGCGCGCGCACTTCGGCGTAACCGAATTCGCGCACTTTGCCGTTCTCTACCTTGCCGCCCAGTTGGGCCGCCATGGTTTGCATGCCGTAGCAGATGCCCAGTACCGGCACGCCCAGGTCGAACACGGCGTCCGGCGCGCGTGGCGCATCGCCTTCCAGCGTCGAGCTGTGGCTGCCCGACAGGATCACGCCGGCGGCGCCGTAGTTGCGCACGAATTCGTCGCTGACGTCATACGGATACACTTCCGAGAACACGCCGGCATCGCGCACGCGGCGCGCGATCAGCTGGGTCACTTGGGAACCGAAATCGAGAATGAGGATTTTAGAGTGCATGGAGTTTGAACCAGGTTGAATATAGAAAAACGCCGGCGTCGGCCGGCGTTTGCAAGGTCTTAGTCGCCCGAACGGTAGTTCGGCGCTTCCTTGGTGATCTGCACATCGTGCACATGCGACTCGCGCATGCCGGCCGACGTAATCTCGACGAACTCGGCTTTGTTGCGCAGTTCATCGATGGTGGCGCAGCCGCAGTAACCCATCGACTGACGCACGCCGCCTACCAGCTGGAAGATGATCGCCAGCACCGAGCCTTTGTAGGCCACGCGGCCTTCGATACCTTCCGGCACAAACTTGTCGGCCTTCATGGTGGCGTCCTGGAAGTAGCGGTCGGCCGAACCATCCGACATCGCGCCCAGCGAACCCATACCGCGGTACGATTTGTACGAACGGCCCTGATACAGGATCACTTCGCCTGGCGCCTCTTCGGTACCGGCAAACATCGAGCCCATCATCACGGTCGAGGCGCCGGCTGCCAGCGCTTTCGAGATATCGCCCGAGAAGCGGATGCCGCCGTCGGCGATACATGGCACGCCGGTGCCTTCCAGCGCTTCAGCAACGTTGGAGATGGCAGTGATTTGCGGCACGCCCACGCCAGCAACGATACGGGTGGTGCAGATCGAGCCTGGGCCGATGCCGACCTTGACCGCATCGGCGCCGTATTCCACCAGTGCTTTGGCAGCAGCGGCGGTGGCGATGTTGCCGCCGATGACGTCCACGTGCGGGTACTTGGTCTTGATCCACTTCACACGGTCGAGGATGCCTTGCGAGTGACCGTGGGCGGTGTCGACCACCAGCACGTCCACGCCGGCGGCGACCAGCAGGTCGATGCGCTCTTCATCCTTGGCGCCGACGCCGACCGCGGCGCCGACCAGCAGCTTGCCCTGCGAGTCTTTCGACGCCAGCGGGTGCTCGTGCGATTTCTGGATATCCTTGACGGTGATCAAGCCGCGCAGCTCGAACGCGTCGTTGACCACCAGCACGCGCTCCAGGCGGTGCTTGTTCATCAGGCGCTTGGCTTCGGTGGTATCGGCGTCTTCCTTGACGTACACCAGCTTGTCGCGTGGCGTCATCTTGGCGCGCGCTTCGGCGTCCAGCTCTTGCTCGAAACGCAGGTCGCGGTTGGTGATGATGCCGACCACTTCCTTGCCTTCAACCACAGGGAAGCCGGAAATGCCATATTGCTCGGTCAGCTTGATGACGTCGCGAATCTTCATGGTCGGCGGGATGGTGATCGGATCACGCAGCACGCCGGCCTCGAAGCGCTTGACGCGCGCCACTTCACGGGCCTGATCTTTCGGATTCAGGTTCTTGTGAATGATACCGATACCGCCCTCTTGCGCCATGGCGATCGCCAGACGCGCTTCGGTGACCGTGTCCATCGCTGCCGACAGCAGGGGGATGTTCAGGGTGATATTGCGGGTCAGACGGGTTTTGAGGGACGTATCCGCAGGCAGGACGTTGGAGTACGCTGGGACGAGCAGCACGTCATCGAATGTGAGTGCTTTTTGAAGTAGACGCATAGCATTTCCTATAGGCGCAAAGCGGCATTATACAGGAACCGGGATTAATTGTCTGCAACTTGCACACGCAACGCCCCACATCGGAGAATCGCACGCATACATCGAGAAATATCTGTGGAAAAGTCTGCGGCAGGCTGCCTTTCGTCGCTGCTGGCGTTGCTCATTGCCCCGGCCGGATTGATGCCACGCGTGCTGGCGCTTTGCAGACCCCGGACAGCTTCCCCGGTCAAGCCGAATGGTATCGAGTGCACCCGCGTCAACAAAAAGGCCGCCCTAAGGCGGTAATGCCGTTCAGTTGAGCTGAAATTTCACATCGCCATTCCCACGACAGCGGGATCCATCGCACGTCTGCCAGACAAACGCGGTATGGGTTCCCGCTTTCGCGGAAACGACGTCGCTTAACTGTACGAGATTAGCCTTTAGGCGGCCTGTCGACGTGCGGTAGCTTATGAACGCTGGCGCCGGCGAGCTATTGCACCAACCAGACCCAGGCCGACCAACAACATGGCGTACGGTTCTGGCTCGGGTACAGCCGAGATATTCAGCACCACCTTGGTGTTTGAATTAAAAGAAAGGCTTTGCCAATTGATTGCAAGGACATTGCCGAAGACGGAAAAGTTGCTCACGCCGAAACCAACCATATTCGTGCTGCCATCAAGGGTGTAGCTGGAAAAGTTCTTGGTGAAATTCGTCAGGATCAAACCGTTGAAAACGGCCGGGCTCCAGAAAGTATCGGGCGTAAAGTGATCCGCGATGATTTGCGTATCAGTGATTCGCAGTTGAAAGTTACCTTGAGGATCCGTGAAGACATCGGATGTCCCTACCACTATGGTGCCGAAATCATTGTAGTGAGACGCGGTGTCCGGATAGTAGTAGGTAGCGTTAATTGTGTCGCCGTTAGCCCCGGCAAACGCAGAGTTCATCCAGAATCCAGCAACTAAGATGGACACTGCGGCCGTACGTAATACTTTTAAGAAATTCATGATCACCCCTATTGGTTAAATTTATTGAATATGCGTCGGATCCCCTGCGACGCGCAATCAAGATATCACCTTGGCAATTTGAATTCAATATTCATAACTTTTTTATTGCATTCCACAGCATTCCCGGCCGAGACAGTGTCGATCGAACAACGATCTGAGTACATTGGCTGCTGTTCGCCGTCACCGCACCACCGACACGCCGGCGTCACGAAATTCCTGCGGGACGCTGTCGCACGGACCATGCCGAAACAGGCGGTACGTGAACCTAAGACTCACCGTACCTTCGCCGGCTAGCCTTCCATTTTAATAGTAAATAGCTATCATGCATTACAACAAAATGCGTAATAATATTTACAATATAATTTAGAGGCCCGCTATGCCCCAAGTTATCCAGGAAACGTACAGAGGATGGGAGGTCACCATTCGATGCAGCCATATCGCAAGCAAGGTCGCGCACCCGTCGCGCTACACCGCTATTGCTGAAGCTGAACTGCTGCCAGGAGAGAATCCGGGCGACTGGGTCGACTCCAGAATGCAGGTATTGAGCACGGGGGGACGAAGTTTCCCAACCGGCGATGGATGCATCAGCATCCTGCTCGACGAGACGAAGCAACTGATTGATGCATTGCGTCGCTAACTAGACCAGCTTCTTTTATTCTATCGACGGCGCGGCATTTTGGCCTTGTCAGGCGCAACGCGCGGCGACGCCGATCCACGTGTCAGCCGATGGTGAACGGCTCGCCCTCGTCTTCGGTGTAACGCACCGGGCCAAGTTTGTTCTTCGAAATCAGCTCGCTTAGCGTCGACGACGCATCGTGCGCGATCTTTTCATGCGCGAAGATCCATTCCACGATCTGCTCTTCGCGCACGCGGGAGGCGCTGGAAAATTCGAGGGGTTCCGTCTTGTTCTGGTACCAAACGTTGTAAAAGGGCATGCCAATCTCCTGCAGTAATGTGTCCGGTCATTCTATTCAGGTGACGCCTCGCCAGTCTACTGCCTAAAGGTAAAGGCTGTGGCCGTACACACATTGGGGCAAAAAAAAGCCGCCCTCAGGCGGCTCGTCTGGTGCGCGCTTACTTAGCCGCGGCGCTGGCGGCGACGTGCCACATAGCCCATCATGCCGATGCCCATCAACATCATGACGTAGGTCTGCTCTTCCGGCACGGACGACACCAGCGCCAGTGCGTAAGAACCTTTGGTGTTGCTACCCGATACCAAGCCCTTGACCTCGATATGATACGGGCCAGCCGCAGTCAACGGCAGATCGTAAGACGTGCCGTCGCCTGAGTAGGAGACGATCGCCGCGCCGGACGAACCCGACACGCCGCCATACACGGTGTACACCAGACTGGCGATATTGGTCACCTGCGTGCCGTGCAGGGTCAGGTACAACGGATTGGCCGACGAACTCAGGTACGGGTAAGGTACGGTGAAGTCGATGGTGTCGGTGAACGAGCCCGAGGTGTGATTGAAAATTTCGGACCAGGGATTGAGTGGATCAGTCGGTATTACCCCCGCATTCACCTGAATGTCGTTGGCCGAGGCGACGCCTGCGGACAGCGCAAACAGAATCGATGCGAATATCATTTTTGCTTTCATGAATGCTTCCCCTTTAGATTAAGGACCAGCAGTTCCGCTGGCAGGACAATCTCTTGGCAGAGATGGTTCATCTTAGCCATCCTCTTCAATAAGGTGTTGGTCACATTATCGTAATTATAATTAATTTGAAAATAAACAACAGAATTTAACAATTTCTTTGATTTGCAACAATCTTGCTCCAGTTGACAGTTGCTCGGGATCATGGCGAAATCATAGATCTTCAGGGAGTGCATTTATGAACCATCGTGACATTTTTTATGCAAGCCTCTTGCTGATCGCCGCACCGCTGGCAATGGCCCAGTACATCTGGGTCGATGACAAAGGCGTCAAGCAACTATCCGACCGCCCTCCACCGCCGAACATCCCCGAAAAACGCATCCTGAAGGCGCCCGGCAAGCCGCTGTTCAATCCCTACGCGCCAGCCGAGCCGGAACCCGCCGCCAAGCCAGCGACCACGTCCGGCCCCACCCTGGCCGAGCGTAATGAGGACTTCAACAAGCGCAAGCTGGAAGACGCCGAAGCCGCCCAGCGCGCCGCCGCCGAGGCCCGCAACAAGGCCCAGCAAGCCGCCAATTGCGACGCCGCCCGCAAGAATCAGCAGGCGATCGACCAGGGCGTGCGCCTCAGCAGTTTCGATAAAAATGGCGAACGCAGCTATATGGACGATGCCCAGCGCGAAGATTTGCGTAAAAACACGCAAAAAGTGTTAGCCGAATGCAAATAACTACGCTTACTTTCGGCTATCCTGCCGTATGATATCGCTATCAGTATCAATATCAACATTAATCAAGTGTCATCAATGACGAAGACTCAAGCGGGCAAGAGCCGCGCCAGTGGCCGCATCACGCTGGCGATGGTGGCCAACAAGGCCGGGGTGGCGACCATGACCGCCTCGCGCGCCATTACCCAGCCGGAGATGGTGTCGCAGGCGTTGCGCGACCGGGTGGACAAGGCCGTTGTCGAACTGGGCTATGTACCCAACCGCGCCGCCCGCGCGCTGGCTTCGTCGCAATCGAAAGTGATCGCGGTGCTGGTGCCGTCGCTGTCCAACGCCGTGTTCACCGAGGTGCTGGCCGGCATTCAGGACGCGCTGGACGCCGACGATTACCAGATCCTGATCGGCAACACCCGCTATTCCGACAAGGAAGAGGAAAAGCTGATCAACACCTACCTGCAATCGAATCCCGACGGCATGCTATTGTCCGGTCTGAGCCACAGCCCGCGCGTGCAGCAGATGCTGTCCACGCTGCGCATGCCGGTGGTGTCGATGATGGACATGTCCAGCGATCCAGATCAACTGACGGTCGGCTTCTCGCAATTCCAGGCCGGCCACGCGATGACGCGCTATCTATTAGACAAAGGCCACAAGCGGATCGGCTTCATCGGCGCGCAACTGGACGAGCGCACGCTGCGCCGCGCCGAAGGCTACCGCAAGGCGATGCAGGAAGCCGGCCTGGCCGACGTCAAGCTGGAAGTGATGGTGGCCGAGCCGTCCACCATCGCCCTCGGTGCCGAGCTGGTGGGCCGCATGCTGGCGCAGGCGCCGGATTGCGACGCCATCTTCTGCTGCAACGACGACCTGGCCCACGGCGCCATTTACCAGTGCCAGCGGCGCGGCATCGCGGTGCCGTCGCAGCTGGCCATCTGCGGTTTCAACGATCTGCCCGCCTCGGCGTGGATGAATCCGTCGCTGACCACCATCGGCACGCCGCGCTACCGCATCGGCTTCGAGGCCGCCACCCTGCTGCGCTCGGTGATCAAGGGTGACAATCCTGTCAATAAGCAGGTGGACCTCGGCTTTACGCTGATGGCGCGCGAAAGCGCTTAGCTGCTGCCTGGCCCATGCATTGCTGCTGCGGCGCAGCATCGATATTCCTTTACAATTTTTCCAATTTGTCTAAACTCGCTGGAAACTGTTAGCGCTATCATGCATTTGCAAATCAATGACTAATCAAAGACAAACTCGCTGGGTGGTAATGGGCGTCAGCGGCTGCGGCAAGAGTTCGGTTGGGCTGCAGCTGGCCGGCGCGCTGGACGTGCCCTTCCTGGAGGGCGACACCTACCATTCTTACGCCAACGTCGCCAAAATGACGGCTGGCGTGCCACTGACCGACAGCGACCGCGCCGATTGGCTGCAAGCGCTGCACCAGCAGATCCGCGACGCCCGCCTGAAAGACAGTGGACTGGTGCTGTCCTGCTCGTCGCTGAAGCGCCGCTACCGCGACCTGTTGCGCAGCGCCGATCCAGCGTTGCGCTTTGCGCACCTGGCCGGACCGCGCGAGCTGATTGCCAGCCGCATGGCCGCACGCAAGGATCACTACATGCCGACCACGCTGCTGGACAGCCAGCTGGCCGCGCTGGAGCCGCTGCAGGAGGACGAAGCCGGCATCGTGCTCGACATCGGCAAGCCGCCGGCCGAGCTGGTCCAACAGATTTTGCACATATGATAGTTACCGCTATCAAAAACAGGCTCTCTCCGGAACGGCAACCCGTTCCGTTCAGGCAGTGATAACCTTGCTGCCTGCTTTTACATGCGCTTGACGATGACAGTGAACAAACAACTGACCTGGCGGGAAAAAATCAGCTACGGCGTGGCCGATATGGGATTCAATTTCTATTGGACCAACATCGCCACCTTCCTGCTGATTTATTACACCGACGTGTTCGGCATTTCTGCCGCCGCCGCCGCGTCGATGATGTTCATGATCAAAATCATCAACGCCTTTACCGATCCAATGATCGGCGCCGCCGCTGACCGCACCAGCACGCGCTGGGGCAAGTTCCGCCCCTACCTGATCTGGGTGCCGCTGCCGCTGGCCTGCGCCGCCGTGCTTACCTACACCACGCCCGACCTGTCGGCGGACGGCAAGATCATCTGGGCCTACGGCAGCTACCTGGCCATGATGGTCTGCTACACCTGCATCAACATCCCGTACAACGCGCTGTCCGGCGTACTGTCGGCCGATCCGCAGGAACGCTCCACCGTCAACGGCCTCCGCTTCATCTTCGCCTTCGCCGGCGGCACTGTGGTGACGGCGGCCACGCCGGCGCTGGTGCACTGGCTGGGCGGCGGCAACGATAAACTGGGCTGGCAGCTCACCATGCTGACCTGGAGCGTATTCGCCTCGCTGCTGTTCGTGCTGACTTTCCTGAACACGCGCGAGCGCATCGTCCCGGTCTCCACCCAGCAGAGCAACGTCTGGCAGGACGTCCGCGACCTGTCGCAGAACCGTCCCTGGGTGGCGCTGTTTTTCCTGGCGCTGATTATCATGATCACTATCACGCTGCGCACCAGCAGCGCGGCCTACTACTTCAAGTACGTGGTGCAGCGGCCGGAGTTGATGGCGACCTTTGTGCCGGCCTATATGCTGTCGGCCGCCGCCGGCGCCTCGCTCACGCCGCTGATGACGCGCTTCGTCGACAAGAAGAAGCTGATGATGATACTGATGACGATTACCGCCGTGCTGTCGTCGGCCTTCTTCTTCGTGCCGAAGGACCAGGTGTGGCTGATGTTCGCGTTGCAGATCGGCATGGGCCTGGCGCTCGGCCCCAAGTCGCCGCTGGCCTTCTCGATGTACGCCGACACCGCCGACTACAACGAATGGCGCACCGGCCGCCGCGCCACCGCCATGACCTTCGCCGCAGCCACCTTCTCGCAGAAGCTCGGCACCGCGATTGCGGTGGCGGTCATCGGCTCGATCTTCACCCAGTTGGGCTATGTCGCCAACGCCGTGCAAAGCGCCGGCTCGCAGGCGGGTATTGTGTGGCTGATGTCCTTTATTCCGGCCGCCTTCGCGCTGCTTGCGGTAGCCGTGATGTTCTTCTATAACCTCGATAACAACAAGCTGCTGCAGATCCAGGCCGATCTGGACGCGCGCAAGATCTGACGGAGAGTGATGATGCTACGCCCAACCCACAACGGCGACCGCTACGAATTGAACAGCCCCACCGCGATGCCGCAAGCCGCCGGCTTCCTGTGGAATCAGAAGATGATGATACAGGTGACCTGCCGCGGCTACGCCACCGCGCAATTCATGCAGCCGGAGCCGGCCAAGTATGCGCATGCGCCCAACCTGGAGGCCAAGACCTTCATGCAGCCGGAGCAGAACTACTACGCCCATCATCCGGGCCGCTTCTTCTACATCAAGGACGAAGAAACCGGCGAACTGTTCTCGGCGCCATATGAGCCGGTGCGCGCGCCGGTGGACAGCTACGCCTTCTCGGTCGGTAAGGCCAATCTGGCATGGACCATCGAACACCTGGGCATACGGCTGGAACTGACTCTCGGTTTGCCTGTGGCGGATGTGGTGGAGTTATGGTCGCTGCGCGTGACTAATCTGTCGGGCCGCGCGCGCAAGCTGAGCGTCTATCCCTACTTCCCGATCGGGTATATGTCGTGGATGAACCAGTCGGGCGAATATCGCGCGGACCTGGGCGGCGTGGTGGCCAGCAGCGTCACGCCGTATCAAAAAGTGGCGGACTACTTCAAGCAGAAGGACTTCAAGGACAAGACCTACTTCCTGTGCGAGCAGGCGCCGGATGCGTGGGAAGTGCGCCAGTCGGCGTTTGAAGGCGAAGGCGGTTTGCATGCGCCGTCAGCCGTCACCGCGCAGCAGATGGGCAATAGCGACGCACGCTACGAAACGCCGACCGCCGCCGTGCAGTACCGCGTGACGCTGGCCGAAGGCGAGGCGCGCGACTACCGCTTCCTGTTCGGCCCCGCGTTTGACGATGCCGAAATCCAGGCGGTGCGCGCCAGATACCTGAGCGCCGAGGCGTTCCAGTCCACTGCCGACGACTACGCCGCCTACGTCGCCAGCGGCCACGGATGCCTGCGCATCGAAACGCCGGACGCGGACCTCGACAACTTCGTCAACCACTGGCTGCCGCGCCAGGTGTTCTACCATGGCGACGTCAATCGCCTCAGCACCGATCCGCAAACCCGCAACTACCTGCAGGACAATATGGGCATGAGCTTCATCAAGCCCAGTGTGATGCGCAAAGCTTTCCTGCACGCGTTGTCGCAGCAGGAAGCCACAGGCGCCATGCCGGACGGGATTCTGCTCACCGAAGGCGCGGAACTCAAATACATCAACCAGGTGCCGCACACCGACCATTGTGTCTGGCTGCCGGTGGCGCTCAAGGTCTACCTCGACGAAACCGCCGACTACGACATCCTCAATGAAGACGTGGTGGGCACGGAGACCGGCATCGCCCTCACCGTGTCCGAGCGCGTGAGCAGCGCCATGGACTGGCTGCTGCAGTCGCGCGACAAGCGTGGTCTGAGCTACATCGCGCAGGGCGACTGGTGCGATCCGATGAACATGGTCGGCTACAAGGGCCGTGGCGTGTCCGGCTGGCTGACCGTGGCCACCGCCTACGCGCTCAATCTGTGGGCCGAGATTTGCGAGACCAGCGGCGCCAGCTCCTCGCTGGCGGAAAGCGCCAAGCATTTCCGCGCCGGCGCCCGCAGCGTCAATCGCGCCGCCAACGAACACCTGTGGGACGGCGACTGGTTCGCGCGCGGCATCACCGACGACAACGTCACCTTCGGCATCCGCAAGGACAAGGAAGGCCGCATCTGGCTCAACCCGCAAGCCTGGGCCATCCTCGGCGGCGCCGCCAATGCCGGCCAGCGTGCATCGATGGTGTCGCAAGTGGAGCAGCAGCTGGTGACGCCGTACGGCGTGCAGATGTTTGCGCCGCCGTTCAGTGCCATGCGCGACGATGTCGGCCGCGTCACGCAAAAGCATCCGGGATCGGCGGAGAACGGCGCGGTGTACAACCACGCGGCGATCTTCTACATCTACAGCCTGTACACGATCAACGAGAGCGACCGCGCCTACGAACTGCTGCGCCGCATGCTGCCCGGCCCGAGCGAGGCCGATTACCTGCAACGCGGCCAGCTGCCGGTGTTCATCCCCAATTATTATCGCGGCGCGTACCACGAGTATCCACGCACCGCCGGGCGTTCCAGCCAGTTGTTCAATACGGGCACCGTATCGTGGGTCTACCTGTGCTTCATCGAAGGGCTGTGCGGCTTGAAGGGCAGCAGCGATGGCCTGACCGTCAAGCCGCAGCTGCCGTCGCACTGGGATGGCATCAAGGTGGTCCGCCAGTTCCGCCACGCGACCTTCAACGTGTCTATACAACGCGCCGACGTCAACGAAATACAGGTGTGGCAAGACGGTAAGCGTTTGACTGAAAACGTTATCAAAGGTATCGTTGCGGGCGGAGCATACGCGTTGGAGGTTCTGATCCCACGCTAAATTAACTTAAAATTATAAGGACACTGTATCGTATGAAGAAGCGTCTCTGGCTGTCTCTGGCACTGGCTTATCCACTCATGTTGACCGGCGCCCACGCCGCAGACGCACCGCAACCCTGGCTCGACGCCAAGCAGTCGCCCGACGCCCGCGCCGACCAGCTGGTGAAGGCGATGACGCTGGATGAAAAAATCCAGACCGTGTTCGCCTACTTCTCCACCGAATTCTCGCCGAAGAAATACGAACAACCGAAAGAAGGCCGTCCCGATTCGGCCGGCTATGTGCCGGGCATCGCCCGCCTTGGCCTGCCGCCGCAGTGGCAATCGGATGCCGGCGTTGGCGTCGCCACGCAAGCCGTTTCCAAGAAACCGTATGAGCGCACTTCCCTGCCTTCCGGCCTGGCCACCACCGCCACCTGGAATCCGCAACTGGCCTTCGCCGGTGGCGCCATGATCGGCAGCGAGGCACGCAGCACCGGCTTCAATGTGCTGCTGGCCGGCGGCGTCAATCTGATGCGCGAACCGCGCAATGGCCGCAACTTCGAATACGGCGGTGAAGATCCGCTGCTGGCCGGCGTGATGGTCGGCGAACAGATTCGCGGCATCCAGTCGAACCACATCATTTCGACGGTCAAGCACTACGCCTTCAACGACCAGGAAACCAATCGCAATCACATCAACGTCAAGATCGCCGACAAAGCCGGTCGCATGTCCGATCTGCTGGCGCTGCAATTCGCCATCGAGCGTGGCGATCCGGGTTCGGTGATGTGCGCGTACAACCGCGTCAACGGCGACTACGCCTGTGAGAACGACTACCTGCTCAATGAAGTGCTGAAGAAGGACTGGAAGTACACCGGCTACGTGATGTCCGACTGGGGCGCGACCCACTCCACCATCCCGGCCGCCAACCGTGGCCTGGACCAGCAGTCCGGCTTCCCGTTCGATAAATCCGGCTACTTCAACGAGGCGCTGAAGGAAGCAGTGGTCAATCGCCACGTGCCGGAAGCGCGCCTGAACGACATGGTCAAGCGCATCACCCGCACCATGTTCGCGCACGGCGTGGTCGAGCATCCAGTGTCGACGCCAACGTCGGCCGATGCCGGCATCGACTTCGCCGCGCACGGCAAGGTAACGCAGGCCGACGCAGAAGAAGCCATCGTGCTGCTGAAGAACCAGAACGACCTGCTGCCGCTGGCGGCCAGCGCGCGCAACATCGTCATCATCGGCGGCCACGCGGATGTCGGCGTGCTGTCGGGCGGCGGTTCGGCGCAGGTGTATCCAAAAGGCGGTTCGGCGGTGCCGAATGAAGGCCCGGCATACTTCCCTGGCCCGATCGTCTATCACCGCTCGTCGCCAATGGGCGAACTGGCTGCGCTGACCAAGGCCAAGCTGACCTACAACGACGGCAAGGACGTCGCAGCCGCCGCCAAGCTGGCAGCCGGCGCCGATGTCGTCATCGTATTCGGTAACCAGTGGATGGCCGAGAGCTTCGATAGCGACGACCTCAATCTGCCGAACAAGCAGGATGACCTGATCGCCGCCGTGGCCAAGGCCAATCCGAAAACCGTGGTGGTGCTGCAAACCGGCGGTCCGGTGGTGATGCCATGGCTGAACGACGTCGGCGCGGTGCTGGAAGCCTGGTACCCGGGCACCAACGGCGGCGCCGCGATTGCGCGCGTGCTGAGTGGCGAAGTCAATCCGTCCGGCCGTTTGCCCGCCACCTTCCCTGCTTCGCTGGCGCAGCTGCCGCGTCCAACTCTGGATGGCGATGCCAAGACCAAGGATGAGAACATCATCGAGAAGGTCACCACCGACTACAACATCGAAGGCGCGGCGGTCGGCTACAAATGGTTTGATCTGAAGGGCCACAAGCCGCTGTTCCCGTTCGGTTACGGCCTGTCTTACAGCAGCTTTGCGCTGGAAGGCCTGAGCGCCAAGCCAGCCGGCAACGGTATCGAGGTCAGCTTCAGCATCAAGAACACCGGCAAGCGCGATGGCAAGTCGGTGGGCCAGGTGTACGTGTCGCCGGTCAGCGGCGGCTGGGAAGCGCCTAAGCGTTTGGGCGGCTGGGACAAGCTGGCCGTGAAGGCCGGCGCCAGCGGCAAGGCCACGGTGAAGATCGATCCGCGTCTGCTGGGCGTGTACGACAGCGCCAGCAAGACCTGGAAGATCGCCGCCGGCGAATACCTGGTCACGCTGGCCGAATCGGCCGGCGCCAAGCCCGCCGCCAGCGTCAAGGTCAAGCTGGCTGCAAAGACGGTGGACGTCAACGGCCGCTAATCGCGGCGCATGCTGCACGGCTTGCGGGCCGTGCAGCGTTTCTACTCCGCCGCCGACAACGCCGTCACCAGCGTTGCCGGTCCTGGCCGGAACAGCCGCCTGACGGTGGCTTCATCAAAATATTTGGCATAGATGGCGCGTACGCGCTGCTCTTCCGTCATGGCCTTCAGCGCCGCTGCGTAATGCCGGCGTACCGCCGGCGATACGGTCTGCTTCGACAAATAGATACCGGTAAACTGCGGCGCCGATTCCGGCAACGGCACAATCACGGCCGGCGTTGGCAGGTGGATCTGCTTCAGGTATTTGCTATAGATCGGCGGCGAGGCCAATGTGCCTTCCGCGCGGCCCATTTCCAGCTTGCCGAACACGGTCTCGAAATCGTTCACCACTTCCAGTCGCCCGGCGGCGGCCAGCAGCGCCAGCTGGGTTTCGATCGCGCTGTCGTAGGCCACGCCACGCGTGACGTTGAGCCGTCCCGTACCGCGCGCGACAAAGTCGCCCAAGCTGCTGAATTGCTGGCCGCCGGACTGCGTCAGCACCAGATCGTATTGCAGCCAGGCGTAAGGCAGGTAGTTGGCGTAAGCGTCGCGCTCCGGCAGGCGCAACGAGCCCATCGTCATGTCGACGTGGCCGGCCGCCAGCTCGATGAACAGGCGCTGGCGCGGATACCAATGGAATTCAAACTTGCAGCCAGTGCGGCGCGCCATCTCGTTGGCGATATCGACGGCAATGCCGCCAATCCGGCCTTGCTCGCGATAGGAGGTGTAGCCGAGATCGCTCAAGCCGACACGTGTGACGGGTGGACACACGGGCTCCGCTTGCGCAGCGGGCAGGCTGAACCAGAAGCTGGCGATCAGGAGCAACTGCTTGCGTTTCATCATTAACTCTTGCGGTGGATAACGATGAGTGTATCTTATGCCCGCGCAATGGCGCGAGAAAGCCTCACGCCTGCAAACCTTCTTTGCAACAGTGCAAGGCGCTGCTCGAAGACAGCGGTACACTTGGCGCATGCCACTCACTCCCAACAAGCAAGCCGAATTGCAGCGCGCTTTACAGGACGCGATGGACGATCACGCCCTGCTGGCGGCGATGCCGGACTTGCAGCCGATGCTGGGTACGCCTCCGCTGCCGGCCGGCCTGATCACGGACAGCGAGTTGCACATCGTGCGGCACAAGGACAGCGGCTGCGTGCAGTTCGTATTTCCGGGCGACGCCTCGCCGGCGCCGCTACCCGGAATGCCACTGGCGCGGCAGTCGGGCTGGGACTGGATCGTGCAAGCCACGGTCAATACCGCCGCCCAGATGACACAGGCGATGATCGACAAGATCGAGGCCCACCACCAGCCGGAGCGTCTGCTGGCGCTGCGTCACGGCAACCGCCAGACCGCGACGCCGGCCGAACTGAATGCGGCGCGCGGGCGCAAGGTATTACTGCTGGTGCATGGCGTGTTCAGTTCGACACAAGGCGCGTTTGGCGACCTTGATCTGCAACCGCTGCTGGAGCGCTACGAAGGCCGCGTCTTCGGCTACGACCATTGGACCATCGGCCGCACGCCGCAGCAGAACGCCATGAACCTGCTGCACCGGCTGCCGGCGAATGCGGGCTGGGAGCTGGACATCCTGTGCCATAGCCGTGGCGGGCTGGTGGTGCGCTCGCTGCTGACCGACGGCATGGCCGACATCGCGCGGGCACGCGCCGGACGCATCGCCAAGGTTGGCAAGGTGATGTTTGTGGCGGCGGCCAACCAGGGATCGCCGCTGGCTTCACCGGATGAAATCAAGCACTTTCTCAACGTCGCAGCGCTGCTGGCGTCGTTCAGCGGCAGCATGGCGCTGGATCTGGTGATCGGACTGGCGCGGATGGTGGTGTCGCTGGGGTTTGCGCAGCCTAGTGTGCAGGCCCTGGCCAGCGACTCGGCGCTGATCGGCCTGCTGAATCGCAGTAACACGCTGCTGACCAGCGCCAGCAACTATTACGCTCGCGCCAACTTCGACTACGGCGACTCGGTGCTGGAACGCGCCGGTTCCCTGCTCAGCAACGTCCTGATCGACAGCGCCAACGACATGGTGGTGCCGTATGACAGCGTGCTGCTGCCAAACGCCGCGCCCGACACCGGCCACATGCTGAGCTTCGGCAGCGCCGAACAAAAACAAACCGCTGTCTGGCACACCGACTTCTTCCGCCAGGCAGCCACCCGCGATTTCGTGTTGCACAACCTGAATTAGCGGCGCACTCGGGGTACAGTTACTCGACGACCGGCCCGGGCGCCTTGCGGCGGCGGCGCGCGTGTTTGGGGTCGGCGATCAGGGGGCGGTACAGTTCGATGCGGTCGTGGGCGCGCAGCATGGTGTCCAGCGGCTTTTTCTTGGCGTAGATGCCAGTTTGCAGCTGGCTCAGGTCCAGGCCCGGCACTTCCTGCAACACGCCGCTCAGGCCGATCGCCTGCTCCAGCGTGGTGCCGGCCGGCACCTGCAGGTCGCGCAGGAATTGCGCGCCGTCGCTGGCATAGCACACCTGGATCGCGAAAGTCTCAGCCGCCATACACCGTTTCCGCCCGTTTGCAGAAGGAATCCACCATGCTGTTGGCAATCATGCCAAACACCGGCCCCACCAGCTTGTCCAGCAGCCCGCTGGAGAACTCGTAGCGCAGGTCCAGTTCGATCTTGCAGGCATCGTCGCGCAGCGCTTTAAACGTCCACACGCCGTCCAGGCACTTGAAAGGTCCGTCCACCAGCTTCATCTTAATCTGATCCGGCGGCGTGTTTTCGTTCGACGTGGTAAAACTCTGCTTGACGCCGTGATAGTTGATGCCGACGCTGGCCACCACCGTATTGCCATTGCGTTCACGGATCTCGACACCACCGCACCAGGGCAGGAATTTGGGATAGTCCTCGATCCTGGCCACCAGATCAAACATTTGCTGAGCGCTATAACCGAGGAAAACTGATTTGTGTACTACTGCCATTGTCTAACCATTTGCTATGATGTTGAATTATTCGCGTCTCACGGCGCGCAGCAGTAGTTTAACCGATACCCACTCATGACCATAGCCGACAACAAAAAAGCCTTTTTTGACTACTTCATCGAAGACCGCTTCGAAGCCGGGATCGTGCTCGAAGGCTGGGAAGTCAAGGCCATCCGCGATGCCCGCGTCCAGATCAAGGAAGCTTACGTCACCATCAAGGGCGACGAGCTGTACCTGTTCGGCGCCCACATCAGCGCCCTGCCGACCGCCTCCACCCACATCAGCCCGGAAGCAGTACGGACCCGCAAGCTGCTGCTGCACCGCTCGGAGATCGACAAGCTGATCAGCCGCGTGACACGCTCCGGCTACACCTTGGTGCCGCTCAACCTGCATTACAAGGGTGGCCGCGTCAAATGTGAAATCGGCCTCGCCAAGGGCAAGAAGATGCATGATAAGCGTGCCACAGAGAAAGATCGCGACGGCAAGCGCGAGGTCGAATCGGCAATGAAGACCAATCGCCGCTAAAACTGTTGCGCGCCCCGTACACAACCCGGTCCCGAACCGGGTTTTTTATCGCCCTTAGAATTTCTAATCAGAAACATCCATGCTAAACTGGGCGCTGAATGATTTTACATTCGCGGCCAGCGGCTGGCCGCGAGCAGACTGGATTTTTGAGGACGAGGCTATCATGGCGCTGAAAACTGCAATGGCTCTGGCAGCCGGGCTAACGCTGCTGGCGGGATGCGCGTCTCGCTACACGCCCACGCCGCTGGCCGCCAACTTCCCCACCACCAAGCAAGCCAAGCTGCAAGCCGCCTACCACTGGGGCGTGATTTCCGACAGCATCGAGAAGCGCGTGGTGGCCGAGCTCAAGAAAAGCCCGCCACGCCCGGTCTACATCAATGAGCCGAAAGAGCCGTCGGCCTTCCAGCGCGCGCTGGCGACCCAGCTGACCACGTCGCTGGTGAACGACGGCTACGTGGTGTCGCGCACTGCGGCCGGCTCCCTCAAGATCGATCTGGATGTACAGGCCGTCACCTTCAGCGCCAACCGTCCGCAATACCGCTATCACGGCGAACGCGCCGTGCTCGGCAGCGGCGTCTGGCTGCTGAGCGAAGTCGAAGCACCGGCCGTGGCGGATGTCGCGGTGGCGGTTGGCGCGCTCGATGCGCACGACTGGTTCAATGCCCAGTTTTCGCCGGGCGACACGCCGAAGACCGAGATCATCGTGACCGTCTCCGTGTCCGACCAGTACCGCTACCTGGCGCGCAACACCTCCGCCTATTACGTGGCCGACACTGACCGTACTCTGTACGGCATCGTCGATCCCAAGCCCGAAGAACCTCAACTGACCCGTACCTTCCAGGTACGCGGAGATATTTAATGCTGACGAAATTTTTGGCCCGCGCTGGCGTGCTGCTGCTGCCGCTAGTGCTGGCGGCCTGCTCCTCGACACCGAAAAGTGAAGAAGGCAACTACTCCACCATTTCGTCCAACCAGTTCATCAACGCCAACTACAAAGCCGCCGATTCGCTATTGCAGCAACTGAGCGGCAAGCTGGTGGCCGACAAGCCGCTGATCGTCGCCACCATGGTCAACATCGATGCACTGGACCAGACCGCCACGTTGGGCCGGCTGGTGTCGGAACAGGTGTCGACCCGCATGGCGCAAGGCGGCCTGAGCATGCTGGAAATGAAGCTGCGCAACAGTGTCTACCTGAAGCGCAACCAGGGCGAGCTGATGCTGACGCGCGAAATCGGCGAAGTGGCGACCAGTCACAACGCCCAGGCCATCGTGGTCGGTTCGTATGCGGAAACCAGCGATATGGTGTTCATCAACATCAAGGTGATCCAGCCGAACACCAACTTCGTGCTGGCCGGGACCGATTACGTGCTGGCCAAGGAAGCCATCGTCCGCTCGATGTTGCAGCGGAATTAAACTAGCAGCGGCAGGATCTCCACTGCCGACGCCTCCACTTTCAAGCCGATCAAGTCATCCGCCCGGGTTTTGCCCAGGTTAATGGCTGCGATCGGCTTGTTGGTTTGTGCCGCCAGCTTGGCGAAGCGATACCCGGAAAACACCATCAGCGACGAGCCGACCACCAGCACCGCGTCGGCCTCGTCGGCCCATTGCAGGGCGTCGGCGGTGCGCTGCGCCGGGATGTTGTCGCCGAAGAAGATCACGTCCGGCTGCAAAACGCCGCCGCAGGCCACGCAGGTCGGCAGCTGGAAATCCTGGAATTCGTCCAGTTCCACTTCCGCGTCGCCGTCCGGACGGGCTTCCGGCACCACCTCGCCGGCCGGCCCGGTCGGCACCAGCGACGGATTCGCGCGCGCCAGCCAATCCTGGATCGCGGCGCGCGGATGGACAGTGCGACAATCCAGGCACAGCACGCCGTGGATATTGCCATGCAGCTCAATCAGCTTGCGGCTGCCGGCAGCCGTGTGCAGCCCATCGACGTTTTGCGTAATGATGCTATGGATGCGGCCCGCCTGCTCCAGCGCCGCCAGCGCATGGTGGCCAGCATTCGGCGCGGCGCCGGCCAGGGTGGGATAGCCGGCCATGCTGCGGGCCCAGTAACGGCGCCGCACGGCCTCGGATTTGCGGAAATCCGGGCCCTGGATCGGACTGCGGCCGCGCCGCACGCCGTCCTTGTCACGGTAGTCGGGAATGCCGGACGCCGTGCTCAGGCCGGCGCCGGTCAGCACCAGCACGCGCTCATGGCGCTGCAGGAAAGTGCTCAAATGGTCGATTTGCTGGTTCAGGTTCATATGCGCATGGTAGCCTAAAAATTATTTCCCGATTTGTAGAACCATTTGCGTCCGGCAAGGTATTAACCGGACAAATGGAGAAAGTGGATGGCCTTGGATTCAGATGACGCACTACTGCTAGGCAGGATCGCCGCTGGGGACAGGCACGCCTTCGAAACGCTGTATCGCGCGTATTTTCCCCGCCTGTCGCGTTTTGCCGGCCGGATGGCGCGCAATCCGGCGCTGATCGAAGAAGTGGTCAATGACACCATGTTGGTCGTTTGGCAAAAGGCCGCCAGCTTTGACGGCAGCTGCAAGCCCTCCACCTGGATTTTCGCGATTGCCTACCGCAAGACGCTGAAAGGCCTCAAGCTGACCGACGACCCGGTCGAGTCGGATGCCTCCTTGTACGAAGATGAGGGCGACCGGCAGCCGGAACAAGTGCTGAGCCGCCAGCAATTGCAGCAGACCGTGGCCGACGCGCTGGACGCGCTGCCACCGGCGCAACGGGCGGTGATGGTGCTGACTTATTATCACGATATGGCGTATGCCGACATCGCCGAGATTGTCGAATGCCCATTGAACACGGTCAAGACCCGCATGTTTCATGCGCGGCACCGATTGAAGGATTTGTTGTGGAACGAAAGAGAGAACAGCCAATGAACGGGCGCGTGTTCAGACTGGATATCCCGGTGCACCAGGCGGTGCAGGAGTTGCTGCCGTGGTATGCGTCGGCGCAGCTGTCGGCGGATGAGACGCGGCGTGTGCACGAGCATCTTCAAGCCTGCGCACAGTGCCGTCATGAGCTGGAATGGGAACATGGCATGCGTGCCGAGGCAACCGCCGAGGCAGACGCGCTGCCGGACGGCATCGACATGGAGCGCGCGCTAGCCAAGCTGCTTCCAGCGCTGGGCCCGCAGGAGCGCCCCGCCGTGCCGACGTCCGCTGGTCCCGACGCCGATGCTGACGCTGCTGCTGGAGTGGCTGACACGCACGTCAGCGCGCCGCGCCGCATCTCATGGTGGGGCGCAAAGGCAGCCAACCAATCCTCCTGGCTGCGCTGGGCAGTGGCTGCGCAGTGGCTGGTAATCGTCGCCTTGGGCGCGCTGCTCGTGCATCCCGACGAAACGCCCGCCTACCGCGTGCTAGGCGCCGGAGTCGCCGCCGGCGGCAACATGGTCGTCGTCTTCCAGCCCACCACCAGCGAACGCGAACTGCGCCACATCCTGCAAGCCCAGAACGCCCGCATCGTCGACGGCCCCACCGTCACCGACGCCTGGCTGCTGAACGTGCCGACCGACCGCCACGCCCAAATCCTGCAGGCGCTGCGCGCCAACGCCGCCGTAAAGCTGGCCGAGCCGCTGGATGGAGACACCGCACCGTGAAGCTGCTGCGCATTCTGGCCGTCTGCATGGCGCTCACGCTCGGCGCCATGCACCAGTCTGCCACGGCGCGGCCGGACAGTGACCTGCCGACCACCGAAGCCACCGTCAGCGCCAGCGCAGACGAATACCGCGATGACCATCAACTGCTGGTGATGCTGCGCCTGCCCGCCACGCACTACCGGCCAGACGCCACCTACGGCGGCCGCTACATCGATGACAACAGCCGCAGCGCCCGCCAGCGCCGTGCCGAAGACCTGGCCCGCCAGCACGGCCTGACGCTGGTGGAAGGCTGGCCGATGGCGATCCTCGGCATCGACTGCTACGTCATGCGCTACCCGGACAGCACCGACGCCGACCACCTGATCGCCCAACTATCCCGCGACCCGCAAGTGGAATGGGCCCAGCCTGTGGCCCGCTTCAAAGGCATGGCGCAAGCCGCAGGCGCCAGCCCGGCAGCGGTGGGCAAGGCCGCCCTGCTTGCCGATGCCGAGTCCAGCGGCGACCCGCTCTACAGCGTCCAGCCCGCCGCCCGCTACTGGCATCTGGCCGAACTGCACCGTTACACGCGCGGACGCGGCGTCACCGTCGCCGTGGTCGACAGCGGCATCGACGCCAGCCATCCCGACCTGCAAGGCCAGCTGGCCGTCAACAACAACTTCGTCGACGCCGGCCCAACGCCGGCTGAAAACCACGGCACGGCGGTGGCCGGCATCATTGCCGCGCGCGCTGGCAGCGGCGGCATCATCGGCATCGCGCCGCAGGCCAGGGTCATGGGCTTGCGCGCCTGCTGGCAACAGCGCGACCTGGCGACCCGATGTAATAGCTTTACGCTCAGCAAGGCCCTCAATTTTGCGATCCTGAACGGCGCGCAAGTCATCAACCTCAGCCTGTCCGGCCCGCCCGACAGGCTGTTGGACCGTCTGCTGGACGTGGCGCTCGAACGCGGCATCAGCGTCGTCGGCGCCATCGACCCGCACGCCACCAGCCCGACCTTCCCGGCCAGCCATCACGGCGTACTGGCGGTAGCGGCGCAAGCACGCAGCGCCAACGCGTCCGCCGGCCCGGCTGGCCCGAGCAACCTGGCCGGCGTAATCGCCCTGGCGCAGCCTGGCAGCGCCACGCGCGCCGGCAGCGACGCCAGCGCGGCCACGACCGCCGAGCCAGCCCTGCTTGCCCCCGGCAACGATATCCCCAGCAGTGCGCCAGGCGGGCGCTGGTCCTTCGTCAGCGGCAGCTCCTACGCCGCCGCCCACGTCAGCGGCATGCTGGCGCTGCTGGACGAACTACGTCCCGACACCGCGCCGGCACAAATGCGCACCCTGCTGCAATCGGGCGTGGCCCTGCATACTGCTACTATAGACGCATGCTCCGCCATCTCCCGCCTGGTGCGCGACCTCAGTTGCGCCCGTCAAATCAGCCAACACGGCGCCGCACCGTGACGCAACGCGCCACCGTTCTGCTGCTGTCCGCGCTCGCTGCGGCGCCGGCCGCAGCGCAGATCGACATCAGCGGCAGCGTCGCACTGCAATCGACCTACACCTTCCGCGGCCAGGCGGCGGGCGAAAGCAATCCCGCGCCGCAATTAACGCTTAACCTGGACGACGCCAGCGGATGGTATGTGGGAGGCTTCGCCAGCGGCATGCACATTGGCGACAACTACGGCTACAAGCTGCAAGGCTACGCCGGTTACGCGCAGCGTCTGAACTCCGTACAGAGCTGGGACGCCGGCTGCAACCAGATCACCTACACCCAGTCGCATTTCAACGATTTCCACGAATGCTATGCGGGCATCAGCGGTGAACGCACCAGCGCGCGGCTATCCTACGCACCGCGCTACCTCGGCTTTCGGGCCAAGGTGGTGTATGGCGAAATCAGCAGCTTCTACCCGATCGATCCGCGCTTCAACCTGATCGCCCACGCCGGCCTGCTGTACAACCTGAGCGACGGCGTCTGGCCCGGCATACCGGCCCGAGCACGTTACGACGTCAAGCTGGGCGTGGCCATCCCGTTCGGCAACTGGACCGTCCAACTGGCGCGCGAACACAGCTCGGATGACGGCCTGCGCTACCACAGCTACCCGGTCCATCCGGCCAAGGCCTGGACCATGGGCGCCAGCTACGCGTTTTAGAGGCCGGTTTAGAGGCGGCTGCGCAGGTCTTCGACCGAGGCAAGCCACTCGGCGTAATGCTCGCTTTCTTCCCACAGCGCGCGCAGTTCGGACTCCTCGGACAGTATACGGTCGAGTGCGCGCACCGCTTTCTCGGCCAGGTCGGCGCGCGGCTTAGTCTTGGGCTTGCGGGCTTCGACCCACTCGTCCACCGAGGCGCTGTCGTCGGTACGCGGTCCACCCTTGCCTTGCAGGCGGGCCAGCACTTCGATCGCCACCAGCGCTTCGGCAGCGAACGGCGCGTCCAGTTCGCCCGGCGTATCCAGTGCAGTGTTGAGGGTGTCCGCCACCGCGTCCAGGTTGCTCGTTTCGTGCAAATCCTGCGCCCAGTCCTGCGCGTAGTCATTGCCGAATGCGTCTACCGCCCATGTACCCATACCTGCTCCTTTATGCTTTGGCGGGCTTGACGAGCGGCGCGTCTTTTTGGGTTTTCACCACTTGCATCGCCGTGGCGATCAGGCCGCTCATGTCGCCCAGATTGGCCGGTATGATAATCGAATTATTGGTCTTGGCAAGCTGCCCGAAAGCGCCGACGTATTGCTCCGCCACCTTGAGGTTGACCGCGTCCTCGCCGCCCGGTTCGCGGATCGCCGAACCGACCTGACGCAGCGCATTGGCGTTGGCTTCCGCCAGCGCGATGATCGCCGCCGCCTGGCCTTGCGCGCGGTTGATGGCGGCCTGCTTGTCGCCTTCCGAACGGGCGATCTGCGCTTCGCGTTCGCCGCTGGCGATGTTGATCTGTTCCTGCTTGCGACCCTCCGACGCCGCGATCAATGCGCGCTTCTCGCGCTCGGCGGTAATCTGCGCCTGCATCGCGTGCAGGATTTCCTTCGGCGGCGTCAGGTCCTTGATTTCGTAGCGCAGCACTTTCACGCCCCAGTTGGCGGCCGATTCGTCGATCGCATTCACAATCGCGGTGTTGATGTGGTCACGCTCTTCAAACGTTTTGTCCAGTTCCATGCGGCCGATGACGGAGCGCAGCGTGGTCTGCGCCAGCTGGGTAATCGCGGCGATGTAATTCGATGAGCCGTACGAGGCGCGCATCGCATCAGTAATCTGAAAGTACAGGATGCCGTCCACCTGCAACTGCGTGTTGTCCTTGGTGATGCAGACCTGCGGCGGCACGTCGAGCGGGATCTCCTTCAGCACATGCTTGTAGGCGATGCGGTCGACAAACGGAATCACGATGTTGAGACCCGGCCCCAGCGTAGCGTGGTATTTGCCGAGACGCTCAACCACCCACGCGTGCTGCTGCGGCACCACGTTGATGGTTTTAAAAACAAACACCAAAGCCAGAATAAACAGAATGAAGGTGACATTGCCAATACTGATGTCCATGAATTTCTCCGTGAGTTGATCTTAAGCCGCCACAATCAGGCGGCTGCCGCGTACTTCGCGTATCGTGTACGGGCCCGGTGCGGCGTTACTGCCGGGCGCCAATTCCACATCCCACAACGCGCCGCGGTACATGACGCGCGCTGCGCCATCCTGCCATGCCGGCACATTGACGGTTTGACCGATGTCGAGATTGACGTTAGGGTCGCGTTCGGCCTGCACGCGTAGCTGCTGCTTGCCATAGCGGCTGCGGCGCAGCACGACGGTGGCCGCCACGCCCACCACGGCCGCCACCAGCAGCGACACCACTTCACCCAGGCCGAAGAACGCGGCAACCGCACCGGCCACCAGGCCGATGGCAATCATCAGTAAATAAAAAGTGCCACTGAAAAGTTCCAGTATCACCGTGACGCCGGCGGCAGCCAGCCAGTAGCTCCAGTCGCTCATGATTGTCTCCTTTCGAAATGCAAAAACCCCCGCGTCCCGAGATGGGCTGCGAGGGTTTTTGCTGCTGGACAGATGGTATTGATAGAGTTTTTTGCTACTTAATTCGATAACCCCAGTCTATACCATTTTCCGTTAACGTCAACTACTTCTGCAGCGACGCCAGTTTCTGCCAGGTGTCGATCACCGAGTCCGGATTGAGCGACATCGACTCGATGCCCTGCTCCATCAGCCAGGCGGCAAAGTCCGGATGATCCGATGGACCCTGGCCGCAGATGCCGATGTACTTGCCCTGCTTGCGGCAAGCCTGGATCGCCTGCGACAGCAACGCCTTGACAGCGTCGTCGCGCTCGTCGAAGTCGGCCGCCAGCAGCGCCATGCCGGAATCGCGGTCCAGGCCCAGTGTCAGCTGGGTCAGGTCGTTGGAGCCGATCGAGAAGCCGTCGAAATGCTCCAGGAAGCGCTCCGCCAGGATCGCGTTGGACGGCACTTCGCACATCATGATCAGGCGCAGGCCGTTCTCGCCGCGTACCAGGCCGTTTTTACCCAGCAGGTCGACGACCTTTTCAGCCTGGCCCAAGGTGCGCACGAACGGCACCATGATCTCGACGTTGGTCAGGCCCATGTCGTTACGCACGCGCTTCATCGCGGCGCATTCCATTTCGAACGCGCCGGCGAAATCGGCCGCCAGATAACGCGCCGCGCCGCGGAAGCCCAGCATCGGATTTTCTTCATCCGGCTCGTAGCGCGAGCCGCCGATCAGTTTCTTGTACTCGTTGGACTTGAAGTCCGACAGGCGCACGATCACTGGTTTCGGCCAGAACGCGGCAGCGATGGTGGCGATGCCTTCGGCCAGCTTGTCGACGTAGAAGGCTTTCGGCGAAGCGTGGCCGCGCGCGACCGACTCCACGGCTTTCTTCAGGTCCGCATCGATGTTCGGATATTCCAGGATCGCTTTCGGGTGCACACCAATATTGTTATTGATGATGAACTCCAGACGCGCCAGGCCGACACCGGCATTCGGCACCGATTGGAAGTCAAACGCCAATTGCGGATTGCCGACGTTGAGCATGATCTTGGTCGGCAGCTTGGGCAGTTCGCCGCGCGCCACTTCCGAGATTTCGGTTTCCAGCAGGCCGTCGTAGATCTTGCCTTCGTCGCCTTCAGCGCACGATACGGTGACGAAAGTGCCGTCTTTCAGCACTTCGGTCGCGTCGCCGCAGCCGACCACCGCAGGCACACCCAGTTCACGCGCGATGATCGCCGCGTGGCAGGTACGGCCGCCACGGTTGGTGACGATGGCGGAAGCGCGCTTCATCACCGGTTCCCAGTTAGGGTCGGTCATGTCGGCCACCAGCACGTCACCTGGCTGCACGCGTTCCATGTCGGCCGGGTCGTGAATCACGCGCACCGGACCGGCGCCGATCTTCTGGCCGATGGCGCGGCCCGAAGCCAGCACTGTGCCGCTCGATTTCAGTTTGAAGCGCTGCTGCACGTCGGTCGCCTTCTGCTGCGACTTCACGGTTTCAGGACGCGCCTGCAGGATGTACAGTTTACCGTCGCGGCCATCCTTCCCCCACTCGATGTCCATCGGACGGCCGTAGTGGTTTTCGATGATGACGGCGTACTTGGCCAGCTCCACCACTTCTTCGTCGTTCAACGAGTAGCGGTTGCGCAGTTCAACCGGCACGTCAACGGTCTTCACCGAACGGCCAGCCTTGGCTTCCGCAGTGAATTCCATCTTCAGCAGCTTGGAGCCGATGTTGCGGCGGATAACAGGCGATTTGCCTTTTTCCAGCATCGGCTTGTGGACGTAGAACTCGTCCGGATTGACCGCACCCTGCACCACCGTCTCGCCCAGGCCATAGCTGGAGGTGACAAACACCACGTCCTTGAAGCCGGATTCGGTGTCGATGGTGAACATGACGCCGGCGGCGCCCAGGTCCGAGCGCACCATGCGCTGCACGCCGGCCGACAGCGCCACTTCGGCGTGCGTGAAGCCTTTGTGCACGCGGTATGAAATCGCACGGTCGTTGTACAGCGAGGCGAAGACGTGCTTCATCGCGTCCAGCACATTTTCAATGCCGACCACGTTGAGGAAGGTCTCCTGCTGGCCGGCGAACGAAGCGTCCGGCAAGTCTTCGGCGGTGGCCGAAGAGCGCACCGCGAACGACATTTCGGTCGACGAATCAGCCACCAGTTGTGCGTAGTAGGTGTGAATTTCCTGTTCCAGGCGCGGCTGGAATGGCGTCTCGATGATCCATTGACGGATCTCGGCGCCGGCCTGCGCCAGCGAACGGACGTCGTCGATGTTCAGATCGGCCAGACGATCGGCGATGCGATCGGCCAGCGATTTGCCGCCATCCACGCTGTGCGACAGGAAGTCGCGGAACGCTTGCGCGGTGGTCGCAAAGCCGCCTGGCACGCGCACACCGGCGCCCGCCAATTGGCTGATCATCTCGCCGAGCGAGGCGTTTTTGCCGCCGACGGATTCAACATCCGTCATGCGCAAATGTTCAAACGAGGCAACATAGACTGCTTCGTTGTTTTGCTCCTTCAATGCTACGTTGGACATAATTACACCTTTTTGAGATAGAAATCTTTCCGGCGGGCGACAGGCCCATGTTCTTGTCATTCTGGTGGCCGTGTCGCACAATGCATCCTGTTGGCGCTCATTCTACAGCCTGCGAAGCGAATTGACGATTCACAATACCGATAGCCTCCTCTACATGACACAAGAACAACGACCACCCCTGCCGTCCGCCGCCCGCACCGTCTTTTTTGTTTCCGACGGGACCGGGATTACTGCGGAAACCTTCGGTCATTCGGTACTGACCCAGTTCGAATTGCGCTTCCGCCAGGTGCGGCTGCCGTTCATCGATACGCTGGACAAGGCTTACGACGCGCTGCGCAAAATCAACGAGGCGTTTGAAAACGATGGTCATCGGCCGATCGTGTTTTCGACTTTGGTGCACACCGAGCTGTCGGACGTGATCCGCAAGTGCAAGGGCATGTATATGGACATGTTCCAGACATTCGTTGCCCCACTGGAACAAGAACTAGGCGTCAAGTCGACGCACACGATTGGCCGCTCGCACAACATCGTCGATAGCGAGGAGTACAAAAACCGCATCGAGGCGATTAACTTCTCGCTGGCGCACGATGACGGGCAGTCGCATAAGAATCTGGCCGAGGCGGATGTGATCCTGGTCGGCGTGTCGCGCTCGGGCAAGACGCCAACCAGCTTGTATCTGGCGATGCAATATGGGATCAAGGCGGCCAACTATCCGCTGATTCCCGAAGATTTTGAGCGCGGCCGGCTGCCGTCGTCGCTGTATGAGTTCAAGACCAAGATTTTTGGGCTGACCATTACGCCGGAGCGGCTGTCCGAGATTCGCAATGAGCGGCGCGCGGGCAGCAAGTATGCATCGCTGGAAAACTGCCGCTATGAGGTCAACGAGGCCGAGGCGATGATGAAGCGCGAAGGTATTCGGTGGCTGTCGTCCACCACCAAATCGATCGAAGAGATTTCGACGACGATCCTGCAGGAGATTAAGCCGGATCGCCGCGAGTATTGACCCGCACCGCCGGACGGGGTCTGACCCCGTGCGGGGTCAGACCCCTAAGCTATAACGCCGGCGTCAAGGCAAAATCGCGCGGGTTAGACGCGCGCGGAATCGGTCTCGCGCGCGTAGATGCGCTGCTGGCCCAGCACTGACACAAAGCGGTTCAGCCCCTCCGCTGCGTCGCTGGACTCCACCATGATCACGCCGGGGTCCGGCACGCCATGCGGCAGCTTGCGCGGGATCCTGGCCGCCTTCAGCAGTTCGGCGCCGCTGCCCAACGCCAGCAGCGGCTTGCCGTGCCGGTACTGCAGCTTCACAAACTCCAGCACATTTGCATCGCGGCTCAAGGCGTCGCGCGCGTCGGCGCAATCGGGAATCATCACGCCATCCCACAGCACGGACGGCCCGGTCTCGAAACTGATCTCGACGTCCAGCGGCGCATCGGTGTACGACGCCAGCGCGCCTATCTTCTGGCCCACCAGACGCGGCACCGCGCCCTGATCCAGCAACGCCGCATACAGCTTGCGCGTCTGCGCCCCGTCCACGCCAGGCCACACCAGCAGCGCCACGCGCCGCGTGCGAATGCCGGCGTTGCCCGGCCGCGCAAACAGCGACAACGATGGCGACGCCGGATAATCGTATGGCGGCCGGTCTGTGGCCAGCGGCAGCGGCGGCGGCACCTCCATGCCCAGGCCTTCGGCCACGCCCGCTACCAGCGCCGCGTCGACATTGGCCAGCAGTGCCATCACGCGCTTGCGCACGGCCGGCGTCTGCACCCGCGTCAACTCGAAGCGGAAGGCGTTGATGATGTGCCGCTGCTCGGTCACGCTCTGGCTGATCCAGAACAGGCGCGCCTGCGAGTAGTGGTCGGCAAACAGCTCCGGCTTGCCGCGCACCTCCCTGCCTTGCGACACCTCGGGCACGCTGACAAAGCCACGCGCGCCAGCCTGGAACGGACAGCCGCCCGCCAGCGAATTGGGCTCGTAACTGACCCGACCTCGGTTGATCTGCTGGCGATGCAACCCATCGCGCTGGTTGTTATGAATCTGCGCCACCGGCGTGTTGATCGGGATCTCGTGGAAATTGGCGCCACCCAGGCGGCTGATCTGGGTATCGATGTAGGAATGAATACGGCCTTGCAGCAGCGGGTCGTTGGTGAAGTCGATGCCCGGCACCACATGCGCCGCGCAGAATGCCACCTGCTCGGTCTCGGCAAAGAAGTTGTCCGGATTGCGGTCCAGTACCAGCTTGCCGACCGCGCGCAGCGCCACCATCTCCTCCGGCACGATCTTGGTCGGGTCAAGGATATCGAAGGGGAATTGCGCCGCCTGTTCTTCGGTGAAGACTTGCAGGCCCAGCTCCCACTCCGGAAACTGGCCGGCGTCGATGGCTTCCCACAAATCGCGCCGGTGATAGTCCGGATCGGCGCCCGCCAGCCGCGCCGCCTCGTCCCACACCAGCGAATGAGTACCCGCCATCGGCGTCCAGTGGAATTTGCAGAACACCGATTCGCCCTTGTCGTTCACCAGCCGGAAGGTGTGCACGCCGAAGCCCTGCATCATGCGGTAGCTGCGCGGGATGGCGCGGTCGGACGTATGCCACAACAGCATGTGCGCGATTTCGGGACTGAGCGAGGCGAAATCCCAGAACGTGTCGTGCGCGCTGGCCGCCTGCGGCATGCCGTTGTGCGGTTCCGGCTTGACCGAGTGGATCAGGTCCGGGAACTTCATCGCATCCTGGATGAAGAAGACGGGAATATTGTTCCCGACCAGATCCCAGTTGCCGTCGTCGGTGTAGAACTTGACCGCGAAGCCGCGCACATCGCGCACGGTATCGGCGGAACCACGCTCGCCAGCAACGGTGGAAAAGCGCACGAACACCGGCGTGCGCTTGCCGGCGGCGGCAAACGGCGCGGCGCGCGTGAGGCCGCGCAGATCCTCGTAGCTTTCAAAATAACCATGGGCCGCCGAGCCGCGCGCGTGCACCACGCGCTCCGGAATGCGTTCGTGGTCGAAGTGGGTGATCTTCTCGCGCAGGATGAAGTCCTCCATCAGCGTCGGGCCGCGCAGGCCGGCTTTCAGGGAGTTCTGGTTGTCGGCTACCGGTACGCCCTGGTTGGTGGTCAGTTCGCGGCCAGTGTCATCGACGCGCACCCGGTCCAGCGGGCGGTTGATGGCGTTGTCGCCGATGTCCGGCTGGCCGTCGCCGACCTTCTCCGAACCAACGATTTCGGTACTGGTGCTGGCGGTGGCGATGGGCGTCGGCGGCGCGTGGGTGGCCCCGGCATGCGGCGTGTAGGCCGCTTCGCCATACTCCAGCGGTTTGGTGGGATTGAACGGCATCTCGGCGGCAAGCTTCTCGTCGCCGGTGACTTTCTCCAGCAACTGGTCTGCAATCGGAGTGGGTGGCCCGAGGCGCGACGGATGCGGCGCGACGGCCGGTCCGGCGACTGTGCTCAGGATGGAACCGGCGCCGTCCAGCGCGCCGCCGTTGGATTTACGTTTAGCCATGTCGACCTCCATTGTGGGCAGAGGTCGAGTGTGCGCGGTTGCCGCTAGCTGTATTTGATGGCGGTCAGAAGAAATGCTGCCAGTCGGCCAGCCAGGCCGGGAAGTCTTCCACCGGCATCGGCTTGGCGATGTAGTAGCCCTGGGCGTAGGTGCAGCCCAGGCCTTGCAGGAAGTCCCAATCCTGCTTGGTCTCGACACCGACCGCCACCGAACGGCGATCCAGGCTGCGCGCCAGATTCAGGCAGGAGCGCAGCACGGTGCCGATAGGCGCGCGCTTGGAGGCGCCGTCAACGAAGCTGCGGTCGATCTTCAGTTCGGAAAACGGAATGCGCGCCAGCAGTTGCAGGTTGCTGCGGCCAGTCCCGTAATCGTCGATGGCCAGGCCGAAACCTTTCATCCGCAAGCGCAGCAGGCGTTCGAGGAAATGTGCATCGGTGCTCAGCACCGCCGATTCGGTCATCTCGAAGGTAATGTAGTCGGACATGATCTGGTGGCGCTCCAGGCAGGAGCTGATCTGGTCCATGAATTGCGGGTGCGCCAGCGTGCTGTGGTCCACGTTGATGGACACCGAGATCGGGACGCCCAGGTCGTGCAGCTTGCGGCATGCGAGCACCGATTTTTCGATCATGGTCCAGTCGAGGAAGTCCACGCGCCGCGCCTCTTCCAGCGCCGGCATGAAGGATGCCGGTCCCAGAACGCCATACAGCGGATGGCGCCAGCGGGCGAACATCTCCAGGCCTTTTACCTGCCCGGTTTCCAGCTCAATCTTGGGTTGGAAGTAGGGATCGAATTCGCGGTTCTGCAAGCCCTGCCCCACTTGCGTGAACGACAGCGTCGGCGGCGCCTCGTGCAAGGCGTGCGCTTCCGACGGTTGCAGAAAGTTCTGGATCAGCGCTACCAGCCGGCTGCCGATCACCGGTTTGCCGATCGCGCCCAGCACGTTGACGCCATACGCGTCGGCCATCGTCTCCACCGAGAACAGCACCGCATTGGTCTGCGCGCCGACCACGATCACGCCGGCCTTGCAGTGCGCTTCGCCAAGGCGGCGTATCAATTCCAGCGCATCCATGCCCGGCAAGGCCAGATCGATGATGGCGATGTCCACCGGCGGCGTGATGCCTGCGCTGAAGTGGCGCAGCGCCGTGTGGCCGTCCGGCGCCTGCGTGATCCGCCCAACACCGAGGTGCACCAGGATATCGGCCAGCGCATGGCGTTGAACCTGATCCCCTTCGGCTACCAGAAAGTGCAACTGCGCGATATCCATGACGGCTCCAATGTGTGCTTACGTCAGATTCTGCCTGACTTGCTCGAAAAAGCATACTGCCGCGCAGGCGGCCACGTTGAGCGATTCCACCTGTCCCAGGTGCGGGATCACCACCTGGTGGGTGGCCATGGACAGCAAATCGTCCGCCACGCCCTGGCCTTCGTGGCCGAACAGCCAGGCGGTCGGCGTGCGCAGGTCGACGTCGTACAGGCGCTGGGTCGCATAGCCGCTGGTGGCCAGCGTCTGCACCTTGGCGTTGCGGACCAGGTCCGCCAGGTCGACGTTTTCAAAAATATCCAGCACGAAGTGCGCGCCCATTGCGGCGCGCAGCACTTTCGGCGACCAGCAGAATGCGGTACCGGCGCTGCAATACACTTGCGTCACGCCCGCCGCCGCCGCGCTGCGCAGGATGGAGCCGACGTTGCCGGGGTCCTGCACGCCGTCCAGCAGCACCGCAGATACGCTCACCGGCGCCGTCACCTCGCGTTCCGGCGTGGCGATCGAGAACATCACGCCGACGCCGTGTTCGACCTGGCTGATGCCGTTGTACAGCGCATCCGGCAGCGCCAGCACGTGCGCGCGTTGCGCTTCCAGCTGGCCGACGATCTCCATCACTTCCGGATTTTGCAATGCGCTTTCGCTGACCACGCACTGCTCCGGCATGCCGCGCAGCTGCAGGAACGATTGGCACAGGTGCACGCCGTCGAGCAGCGTGCGGCCGGCCTTGCGGCGCGCCGACTGGCTGCCGGCCAGCTTGACCAGCTCCTTGTATTGCGCGTTGTCGCGCGAGGTAATCGTCTTCACAGGCTCACCTCCAGCAGCGCGCGCACCGGTGCGAACGAGCGGCGGTGCACCGGCGACGGGCCATGCGCGCGCAGGCGCTCGAGGTGCAGCGCGGTGCCGTAGCCCTTGTGCTGGTCGAAGCAGTATTCCGGATAGCGCTCGTGAAGCAGCACCAGCGCGGCGTCGCGCGCGGTCTTGGCCAGGATTGAGGCGGCCGAGATGGCGTCCACCTTGTCGTCGCCGCCGATGACGGCGATGCTCTGGATCTTCATGACCGGGCAGCGATTGCCGTCGATCAGGGCCAGCGTCGGCACGGTGCTCAGCGCTTCCACCGCGCGGCGCATGGCCAGCATCGACGCCTGCAGAATATTCAGTTTGTCGATTTCTTCTTCCGACGCTTCGGCGATCGCCCACGCCAGCGCGTGTTGCTTGATCAGCGGCACCAGCATGTCGCGTTTGGCTTCGGTCAGCTTTTTCGAATCGCGCAATCCCTCAATAGGGCGCGACACGTCGAGGATGACGGCAGCCGCGAACACCGGGCCGGCCAGCGGGCCGCGGCCCGCTTCGTCCACGCCGCAGATGATTTCGTCGGGCGATGCCGGCAGGTCGTCAAACAGGCCGAGGTTTTGGTTATTCACTTTGATCTTTCTATAACTTGGAGCACCGCCGCCGCGCTCTCCTCCGCGCTGTTGCGCAGCAGGCTGTGATGCATGTCGGTGAAGCGCTGCGCCAGCATCAGCCGGTGCGGCGCGTCGCTCAGCTGCTTCCACATCGCTTCCGCCAGCGCTTCCGGGCTGGCGGCGTGCTGCAGCAGTTCCGGCACCAGGAATTCGCGCGCCAGGATATTCGGCATGCCGATCCACGGCTGGTAGCCGAAGTGGCGCAGGATCTGCCATTCCAGTTCCGCCATCTTGTAGGCGATGACCATCGGCTTCTTGAACAGCGCCACTTCCAGCGACGCTGTGCCGGAGGCCACCATCACCGCATCGGCCGCCGCAATCGCGGTGTGCGACTGGCCGTCCAGCAGTTGCAGTTCGATGTCCTGCAAGCCCGCTTGCGCGATCAGCTCAAGGAAGTAAGCGCGCTGGCGTTCGCCGGCCATCGGCACGACAAACTTCAAGGAGCGGTCGCGGATTTTCAGCAGCCGGGCCGCCTGCACAAAGGCCACGGTGTTGTACTTGATCTCCGACATGCGGCTGCCCGGCATGACGGTGACCACATTGGCGTCTTCCGGCAAACCGAGCGCGCGCCGCGCGGCGCCTTCGTCCGGCGCCAGCGGAATCAGTTCGGCAAGCGGATGGCCGACATAGCTGACCGGCACGCCGGCCTTTTTATAAATCTCTTCCTCGAACGGGAAGACTACCAGCATGTGCGACACCGCCTTGATGATCTTCTTGATACGGCCACCGCGCCAGGCCCAGATCTGCGGCCCGATGTAATGCACGGTCGGAATGCCGGCGTCCTTCAGCTGCATTTCCAGCCCGAGATTAAAGCCCGGATAGTCGGCGCCGATGAAGGCCGCCGGCCGGTCGGCCAGCAACTGGTCGCGCAGCGCGCTCTGGATGCCTTTCAGTTCGCGGTAGCGCAGCAGCACCGGCAGCAGGCCGCGTACGGTCAGCTGGTCCATCGGCCAGTGCGACTCGAAGCCCTGCGCCATCATCTGCGGTCCGCCGATGCCGTGGAAGCGCGCGTCAGGCAGGTGCGGACGCAGGCCCGAAAGCAAACGAGCCGCCAGCATGTCGCCGGACGGCTCGCCGGCCACCAGGGCCAGGGACAGCGGCGTGTCAGCGGACGATGCCACGGCTCGCGGTATCGAGGAATTCACGCATGGCGCGCATGTGCAGCGCGACGTCGGCCGGCACGGTGGCTTCTTCCGCAATCAGCGCCGCCTTGGCTTCTTCCAGCGTGTGGCCGGAGCGGTAGATGATCTTGTAGGCCGCGCGGATGCCATTGATCTGCTCACGCGAGAAGCCGCGGCGTTTCAGGCCTTCGATATTGACGCCATGCGCCGATGCCGGGTTACCGTTCAACAGCACGAACGGCGGCACGTCCTGCGTCAGCGAGGTGCTCATGCCGACAAACGCGTGGGCGCCGATCTTGCAGAACTGGTGCACGTTGGCGAAGCCGCTCATGATCACCCAGTCGCCGATTTCCACGTGGCCGGCGATCTGCGCGTTGTTCGAGAAGATCGTGTTGCTGCCCACTACGCAGTCATGCGCCAGGTGGACGTAAGCCGAAATCCAGTTGTCGTTGCCGAGCGAGGTCACGCCCTTGTCCTGCACCGTGCCGGTATTGAAGGTGCAGAATTCGCGAATGGTGTTGCGGTCGCCGATGGTCAGGCGGGTCGGCTCGCCGCTCCACTTCTTGTCCTGCGGCGCGGCGCCGATCGACGAGAACTGGAAGAACTTGTTGTCGCTGCCGATGGTCGTGTGGCCTTCGATCACCACATGCGGGCCGACCACCGTGCCGGAACCGATGACGACGTTCGGGCCGACCACGGAATACGGGCCGATCTCCACGCTGTCGTGCAGTTCGGCCTTGCTGTCAACGACAGCGGTGGCGTGTATCTTGGCCATGATTACTGTCCTGCGGCTGGCTGCGAGGCGTCGCTGGTGCTGCGGATGGTGCACATCAGTTCCGCTTCCACCGCCACCTGGCCGTCGACCGAGCCGACCGCCTTGTATTTCCAGATGCCGCGCGCGACGCGCAGGATCTCGATGTCCATTTTCAGCTGGTCGCCAGGACCGACCGGACGCTTGAAGCGCGCGCCGTCGATGCCGACGAAGTACACCACCGAGTTCTCATCGGGCTTGATGCCCATGGTCTTGAACGACAGCAGCGCCGCCGTCTGCGCCATCGCTTCGATCATCAGCACGCCGGGCATGACCGGCTTGTGCGGGAAGTGGCCGTTGAAGAATTCTTCGTTGACGGTCACGTTCTTGATGGCGGTGATGGACTTGTTCTCTTCGTACGCGAGCACGCGGTCGACCAGCAGCATCGGATAGCGGTGCGGCAGGTAGGCCTTGATCTCGCAGATATCCATGGTCTTGGCGGCGGCGGTGTCTGGGGTAGTGGTCATGATTCGTTTTCAGTTCGTGTTTTAATGGTTTTTTCCAGCGCGCGGATTTTATCGCGCATGGCGGACAAATTGCGGACAATCGCCGCCGATTTTTCCCAGTCGGCGTTTTTCGCCAGCGGGTAGAAGCCGGTGTACTGGCCAGGTTCCAGAATCGAGCGCGACACCATCGAGCCCGAGCCCACGTGCACCTTGTCGACGATGGTCAGGTGGCCCAGCACCATGGCGGCGCCGCCGAAAGTGCAGTATTTGCCGATCTTGGCGCTGCCGGCCACGCCGACGCAGCCGGCCATCGCCGTGTGCGCGCCGATATGGCAGTTATGGCCGATCTGGATCTGGTTATCCAGCTTGACGCCGTCTTCGATGATCGTATCGGCCAGCGCGCCGCGGTCGATGGTGGTGTTGGCGCCGATGTCGACGTCATCGCCGATCATCACGCGCCCGGTCTGCGGAATCTTGATGTAGACGCCGCCCTCGTTGGCAAAGCCAAAGCCGTCGGTGCCGATCACCGCGCCCGAATGAATGATGCCGCGCTTGCCGATCTGGCAGCGCGCGTGGAAGGTGACGTTGGCGAAGAACTGCGTGCCCTCGCCCACCACCGCCTCACGGCCGACATAGCAGCCGGCGCCGATCACCGCGTGCTCGCCGATCACGGCGCCGTCTTCGATCACCGCGCGCGCGCCGATGTGGGCCGATGCCGCCACCTGCGCGCTGTCGGAAACCACCGCCGACGCATGCACGCCGGCCGGCGGCACGATCGCCGTCAGGGATTCGAAATACTGCGCCGCGCGGGCGAAGTACACATACGGATTTGGGACGACGATGCGCGCGCCGTGGTAGCCGGCGGCGATAAATGCGTCATCGGCGGCCGACACAATCAGTGCCGCCGCCTTGCTCTGCAACGCCTCGGCGCGCAGTTTGCTATTACTGAGAAAGCTGATGTGCGAAACGCCGGCATCGGCCAGTGGCGCGATCCCGGAGACTTCCAGGTTCGCATCGCCGACCAGCTGTCCGCCCAAGCGTTCGACCAATGCTCCTAGTCGAGTGCCCATCGGGTGATCCAATCTTGAGGGTTACTTGTCTTTATCCAGCGCAGCCAGCACCTTTTCGGTGATGTCGATGCGGCTGCTGGCCCAGACGGCGTCCTGCAGCACGATGTCGAAGCCTTCGACATTGGCCAGCTGCTTGATGATCTTGGTGGCCTTTTCCGAAATCGCCTGGCGCTCCTCGTTGGTGCGCTGGCTGACGTCTTCGCGGAATTCGCGCTGGCGGCGCTGGTATTCCTTGTCCAGTTCAAACACGTCGCGCTGGCGCTTGATGCGGTCGGCTTCGGTCAGCGTCGGCGCATCGGCCTCCAGCTTGTCCGACGCCGTCTTCAGGCGCGCCGCCATTTCGCTCATCGCCTTTTCGCGGCTCTTGAACTCTTCCTTGAGCTTTTCTTCGGCCAGTTTGGCCAGCTTGGATTCGTTGTAGATGCGCTCCGGGCTAATCCAGGCGATACGGGACGACGACGGCGAGGCCGAGGTCTGGGCCTGCACCGGCGCCAATGCACACCAGCCCAGTGCCAGCATGGCGAAATATTTGGTCATGGTTGCAGATGCAGTCTTCAACTTATTTCTCCGAAATAAAAAATATTACCGTTATGCATTAATACGCAGCTTAGAAGCCGGTACCCATCTGGAACTGGAAGCGTTCCAGGCGGTCGCCGGTCTTGGCGTTCAACGGCTTAGCATAACTCAGTTTCAGCGGACCGACCGGCGAAATCCAGCTGATGCCCAGACCGGTCGAGTAGCGCAGCTCGGAAGCGCGCATTTTCTGACCTTCCTGGTAGACCTGGCCGGTATCGAGGAAGCCGAACCAGCGCAGGCTGCGGTCCTGGCCGGAGCCTGGGAACGGCAGCTGCAGCTCGGCATTGCCGATGATACGCGACGCGCCGCCCAGGGCATCGCCGTAGGTGTAGTCGACCGCACCCAGCGACGAGCTCAGATAGCCGCGCACCGAACCGATACCGCCGGCATAGAAGTTCTTGAACACCGGGTAGCTGCTGTTGCCGATGCCATGGCCGTAGTCAAACTCGCCCTTCAATGCCAGCGTCACTTTCGAGAACAGCGGCTTGTACCACTGCTGCTCGTAGACGGCGCGGTAGTATTTCTGCTGGCCGACCAGATCCAGCTCCAGGTTGGCGCGCTGGTAGCGGCCGATGGTTGGCGTGACTGCCGAATCGCGGCTGTCGCGTGCCCACGCCATGGTCAGCGGCACGGCGTTGGTGGCGGCGGTGCCGATACCGTTGGCGATGCCGGTAATGGTGGTCACGTATTCGCGGAAGCGGGTCGGCGAGGTGGCGTCGGTGGTGATCTTCGAGCGTTCCAGGCCGATGCCGAAGAACACGGTGTCGACTTCCGAGAACGGCACGCCGTAGCTGATGCGGCCGCCCTGCTGTTTAATCGTGTAGGAACCGATGTTCAGCGCCGGCGGTTGTTGCGTGCGCAGATACAGCTCGTAGCCGCGCGAGACGCCGTCGTCGGTGTAGTACGGGTCGGTCTGCGAGAACGAAATCGTGCGGCTGTATTTCGACGTATTCAGCTCCAGGCCCACGGTGGTGCCGGAACCGGCGAAGTTGGCCTGCTGGACCGCTGCCTGGAACGAGAACTTCTCCGACTGCGAGAACGCGCCGCCGATCTGGAAGTTACCGGTCGGACGTTCGGTCACGGTCAGGTTGACGTCCACCTGGTCCGAGGTGCCTTGCGCTTCCGGCGTATCGACGGTGACGTCCTTGAAGTAGCCCAGGCGGTCGACGCGGTCGCGCGACAGCTTGATCTTGTTGGCGTCGTACCAGCTCGACTCGAACTGGCGGAACTCGCGGCGGATCACTTCGTCGCGGGTCGAGGTATTGCCGGCGATGTTCATGTGGCGCACGTAGGCGCGCTTGCCCGGATCGATGAAGAAGGTGAACGACACTTCGCGTTTCTCGACATCGATGTCGGGCGACGCGTTGACGTTGGCAAACGCGTAGCCGAAGGTGCCCAGGCGGTCCGAAATCAGCTTGTTGGTGGCGGTCAGCAGCTCGCCCGAGTAGGTCTGGCCGCTGCGCAGCAGCACCAGCGAACGCAGTTCTTCTTCGCGGCCGAAGGTCTCGCCTTCGAACTTGATGTTCTTGACCTTGTACTGCTCACCCTCGGTGATGTTGATGGTGATGTAGATGTCCTTCTTGTCGGGCGTGATCGACACCTGGGTGGAGTCGATGTTCATGCTGATGTAGCCGCGATTCAGATAGAAGGACTTGAGCGACTCGATATCGCCGGTCAGCTTGGTCTTGGAATACTGGTTGGCCTTGGTGTACCAGCTGAACCAGCCGCCGGTATTGAGCGCCAGGTTTTCTTTCAGCTCCTTGTCGGAGAACACCTTGTTGCCGACGATGTTGATCTCTTTGATCTTGGCGATCTCGCCCTCATCCACCACGAAGTTGATGTTGACGCGGTTGCGTTCCAGCGGCGTGACGGTGGTTTCCACTTTGACGCCATACAGGCCGTGCGACAGATACTGGCGCTTCAATTCCTGCTCGGCGCGATCGACCGAGGCTTTTTCGAAGGTCTTGGCTTCGCCGACGCCGATGTCTTTCAGCGCCTTGATCAGCGTGTCTTTTTCAAATTCCTTGGTGCCGGTGAAGTCCACCTTGGCGATGGCCGGACGTTCTTCGACCAGCACCACCAGTACCTGGCCGTCCTGTTCCAGCTTGACGTCCTTGAAGAACCCGGTGGCGTACAGCGCCTTGATGGCGGTGACCGATTTGTCGTCGTTGAAGGTTTCGCCGACACGCACAGGCAGATAGCTGAAGACGGTACCGGCTTCCGTACGCTGGATGCCTTCGATGCGGATATCTTTGATGACGAAGGGCTCGACGGCAAGCGCGCTGCCGCTGCACAGTGCCAGGACAGCGGCGCCGATCAGGCTGCGGCGCAAGGAAGTAGAGGTAATACGATCAGAATATCTTTTCATCGGTTTCAATGGCTAATCAACGAGAACTACACAGTACAGCTACAGCAGCCGGGCAACGTCGTTAAACACCGCCAGCAGCATCAGGCTCAATAACAAGCCCATGCCGAGACGCTGCGCGATGTCTCCAACGCGCTCCGGCACAGAACGCCCAGTTAAAACTTCCAGCGAATAATACAGCAAATGCCCCCCGTCTAGAACGGGAATCGGAAGCAAATTCATCACGCCCAGACTGATGCTGATGAAGGCGACGAAGCTCAGGTAATACTCCATGCCCATCTGCGCGGTCTGGCCGGCATAATCGGCGATGGTGATTGGGCCCGTCACATTCTTCAGCGAGACCTCGCCGGTGACCATTTTGCCGATCATTTTCAGCGTCATCGTACAAGTCTCCCAGACCCGCGCGACCGCCTTGGCGACTGCTGCGGGAGGGGATGATGGCACCTTGATCATATCCGGGCGGTTTGCAATCTCGGCGTTGATCTTACCGACTGTTACAGTTCCTTGAGCGGTTTTTGCTTCCACCGCCGCCGGCACCACGCTCACCGTCAGCGGCTGGCCGTGGCGCTGCATCGCCAGCAGTACCGGCTTGCCTGGCGCGGCGCTGATTTTTTCGATGAAGGCCGGACTGTTGTCGACCGCCACGCCGTCGACCGCGGTCAGCAGATCGCCAGCCTGCAGGCCGGCGCGTTCGGCCGGACCGCCCGGCAGCACGCGCAGCACCACCGGCAACGGCCGCGCCACGTCCAGGCCCAGTTGGCCCGGCACGTCGCCTTCCAGGTTCAAGCCTTGCAGCGCGCTGGCGGCCAGCGTCAGATTGACGTGGCCCTGCCCTGCGCGTTCCAGCGCCACGCGCACCGACTGCTTGTCGATGGCCGCCTGCACCAGCTGCCAGCGCAGCTCGGACCAGACGTGCACCGGTTGTTCGTTGATCGACACCACGTTGTCGCCGCTGCGCAGGCCGGCCTGCCAGGCCTGGCTCTCGGCCTTGACGCTGATTTTGCTGGTGGGTTCTTCGACGCCGTGCATGAACAGGCCGGCGTACAGCGCGATGGCGACCAGGAAGTTGGCGATCGGGCCGGCGGCCACGATGGCGATGCGCTTCCACACGTTCTGGCGCGTGAATTCGCGTTGCAAGTCGGCCTCCGGCAAGCCGGTCAACTCGCCTTCGCGGGCGTCCAGCATTTTGACGTAGCCGCCCAGCGGCAGCGCGGAAATCGCCCATTCGGTCTGGTCCTTGCCGAAGCGGCGCGACCACACCACCGGTCCCATGCCGACCGAAAAGCGCAGCACCTTGACGCCGCACCAGCGCGCCACCAGGTAATGTCCCAGCTCGTGCAGCACCACCAGGGAACCCAGGCAGAAGACAAACGCCAGCACTTTTTGCAGGAAGATCATGCGGCCAGTCCGGCGATGCAGGCTTGGGCAGCGGCGCGCGCGGCGGCGTCCTGTGCCAGCACCGCGTCGATGCTGTGGGCGGCGCCGTGCGGCAGCGTGTCCACCACTTGCGCGATCACGCGGTCGATCTGGCGGAAGCCGATCTTGCGGTCGAGGAAGGCTTGCACCGCCACTTCGTTGGCCGCGTTCAGCAGCGCCGGCGCGGTACCGCCGGCGCGCAGCGCATCGAATGCCAGTGCCAGGCAGGGGAAGCGGGTGAAGTCCGGTTTTTCAAATTGCAGCGTGGCGATCTGGGTCAGGTCCAGCTGGGCCACGCCGGAAGCGATGCGTTCCGGGTAGGCCAGCGCGTGGGCGATCGGCGTGCGCATGTCCGGGTTGCCCAGCTGCGCCAGCACCGAGCCATCGACGTAGGACACCATCGAGTGGATCACCGACTGCGGATGGATCACCACTTCGATCTGGTCGGCCGGCGCGCCAAACAGCCAGTGCGCCTCGATCACTTCCAGGCCCTTGTTCATCATGGTCGCGGAGTCGACCGAAATCTTGCGGCCCATCGACCAGTTGGGGTGCTTGCAGGCCTGCTCCGGGGTCACCGCGTCCAGCGTGGCGACGTCGCGCGTCAGGAACGGGCCGCCGGAAGCGGTCAGCAGGATCTTGGCGACGCCGGCCGCCTGCTCGCGCACCGCCGGCACGCGGCCGCCGAATTGCGGCATCGACTGGAAGATGGCGTTATGTTCGCTGTCGATCGGGAGCAGCACGGCGCCCGATTCGTGCACGGCGTCCATGAACAGCTGGCCGGACATCACCAGTGCTTCCTTGTTGGCCAGCAGGATTTTCTTGCCGGCGCGGGCTGCGGCCAGGGTCGGCGCCAGGCCGGCCGCGCCAACGATGGCGGCCATCACGCTGTCGACTTCCGGCGCGCTGGCGATGCTGCACAAGGCTTGCTCGCCCCACTCCACTTCGGTCTTGACGCCGGCCGCGCGCAGCAGCGCCGCCAGGCGTTCGGCGGCGGCGGCCGTGCCGACCACCGCGCGCGCCGGACGAAACTGCACGCACTGTGCGGCCAGTTCTTCAACCCGGCTGTGCGCTGACAGCGCGTAGACGGCGTAGCGGCCAGGATGGCGCGCCACCACGTCCAGCGTGGATACGCCGATCGAGCCGGTGGCGCCTAAAACGGTAATACGTTGCATGGGAATTCTTTCAGAGCCAGGACGTGACCAGCGCAGCCATCGGCAGCACCGGAATCAATGCGTCCACGCGGTCCAGCACGCCGCCGTGGCCAGGCAGCAGGTTGCTGCTGTCCTTGATGCCGGCGCGGCGCTTGAGTTGGGATTCGAACAGGTCGCCGATCACGGAGAAGATCACGATCACCAGCAGCACCAGCAGCGCCGGAACCCAGCCGAAGCGGGCCTGCAGCTTCCAGGCGAAGGTGTCCTGCAGCCATGGCGCGGCGCCGTTGGCCAGGATAACTGACAGCGAGGCCAGCACCAGCACCGCGATCGCGCCGCCGATCGCGCCTTCCCACGACTTGCCCGGGGAGATGCTAGGCGCCAGCTTGCGCTTGCCGAAGGCCTTGCCGGAGAAGTAGGCGCCGATGTCGGCGATCCACACCAGCACCATCACCGACAGCAAATACAGCGGCGATTTCAGGTACAGGCCGACCAGCGCGAAGAAGGCGGCAAACACGGCAAAGGTGAAGGTAATCGCCAGCGACCAGTTGGCGGCGCCGGCCAGCGGCGGCAGGCCGAGGCCCAGCGTCGGCGCATAGCGGATCAGCCACAGCAAGGCGGCCACGCCATACAGCGCGTTGACAGCACCCGGCTTGGCAGAGTACATCAGCGCGATGAACAGCGCACCGCCGATGAAGCCGGCCACGCGCGCGCGGCTTTCGCCCAGGCCGAACAGGCGGGCGCCTTCCCACACGGCGGCGCCGACAAACAGCGTCACCACCAGGGCAAACGCGGGGAAATAGTTGAAGAACAGGACCGGCAGCAGCACCGCCAGTAACACCAGAGCGGTAATAATCCTCGTTTTCAGCATCAGTTTGTCTTTTCAGCCAGTTGCGCGCCGGTGCGGCCGAATCGCCGCTCTCGGTGCTGGTAGGAGGCGATCGCCTCGTCAAGACACGCGGCGGAGAAATCCGGCCAGTACGTGTCGGTGAAGAACAGCTCGGTATACGCCAGCTGCCACAGCAGGAAATTGGAAATGCGCTGTTCGCCGCCGGTGCGGATGAACAGGTCGGGCTCGGGCGCGTAGGCCATCACCAGGTGCGGCGCCAGCTGTTCTTCGCTGAAGTCGCTCGCGCCCGGATGGGCTTTGACCATCTGCGCGACGGCCTGCATGATGTCCCAGCGGCCGCCGTAGTTGAAGCAGACGGTCAAGGTCATGCCGGTGTTGGCGGCGGTCTTGCGCTCGGCGGCGGCGATCATGCCTTGCAGCTTCTGGTCGGCGCGGCTGAGGTCGCCCACGACGCGCAAGCGGATGTTATTGGTATGCAGTTTGGAGACTTCGCGTTCCAGCGCCGTCACGAACAGGCGCATCAGCAGGGACACTTCTTCTTCCGGGCGGCGCCAGTTTTCGGAGCTGAAGGCGAACAAGGTCAGATAGTCGACGCCACGGCGGGCGCAGGACTCGACGGCAGTGCGCACGGCGTCCACGCCCTTGGCGTGTCCGGCCACCCGCGGCAGGAAGCGCTTGGTTGCCCAGCGTCCGTTGCCATCCATGATGATGGCCACATGGCGCGGCACGGCAGGTGCGTCTGGAACCTCGGTAGTCGAACTCGTATATTTCATGAAAACGTCGATGCCAAAGTATAAAGTATTGCAGGTGTGAGACAAAAAGACAAGACGCCAGTCAACCGAACCCGCACGGCGGCGTGGTGCAGGGTCGGACCCCGCTCGGGGTCCGACCCTGCGGCCGAGGTGCTGATTCCGCTGCTGGCGTCGATGGGTTTTATACCGTCAGGATTTCTTTTTCTTTCTCACCAACCATCTTGTCGATATCGGCAATGAACTTGTCGGTCAGTTTTTGCACTTCATCGGTGCCACGGCGCTCGTCGTCTTCCGAAATCGCCTTGTCCTTGACCAGCTTTTTCAAGCCTTCGTTGGCATCGCGGCGGATGTTGCGCACGGCGACTTTGGCGTCTTCCGCTTCGCCTTTGGCCAGCTTGACCATTTCCTTGCGGCGCTCTTCGGTCAGCGGCGGGGTCGGTACGCGGATCATGTCGCCCTGCGCGGCCGGGTTCAGGCCCAGGTCGGCGTCGCGGATGGCCTTTTCAATTGCGCCGGCCATTTTCTTTTCAAACGGCTGCACGCCGATGGTGCGGGCGTCGACCAAGGTCAGGTTGGCCACCTGGCTGATGGCGGTCGGGCTACCATAGTAGTCGACCGTCACGTGATCGAGGATGCCGGTGTGGGCACGGCCGGTACGGACTTTGGCCAGGTCACCACGCAGGGTTTCCAGCGATTTGGTCATGCGCTCTTGGGCGTTCTTTTTAACGTCAGCTGCGGACATTGCTGCTCTCCTGTATATCTGAAATATCTAAATTTAAACGTGAACCAGTGTACCCTCATCCTCGCCCATGATGACGCGCATCAGCGCACCCGGCTTGGTGATGGAGAACACCTTGATCGGCAGTTTCTGGTCGCGGCACAGCGCGAAGGCGGTGGCGTCCATGACCTGCAAGTGCTTGGCAATCGCTTCATCGAAGCTGATCGAGTGGTACAGCGTGGCGTTGGGGTCTTTCTTGGGATCGGCAGTGTACACGCCATCGACCTTGGTGGCTTTCAGCACGATCTCGGCACTCATTTCCGAACCGCGCAGGGCCGCGGCGGTGTCGGTGGTGAAGAACGGGTTGCCGGTGCCGGCCGCGAACACCACGACCTTGCCTTCTTCCAGGTACTGCAGCGCTTTCGGGCGCACATACGGCTCGACCACCTGCTCGATGCCGATCGCCGACATCACGCGCGCGGTGACACCAACATGGCGCATGGCGTCGGCCAGGGCCAGCGCGTTCATCACGGTGGCCAGCATGCCCATGTAGTCGGCGGTGGCGCGGTCCATGCCTTGGGCGCCCGGCGCCACACCACGGAAGATATTGCCGCCGCCAATGACGATCGCCAGTTCCACGCCCAGTTTCGCGACCTCGGCCACATCGGCCACCGTCCGTTCGATCGTGGCGCGATTGATGCCGTAAGGATCATCGCCCATCAGGGCTTCGCCGGACAATTTGAGGAGGACGCGCTTGTAGGCTGGTTTGGACATGAGACGGGGCTCCTAATGATTGGTTGTTCGGGGTAAGTCTGCCGGCGCCTATGATACCTCGCCCGACGCCGGGCACTGCTGCGGGCTTAAAAAAACGGGCCTCTCGGCCCGTTTTCTGTATTACGCTCCTTTGGAAGCGGCTACTTGCGCAGCCACTTCAGCGGCGAAGTCGTCCACCTTCTTCTCGATGCCCTCGCCCACCACGTACATCACGAACGCTTTGACGGTGGTCGATTTTTCTTTCAGCATCTGCTCGATCGATTGCTTGTCGTTTTTCACGAAAGCCTGGTTCAGCAGCGATACTTCTTTCAGGTACTTCTGGACCGAGCCTTCCAGACGCTTGGCGACGATGTCGGCAGGCTGTACTGGTTTGCCGGCAGCCACGGCGGCAGCTGCATCTTCGTCGGCTTTCAGCTTGGCCACCGAACGCTCTTTTTCGATCAGTTCGGCAGGAACCTGGTCAGCCGACAGCGACACTGGCTTCATCGCGGCGATGTGCATGGCCACGTCTTTACCGACTTGCTCGTCGGCGCCGTCGAATTCGACCATCACGCCGATGCGGGTGCCGTGCAGGTACGAGGCCAGCTTGGCGGTGGTTTCGAAACGCTGGAAGCGGCGGATCGACATGTTTTCGCCGATTTTACCGATCAGGGCAGCGCGCACTTCGTCCAGCGTTTTGCCGTCGTCGCCAGCTGGCAGGGCCAGCAGGGCAGCCACGTCGGCCGGGTTCTTTTCAGCCACCAGACGGGCGGCGGTGTTGGCCAGGTTCAGGAAATCGTCGTTTTTCGCCACGAAGTCGGTTTCCGAGTTCACTTCCACCAGGGCGCCGACGCCGTTGGCGATGTAGGTCGCGACCACGCCTTCGGCGGTGATGCGGCTGGCGGCTTTACCAGCCTTGCCACCCAGCTTGACGCGCAGGATCTCTTCCGCACGACCCATGTCGCCTTCGGCTTCGGTCAGTGCTTTTTTGCATTCCATCATCGGCGCGTCGGTTTTCGCGCGCAGTTCGCCTACCATTGCTGCGGTAATAGCTGCCATGTGTTTCTCCTGTATTTCGATCTGATAATCGGTATTCGGGGTGGTGAGCAAGATGCTCTAACCATTTACGTTAAAAAAAAGGGGGAGCTGTTGGCCACCCCTTTTTCCTTACAGCCAATCAGGAACGCTTACGCTTGTTCGCTGACTTCGACGAATTCGTCGCCGGCTGCGGCTTTCACCATTTCAACTACTTCGTTACCGGCAGCGGCACGGCCTTCCAGGATGGCATCTGCCACGCCGCGGGCGTACAGCGTGATGGCTTTCGACGAGTCATCATTACCTGGAATTACGTACTGCACGCCTTCTGGCGAGTGGTTGGTATCGACCACGCCGATCACTGGGATGCCCAGTTTTGCGGCTTCGGTGATGGCGCCTTTATGGTAGCCAACGTCAACGACGAAGATAGCGTCAGGAACGCCGCCCATGTCTTTGATGCCGCCGATCGATTTTTGCAGCTTGACGATTTCGCGTTGGAACATCAGCGCTTCTTTTTTCGACATCTTCTCAGCCGAACCGTCCGCAATCGCCGCTTCCATGTCTTTCAGACGCTTGATCGAGGTTTTGATGGTTTTGAAGTTGGTCAGCATGCCGCCCAGCCAACGCTGGTCAACAAAAGGAACGCCTGCGCGCTGGGCTTCAGCGGCGATGATATCGCGTGCTTGACGCTTGGTGCCTACCATCAGGATGGTGCCACGGTTGGCGGCAACCTGTTTCACGTGTTTCATCGCTTCTTGATACATACCCATCGTCTTTTCCAAGTTGATGATATGGATCTTGTTACGGTGACCAAAGATGAACGGCGCCATCTTTGGGTTCCAGAAACGGGTTTGGTGACCGAAGTGGACACCGGCTTCCAGCATTTCGCGCATAGTTACGGACATAATATTACTCCAGGGTTAGTTCCGGAATCCGATCTGTGACCTGGCTAAGCCTGGCACCCTTGTTGACCGGATTCGAGTTTATAAATGAAATTAACAACATTGCTTAAACCGAATTCAAGCAACCCGAGATTCTACCCTAAAAACAGCCACTTGCGCAAGATTTCTGACTCTGACAGCACCTGCCCCATATGTGTGCGACCGCACCAAGATGTTGCGAAACATCAAAAAATCTCGCCTTCCATGCTCAAAAGATGCAGAAACTGTAATATCATCGCAGTTATTAATTCCGATGATTTAATATTCGTTGCGCCCAGCCCATGCGATAGCGTCGTTTTCGAAAGATCGCCATCATGTCGTTACTCTTAGCTACCGCGCTCGCGGCTGCCATTCAGCCTAGTTGCTCCTGGGATCATCCTGGCCGCAATCCGTACACCGGCAGCCCGGCTGCCGCCATCGACCGCTACACCGACATTCCGGCAAGCGTGCGCAGCACGCTCAAGCGCCGCCTGGCAGACCGCCAGCCGGACGACACCGTCAGCATCACCCGCGACCATATCGCCGGCAAGAGCCAGTACGACACCACCATCCGCGACATGCATTTCGGCGCCGCGTCGGTCTGCGGCACCGTGACCCGCAACAAGTGGGACGAACTGCGCGCCGAACCGGCCGCCGTGTATTGCGAGGGTGAACACTGCATCCTGGTGCCCAAGATCTGCGGCAACGTCAGCCGCATCACGCGCCTGGCGCCGGCCGTGGCGCAAGCCAAGCCGCCCAAGAAACCGCAGGAATTTTCCGACATCAGCCTGGTCGACGCCGACGCGCCCGATCTCGATGACGTGACGAGCCGCCTGGCCCGCACCATGTCCGACCTGGGCCTGGACGATTTCGTGCCCGAAGGCGCCACTCTGGCTGACGCCGACCAGCGGGCCCGCGACATGGCGCACCGCTTCGGCCCCGGAGGCGCGGGCGCGGATGGCATCGACAGTGTAGCCGCACCAGTGCCGGAAGCCGAGACCTGGGCCATGCTGCTGAGCGGCCTGGGCATGATGGGCTGGCTGGCCCGCCGCCGCGCCAGTGCGGCCGCCAAAGCCGCCGCCAACGCTGCGACCTGAAGCTTCCCTCTGCCGGCGCCACACCGCCAGCCCCGGCGTCGTTTATAATTTCCATATATTGCACGCCACGCGCCCCGCTTCCGTTGCGGCCGGCGCGGCTGGCGCGTTCACCGTTTACCTAGCTGATTGCGATCCACTATGTCTATTACCATCAAAACCGCCGAAGATATCGAAGGCATGCGCATCGCCGGCCGCCTCGGCTCCGAAGTGCTGGACTACATCACCCCGTTCGTCAAGCCGGGTGTCACCACCGGCGAGCTGGACCGCCTGTGCCATGAGTACATGGTCAACGTCCAGGGCACGATCCCGGCGCCGCTGAATTACAGCCCGCCAGGCTACACGCCCTACCCGAAGGCCATCTGCACCTCGGTCAACGACGTTATCTGCCACGGCATTCCGGGCGATAAAGTGCTGAAAAACGGCGACGTGGTCAACCTCGACATCACCGTCATCAAGGACGGCTACCACGGCGACAACAGCCGCATGTTCTTCATCGGCGAACCGTCGATCCTGGCCAAGCGCCTGTCGGACATCACCTATGAATGCATGTGGCTGGGCATCGAGCAGGTCAAGCCGGGCGCCACGCTGGGCGACATCGGCCACGCCATCCAGCAGCACGCCGAGAAAGCCGGCTACAGCGTGGTGCGCGAATTCTGCGGCCACGGCATCGGCAAGGTGTTCCACGAAGAGCCGCAGGTGCTGCACTACGGCAAGCCCGGCACCGGCGTCACGCTGGAAGCCGGCATGATCTTCACCATCGAGCCGATGATCAACGCCGGCCGCCGCGAAATCCGCGAAATGGGCGACGGCTGGACCATCAAAACCAAGGACCGCAGCCTGTCGGCGCAGTGGGAACACATGCTGCTGGTGACCGATACCGGTTACGAGGTGCTGACGCTGTCGGCCGGCAGCCCGCCGCCGCCGGCGTTCGTCACCGGCATGGCCGGCCAGGGTGCGGCCAACCCTGCCAAGGCAGCGTAATCCCGTGAACGCGGCCGTGATGCGGAACCAATTGCGCGAGCAGCTCAAGCGCCAGCTGAAGGCCGACCGCCAGGTCGTCATTGCCGCCTTCAAGGAAGACGGCAAGCCGGAAAAGCTGCTGCGCAGCCTGCGCCAGAGCGTCGACGCGGTGCTGACCACCGCCTGGCATGTGGCCGGCCTGCCGGAGCAGACCGCGCTGGTCGGCGTCGGCGGCTATGGCCGCGGCGAGCTGTTCCCCTATTCCGACGTCGACCTGCTGATCCTGCTGCAGCAAGCGCCGGACGCGGCCACCACGGAAAAACTGGAAGAGCTGGTGCAGCTGCTGTGGGATCTGGGCCTGGAAATCGGCCACAGCATCCGCACGGTCGATGAGTGCCTGACCGAATCGGCGGCCGACATCACGGTGCAAACCAGCCTGCTGGAAGCGCGCATCATCTGCGGCGACGAGCAGCTGTTCGCCGAACTGCAGCACCGCTACGACGCGGCGATGGACCCGCGCGCCTTCTACCACGCCAAGCTGCTGGAGATGAACCAGCGCCACGCCAAGTACGAGGACACCGCCTTCAGCCTGGAGCCGAACTGCAAGGAAAGCCCGGGCGGCCTGCGCGACCTGCAGGTGATCCTGTGGCTGGTGAAGGCGGCCGGCCTGGCCAGCTCGTGGCGCACGCTGGCCACCAGCGGCCTGATCACGCAGACCGAGGCGCGCCAGCTGATGGAAAAGGAGCGCGCCTTCAAGGACATCCGCGTGCGCCTGCACCTGCACGCCGGCCGCCGCGAAGACCGGCTGGTGTTCGACGTCCAGACCGCGATCGCCGAGTCGCTGGGCCTGACCGCCACCGGCAGCGGCGCCAGCATGCGCCGCGCCAGCGAGTACCTGATGCAGCGCTACTACTGGGCCGCCAAGACCGTCACCCAGCTCAACACCATCCTGCTGCAAAACATCGAGGAACGGCTGTTCCCGCAGGGCGGCGTGGCGGCGCCGATCAACGCCCGCTTCAACGATGTCAACGGCCTGATCGACATCGCCGAGGACGACACCTTCGAGAAGACGCCGTCGGCCATGCTGGAAATCTTCCTGCTGATGACCGAGCGGCCGGCGATCAAGGGCATGACGGCGCGCACCACCCGCGCGCTGTGGCACGAGCGTTTCCAGATCGACGCCGCCTTCCGCGCCGATCCGGCCAACCGCTCGCTGTTCCTGCAGATCATGCAGGCGCCGCGCGGCATCATCCACGCGCTGCGCCGCATGAACGACCTGTCGATCCTGGGCCGCTACCTGCCCAACTTCCGCAAGATCGTCGGCCAGATGCAGCACGACCTGTTCCACGTCTACACGGTGGACCAGCACATCCTGATGGTGGTGCGCAATATGCGCCGCTTCACGATGGCCGAGCATGCGCACGAATACCCGTTCTGCAGCCAGCTGATGGCCAACTTCCCCAAGCCGTGGGTGCTGTTCCTGGCGGCGCTGTTCCATGACATCGCCAAGGGCCGCGGCGGCGACCACTCCAAGCTGGGCATGGCCGACGCCGAACAGTTCTGCCTGGAACACGGCATGAGCGACGAGGACACCGAACTGGTGGTGTTCCTGGTCGAGAACCATCTGACCATGTCGCAGGTGGCGCAGAAGCAGGATCTGTCCGATCCGGATGTGATCCAGGCGTTTGCCAGACTGGTCGGCGACGAGCGCCACCTGACCGGCCTGTACCTGCTGACGGTGGCCGACATTCGCGGCACCAGCCCGAAAGTGTGGAACGCCTGGAAGGCCAAGCTGCTGGAAGACCTGTACAAGATCACGCTGCGGGTGCTGGGCGGCGAACCGCACAGCGCCGCCAACGAGCTGCGCAACCGCCAGGACGAGGCGCTCGCCACCCTACGCCTGTACGGCCTGGACGCCCACGCGCACGAAGCGTTCTGGAAGCAGCTGGACGTGGCCTATTTCCTGCGCCACGACGCCTCCGACATCGCCTGGCAGACGCGCGCGCTGTACGAGCGTTTCAACAGCGAGTCGCCGGTGGTCAAGTGCCGCCTGGCGCCGATCGGCGAAGGCTTGCAGATCGCGGTCTACATCAAGGATCAGCCGGACCTGTTCGCGCGTATTTGCAGCTATTTCGACCGCAAGAATTTCTCCATCCTCGACGCCAAGATCCACACCACGCGCCACGGCTATGCGCTCGACACCTTCCTGGTCACCGAGCAGAATTTCGCCAAGAACTACCGCGACATCATCAGCCTGATCGAGCACGAGCTGTGCGGCCTGCTGACCCGTCCGGAGCCGCTGCCGGCGCCGAACAAGGGCCGGCTGTCGCGCCTGTCGCGCACCTTCCCGATCCAGCCGACGGTCGACCTGCGTCCCGATGAGCGCGGCCAGTACTACCTGCTGTCGGTGGCGGCCAACGACCGCACCGGCCTGCTGTATGCGATCGCCAATGTGCTGACCAAATACAAGCTCAACCTGCACACGGCCAAGGTCATGACCCTGGGCGAGCGGGTGGAGGACGTGTTCCTGATCGACGGCCCGGCGCTGAACAACGCCCGCAACCAGATCCAGCTGGAAACCGACCTGCTGGACGCCATCAAAGTTTAACCCTGTTTTCAAAGAGTCCCCCATGTCTGAAGAATTACTCCGCCTGTCCAAACGCATGTCCGAACTGGGACTGTGCTCACGCCGCGAGGCCGACGAATGGATCGCGCGCGGCTGGGTCCGGGTTGACGGCAAAGTCATCTCCGAGCTGGGCACCAAGATTTATCCGAGCCAGCATGTGACGGTCGAGCGCCAGGCGGCGGCCGAGCAGTCCAAGCGGGTGACGGTGCTGATCAACAAGCCGATGGGCTATGTCAGCGGCCAGGCCGAAGACGGCTACCAGCCGGCGGTGGTGCTGATCAAGCCGGAAAACCGCTGGCCGGACGATCCGTCGCCGGAGCTGTTCCATCCGACGCAACTGCGCTCGCTGGTGCCGGCCGGCCGCCTGGACATCGACTCGGTCGGGCTGCTGGTGCTGACCCAGGATGGCCGCGTGGCCAAGGAGCTGATCGGCGAGCATACCGATGTCGACAAGGAATACCTGGTGCGGGTCGAGTACACCAAGCCGGGCAAGCTGCCGGACAGCGACCTGAAAAAACTCAATCACGGTTTGTGGATGGACGGCAAGCCGCTGCTGCCGGCCAAGGTGCGCTGGCAGAATGACGACCAGCTCAGCTTCACGCTGCGCGAAGGCAAGAAGCGCCAGATCCGCCGCATGTGCGACATGGTCGGCTTGAAAGTTGTCGGTTTGAAACGCGTGCGGATCGGCAAGGTGAAACTAGGTGATCTGCCGGTCGGCCAGTGGCGTTATTTGCGCCCGGATGAACGCTTCTGACCACAGGCAGACAAAATTTCTTGCTATTTTGCAAGCCAAAAACCGCAATCCGCTGTAAACTGCACAGATCGACCTCGCATTAGAGAAGTCATTGCCAAAGAGATATGCCGTCGTGAACGATCCTATACCCAATGAATTCCGTCGCGGGCCTCCCACCCTAAAAGATGCTGTGGAGCCAATCGCGACGGGTTCGAAGCCGCATGACATGACCGATGAACATGACATCGGTGATGCCCTGACCTTGCTGGCCGAAAGCGGCGAGCCGGTGTCCGTCTATCCGCAAAGCGCCACCAATGTGGTGATGGCGCGCATCAAGTGGGTCGATCCGGAACACCCGCATTTTGTGTTGGAACTCAACGAAGGCGAATTCCTGCCGCCGGGCGACGCGGTGTTTGTGGTGTGGATGCGTTCGGCCAAGTTGCAGTTCACCCTCAGTTCGGCCGACTGGGCCTCCAAACCCAACGAGCCGACCCTGATTCCACTGGAATTCCCGCTCAAGTGTCTGGTGCTGAACCGGCGCGCCTCGGCGCGGCTGGAAACCCCGCTGGGCGTCTACTACATGGCTTCGTTTGTACTGAACGGCAAGCCATATGAATTGCAGTTGTATGATTTTTCCGCGGGCGGCGTCGGCATGCGCGCCTCGCCGCGCGACGCGGTCGGCCTGCACGTCGGCCGCAAGCTGCAGCGCGTGCGGCTGGAACTGGGTCCGGATTCGGTGATGATCGCCGACCTGGAGATCCGCCTGGCGCGCACGTTCCGCTCCTTCCTGCTGGGCGAACAGGTGCAGATCGGCTGCCAGTTCGCCAACCTGTCGCCGACCATGGAAGAAGAATTGCGGCGCATGCTCGAAAAACTGAACAGCAAGCACCACCGTTGAGCATTAACGGCGGCACGTTTCTTGCTTAAAAAGCAGCTAGTTCACTAGCTGCTTTTTTTTATGACCACCACACAGCGCATCGTCAAAATCCGCCGCGATTACAACACTTGGGTGGCCAACGAGACCATCGAGGATTACGCGTTGCGCTTCACGCCGCGCGCGTTCCGCAAGTGGTCGGTGTTCCGCGTCTCGAACACCGCCTTCGGCGCCATCTCGTTCCTGGTGCTGGAGGCGATCGGCGGCACCATCAGCGTCAACTACGGCTTCATCAACGCGCTGTGGGCCATCATGGCGGTCGGCCTGATCATCTTCCTGACCGGCCTGCCGATCAGCTACTACGCCGCGCGCTACGGCGTCGACATGGACTTGCTGACGCGCGGCGCCGGCTTCGGCTACATCGGCTCGACCATTTCGTCGTTCGTCTACGCCTCGTTCACCTTCATCCTGTTTGCGCTGGAAGCAGCCATCATGGCCTATGCGCTCGAGCTGTATTTCCACATGCCGCTGTGGCTCGGCTACATGGTCAGCGCGCTGGCGGTGATCCCGCTGGTGACGCACGGCGTGACCTTGATCAGCCGCATCCAGATGCTGACGCAGCCCGTCTGGCTGGTGCTGATGGCCCTGCCCTTCATCGCCATCTGGCTCAAACGCCCGGAGCTGCCGGCCGCACTGCTGCACTATGCCGGCCGCGATGGCGCCAACGGCCAGTTCAATGTGCTGATGTTCGGCGCGGCGACCGCGGTCGGCGTGGCGCTGATCACGCAGATCGGCGAGCAGGTCGACTTCCTGCGCTTCATGCCGCAGCAGACCCGCGCGAACCGGCTGCGCTGGCACCTTGGCGTGCTGGTGGCCGGTCCCGGCTGGATCGTGCTGGGCATCGCCAAGATGCTGGGCGGCGCGCTGCTGGCGTATCTGGCTATCAGCGTGGCGGTGCCGCTGGAGCAGGCGGTCAATCCGACCCATATGTACCTGGTCGGCTTCGGGCTGGTGTTCTCGCAGCCGCAGGCGGCGCTGGCGGCCACCGCGCTGCTGGTGGTGGTGTCGCAGGTGAAAATCAATATGACCAACGCCTACGCCGGCTCGCTGGCGTGGTCCAACTTCTTCGCGCGGCTGACGCACAGCCACCCGGGCCGCGTGGTGTGGGCCGTGTTCAATGCGCTGATTGCCGTGCTGCTGATGGAGCTGGACGTGTTCCAGGCGCTGGACCAGGTGCTCGGTCTGTACTCCAACATCGCCATCTCGTGGATCACGGCGGTGGTGGCCGACCTGGTGATCAACAAGCCGCTGGGCCTGAGCCCGAAAGGCATCGAGTTCCGCCGCGCCTACCTGTACGACATCAACCCGGTCGGCGTCGGCGCCATGCTGCTGGCGTCGGCGCTGTCAATCGCCGCCTTCATGGGATTGTTCGGCCAGCAGGCGCACGCCTTCTCGGCCTTCATCGCGCTGCTGACGGCGTTGGTGGCGTCGCCGCTGATCGCGCTCGCCACGCGCGGCAAGTACTACATGGCGCGCCAGCCGGAGCACATCCACAGCAAGACCTGCGTGATCTGCGAAAAGGAGTACGAAGCCGAAGACATGGCGCACTGCCCGGCCTACCAGGGCTCGATCTGCTCGCTGTGCTGCTGCCTGGACGCGCGCTGCAACGACACCTGCAAGCCGCACGCGCGCGTCGCCGTGCAGTGGCAGGAAGCGATGCGCGCGCTGCTGCCGCAATCGCTGTGGCGCTATCTGAGCAGCGGCCTCGGACACTATTTGCTGCTGATGATCGTCACCGTGCTGTCGCTCGGCGCACTGCTTGGGCTGATCTACTACCACGAGCAGTCGGTGCTGCCGCCTGGTTCCGAGGCGTTGCTGCCGCAATTGCGGCTGGTGTTCTTCAAGATCTTTGCGGCGATGCTGCTGGCCAGCGGCATTGTCGCCTGGTGGCTGGTGCTGACCAGCGAGAGCCGCCGCGTGGCGCAGGAAGAATCCAACCGCCAGACCGGTTTGCTGACGCGCGAGATCGAGCTGCACCAGCAGACCGACGCCCAGCTGCAACAGGCCAAGCAGGCCGCCGACCTGGCCAATCAGGCCAAGAGCCGCTACATTGCCGGCATCAGCCACGAGATCCGCACGCCGCTCAATTCCATCCTCGGCTACGCCCAGCTGCTGGACAACGATCCGGCGATTCCGGCGCACCGGCAGCAGGCCGTGCGCGTGATCCGCAACAGCGGCGAGCACCTGCTGTCGCTGATCGAAGGCACGCTGGATATCGCCCGCATCGAGGGCGGGAAATTCAACTTCGACATGAAGGAGCTGGATTTCCCCGACTTTATCGGCCAGGTGGTGCGCATGTTCGAACTGCAGGCGGCCAACAAGGGGCTGAGCTTCCGCTACGAGCTGACCGGCGTGCTGCCGGCCTGCGTGCGCGCCGACCGCAAGCGGCTCGGCCAGATCCTGATCAACATCCTCGGCAACGCGGTCAAGTTCACCAGCCATGGCGGCATTGTCATGCGGCTGCAATACGCGCGCGAGATGGCGTCGGTGGAAATCGAGGACAGCGGCCCGGGTATCCTGCAGGAAGAAATCGATCACATTTTCGAACCGTTCTCGCGCGGCAGCGCCAGTGCCCAGGCCAACGCCAGCGGCACCGGTCTTGGCTTGCCAATCGCGCGCATGCTGACGCAGTTGATGGGCGGCGAACTGAAAGTCCGCACCACGCCGCAAGGCAGCACCTTCCAGGTGCGGCTGTTCCTGCCCAGCGTACACGCGCCGTCCGGCCGCGCCGCGCGCGACGCGCTGCTGGCCGGCGAGGCGCGGCAACGCAGCGGCTATCGCGGTCCGCGCCGCCGCATCCTGGTGGTCGATAACGAAAACGTCGACCGCGAACTGCTGCACAACATCCTGCAACCACTGGGCTTTGAAGTGGCGCAGGCCGCATCGGGGCTGGAGTGTCTCGACCTGTATGCCAGCTTCCAGCCGGACCTGATCCTGATGGACCTCGCCATGCCGGGCATGGATGGCTGGGAAGCCAGCTACATCCTGCGCCGCAGGCAGATGTCGGCGGTGCCGATCGCCATCGTCTCGGCCAACGCCTTCGACAAGGGCATGGACAATCCGGCCGGCATCCGCGCCGAGGACTTCTTCATCAAGCCGGTCAACGTGGGCGAGCTGCTGGACTGGATCGGCGCCCGTCTGTCGCTGGAGTGGATCACGCAAACGCCAGCGGCACCCATTGCCCCGGCCGCGCCGCCGCTGCTGGTGTTCCCGCCGGCCGCCGTCATGACGTCGCTGCGCGAGCTGATACGCATCGGCTACGTGCGCGGCATCCAGAACAAGCTGGACGAAATCGGCGCGCTCGATCCGCGCTACCAGCACTTCACGCAAACCATGCGCAACTTTGCCGCCCGCTTCCAATTGGATGCGATGGCGGACTTTGTCAGAGAGAACAACAACGATGAACTTCAACACTGACGCCGGCATTGTGCTGGTGGTGGACGACGTCCCGGAGAATCTGGCGGTGCTGCACGACGCGCTGGACGAATCGGGCTTCACGGTGCTGGTGGCGAACAACGGCGAAGCGGCCCTGCTGCGCGCCGCCGAGGCACAGCCGCACATCATCCTGCTGGACGCCATCATGCCCGGCATGGACGGCTTTGAAACCTGCCGCCAGCTGAAAGCCAATCTGGCCACGCGCCACATTCCGGTGATTTTCATGACCGGGCTGACCGAGGCCGAACACGTGGTCACCGCGTTTGCCGCCGGCGGCAACGACTACGTCACCAAGCCGCTGCGCACCAGCGAGGTACTGGCCCGCATCGCCGCCCACCTGCAGACCGCGAAGCTGGTCGACCAGGCCCGCAGCGCGCTGGACGCCTTCGGCAACGCCGTCATCGCCATGACGCCGCGCGACGGCAAAGTGGTCTGGCAAACGCCGTTGGCGCGCACGCTGATGCAGGGTTATATGGTCGATGCGGAACTGCCGGCCTGGTTGCAGGCGACCCAGCTGGCGCATAGCCAGGGCCTGTCGCATCCGCCGCTGACGCTCGCGCGCGGCGCGCGGCGCCTGATCTTCTCGGCGGCGGAGTTCAGCGAAAACGAACAGTGGATGATCGTGCTGCGCGAGGAATCCGACACCGCGCAAATCGAAAAGCTGATGGCCTCCTTCAAGCTGACGCAGCGCGAATCGGAAGTGCTCAACTGGGTCATCAAGGGCAAGACCAACCGCGACATCGGCGACATCCTCGGCACCAGCCCGCGCACCATCAACAAGCACCTGGAACACGTCTTCGTCAAACTGGGCGTGGAGACCCGCACCTCCGCCGCCTCCGTGGCGCTGGCAAGAATAGAACGCTCCTGAAGAAGACGAGACGCCGATATGCCAACCGGGCACTGGCAGTGGAAACAAGAATGCTGCACCGGTTGGCCCGCCGCACACGAGGACTTGCTAAGGGGGTGTCATTTTTGGTCGCTTTACTAAAATTGCCTAAACCGTGCTAGATGATGGTAGCCTTTACTAATTCGTGCTAATGGACCGTTTCGGGAACTAAAAAGCCGTGCCGACACTCTAACTTTAGTAAGTGTTAGGGTGCTCTAGCACCGCTTAGTAAGAGCTAGCAGCTTTTAGTAAAAACCCTTTTTAGGAGCCCCCCACATGTCTACCCTTCAATTCCCCACGCGCCTGCCGGCTGACCTGCTGGTGGAACTGGGCGAACTCACGGGGATTCGCTGGAACAGCTGGGAACTGGAACCCATCATCTGCGAAGCCATCCGCCGCTACATGCATCCTCCGGCCGCCCCCGCGCGCGAGCAGACCAGCACCACCAGCGACGCAGGCTATCAATGGAAACAGGTTTATCTGCCGGATGGCACCCGGCTACGCGCCAGCTTTGGCGGCCAACCCCACTTCGCCACCGTCACTGGCACCGAGATCAAATCCGGCGATCTGGCACTCACGCCTTCGGGCTTTGCCAACCTGTACGGCAGCGGCAACCGCAATGCATGGAAAGCCGTCTGGCTACGCTTCCCCGGTAATGAGCAGTGGGTGCTGGCCGACGTCTGCAGGGCGAAGCAAAAAGCCGCTATCGCGCGCCTGTTCGGCGGCGCCGATGATGTCGCGGCAGACTAGCGCCGCTACCTGGCATCTTTGGCATACACTGCCCTGATGATCGACTCAGGGGTAGCGGGACATGACCAAGGAAGAAGAACTGAAACGCTCCAAGCGGCTGGCGCTGTCGTTGCTGACTGCGGCGGCGGCGGTATTTGTCGTCACTTCGCTGATGCCGCGCGGCTTGTGGACCGATGGCCTGCGCGCCGTGTCGGAGGCCGCCATGGTCGGCGCGCTGGCCGACTGGTTCGCCGTGGTGGCGCTGTTCCGCAAGGTGCCGATTCCGTTCATCTCGCGCCACACCGCCATCATCCCCAACAACAAGGAGCGCATCGCCGACAACCTGGCCGGCTTCGTCGAAGATAAATTCCTCAAACCCGAGTCGCTGGCGGCCGTCATTCTGCGCACCGACCCTGCTACCAGCGTCGCCGAATGGCTGAAGGAACCGGCCAACCGCAACTACCTCGCCAGCCACCTGCTGCAACTGCTGCCCGAAATCCTCGCCACCGTGGACGATGCCCGCATCCAGCTACTGTTGCGTGACGCCCTGAATTCCGCCATCGGCAAGCTCGATATGTCGCGCTCCCTCGGCGCTTTGCTGGCGGCGCTGACCAAGGACGGCCGCCACCAGGAACTGCTGGACGACGGCATGGTGGCGCTAATGGGCGTGATCAACCGCCCCGCCACGCGCGACGCCATCGCCGGCCAGATCGTCGCCTGGCTGAAACGCGAGCACGCCACCATGGAGCTGGTGCTGCCGACCGAATGGATCAGCGAAAACGGCGCGGCGATGATCGCCAGGGCGCTCAACAACCTGATGCTCGATATCGCAGCCGACCGCGATCACAAGCTGCGCCTCAAGTTCGACGACATGGTGCAGCGCTTCCTGGTGCGGCTGGAATCCGACCCGGCCTTCATCGCCCGCGGCGAAGACTTCAAGCGCTACCTGCGCGACGGCGACACCTTCAACAACTACATCGCCGACCTGTGGGGCAGCGTGCGTGACTGGATCAAGGCCGATATCGCCAGCGGCGAATCGAAGCTGAACGACGGCGTGATCCAGGCCAGCCAGTGGCTCAGCGAAGAACTGCTGCGCCATCCCGGCATGCGCGCCTCGCTCAACCAGCACATGGCCGGCATGGCGCGCACGCTGGCACCGGCCTTCTCCAGCTTCCTCACGCGCCATATCAGCGACACCGTCAAGGCCTGGGACAATCAGGATATGTCGCGCCAGATCGAACTCAATATCGGCAAGGACCTGCAATTCATCCGCGTCAACGGCACGCTGGTCGGCGGCATGATTGGCCTGGTGTTATATACAAGTGCCCAGATCATGGAATGGGCAGGAAGTTATCTCCATCCCTGACTATCATGTTAGGATGACTGACATGAAATTCTGGCTAACCTCGTTGATCTCTGTGCTATGCGCGAGCGCGCAGGCGGCCGACATCCCGGTCACGATCTACGCCGACGCCGGCTATCCTCCCTACGCCTACGAAAAAAACGGCAAGCCCGCCGGCCTGTATTACGACATCGTGCGCGCCGCCGTCGGCCACATGCAGGGCTACAAAGTCGAGATCCAGCCGGTGCCCTGGAAGCGCGGCATGGCGCTGCTGCGCACCGGCACCGGCTTCGCCCTCTACCCGCCCTACATGAACACCAAGGACGAACCGTGGACCTGGCCGTATTCGCTGCCGCTGTATGAAGAGCATGTGGTGGCCGTGTGCCGCAAGGACGTGCTGGCCGCCAAACCGCGCAAGCGCTGGCCGGAGGATTTCTATGGCCTCACCATCGGCAACAACGCCGGCTTCATCGTCGGCGGCGAAGCATTCGACCAGGCCGTCCGCGCGCGCCAGCTACGCGTGGAAGAAGCCAAGGACAGCGAAACCAATATCGTCAAACTGGGACTGCGGCGCATCGACTGCTACATCAACGATCGCCTGTCGATCCAGTGGACGCTCAACCAGCTCAAGGCCCAGGGCAAGTACGATGAAGGTGGCGTGCACGCCGGCGTCGCCGAAGCGGCGGTGATCGCGGTGAAGCAAGGCTTCCTCGGCTTTACCGACCGTGACAACGGCAAGTACACCTACAAGAACGACTTCGTCAAACAGTTCGACAACGCTATCTCACTGATGAAGCGCACCGGCGAAATGGACGCCGTGGCCCGCAACTTCTTCAAGACCCACTGATTATCCGCAGCGCCGCCGCCAGCGCCACGCCTTGCAGCGTGGCGTAGTGCCACACCAGCGTGCAGTTATCCAGCGTGGCGCGATTGGTCGCCGTCAGCCGCCCGCACCAGGAGCGCAGCCACAGATACACCGCCAGAATCGCCAGCAGCACGCCGTGCAAGCCCTGATACGCCAGCATCGCCGCCACCGTCGCGCCCCAGGCCGTTGTTACCGGATCGAGTCCGGCCGCCACATGGCTGCCCACCTCCGCGCTGACGCCGCCCAGCATGCAGATCGCGGCCAGCGCAAACGCCAGCCGCTGCCAGCCATGCGCCGACTGGCGCCGCGCCCATTCCATCAGCATCGATCCCGCCGCCAGCGCGCCGCACACTACCCAGCCCCATACCGTCGCCGGCAGGCTGTTGCCGGGTGGCGGACACACGTCCAGCCGCATCGCCGTATGAATATGCGCGAACAGGAAGGAGGCAAAAATCGTCGCGTCCACCACCAGCATGATGATGGTCGCCCACCACGAGTGCGACCGCATGCCTGTCGCGCCGACCGGCAGCACCACGTCATCGGCCACGCGCGCCTGGCGTGACTCGGCAAGCCCCGGCAGACTGTCGGACTGCCACATCCACGCCAGCACCGACGCGATCGCCACCGCGCCGCACAGCCACGCGGCCAGCGTCATGTGCACCGTCAGCAGCAGGAAGAAGCCGGCGGTGCCGAGCGCGCCGGCGAACGGCCACCAGCTGTCGCCGGGCAGCACCTGCACGTACAGCGGCGTGGCCTGCACCGGGCTGGTGACGATGGTTTCGCGCCGGCCGGTGGCCGTGCCAGGCAGCCAGTGCGCACCGGCCACCACTTCCCCGGCAAGCTGCGGCTGATCCCACAGCGGCTCGCGCGAGCGCACGTCGGCAATGCTGCGGGTGGCATAGTCTTCGGCCGGCAGCCACTCGAGCGTCGGCGCCTGCCACGGATTGCCGTGCGCCCGCTTGGGGCGGCGCAGCGTGCGCGCGGCGTCGACCATAAACACCAGCACGCCCAGCGCAAGAATGAAGGCGCCGATGCTGGAAGCCAGGTTGAGCGCATCCCAGCCCATTTCGGTCGAGTAGGTATAGACGCGGCGCGGCATGCCCAGCAAGCCGCTGATATGCATCGGGAAGAACGCCAGGTTCATGCCGGCGAACATCAGGCCGAAAACCCAGCGCGCCAGCCGCTCCGACAGCCGATGGCCGTTCACCAGCGGCAGCCAGTAATACAGCGCGCCGAACATCGGGAACACCAGGCCGCCGATCAACACATAGTGCAGGTGCGCGACGATGAAGTAGCTGTCATGCGCCTGCCAGTCGAACGGCAGCACCGCCACCATCACGCCGGTCAGCCCGCCCAGCACAAAGATGAACAGGAAGCCAAGCACGAACAGCATCGGCGCATTAAACCTTACTTCGCCACGCCACAAGGTCGCGATCCACGCGAACACCTGCACCGCCGTTGGCACCGCGACAGTCATGCTGGCTGCCGACACCAGCGTCGACGACCACAGGCTCAGGCCCGCCGTGAACATATGGTGCGCCCACAACGCAAAACTGACCACGCCGACCGCGCCCAGCGCGATCACCACCGCCTTGTGGCCGACCAGCCGCGCGCCGACCAGCGACGGAATCATGGTCGACACCATGCCGGCCGCCGGCAGGAAGATGATATACACCTCCGGATGGCCGAAGAACCAGAACAGGTGCTGCCACAAGACAGGATCGCCGCCGCGCGCGGCGATGAAAAACGGCCAGTCATAGGCGCGCTCCAGTTCCAGCAGCGCGGTGCCGGCGATGATCGCCGGGAAGGCGAACACGATCATCAGCGCGATCACCAGCATGGCCCAGGCATACACCGGCATGCGGCGCAGCGTCATGCCCGGCGCGCGCGTAAACAGGATGCCGACAATCAGCTCGATGGCGCCGGCGATGGCCGAAATTTCGATAAAGCCGATCCCCAGCAGCCAGAAGTCGGCGTTGATGCCGGGGGAATGCTCCTTGCCGCTGAGCGGCGGATACATGAACCATCCGCCATCCGGCGCCAGGCCGGCGAACAGGCTGACAAAGAAGCCGATGCCGCCGGCCGCGTAGGCCCAGAAAGCATAGGCCGACAGGCGTGGAAACGGCAGGTCGCGCGCGCCTAGCATGCCCGGTAGCAGGAACACCGAAATCGCCTCCACCACCGGGATCGCAAACAGGAACATCATCACCGTGCCGTGCATGGTGAAGACCTGGTTGTACACGCCGGGACTCAGCAGACTGCTATCGGGCAGCGCCAGTTGCGCGCGGATCATCAGGCCGAGTATCCCGGCCAGCAGGAAGAACAGCAACGCGGTGCCGATGTACAGCAGGCCGATGCTGGTGTTGTTGACGGTGGTGAGGAAGCGCAGGCCGCGCGGCGTGCGCCACACGCGCTCCAGTTGTTCCAGTTCGCCGTCCGGGCGCGGCACGGAGCTTGGCAGGTCGTTGCGCGGCGCCGTCATTTAAGCTGCTCCAGATAGGCCGCCAACGCGTCCAGCGTGGCCGCATCCATGTCTGCGCCGGCCGGCATGCGCACGCCCGGCTTGACGCTGTGCGGATTGGTGATCCATGCCGCCAGCGCGGCACGGCTATTCGGCAGCGTGCCAGCGCCGATGTACAGGCGGCTACCGACATGCGTGAGATCCGGCCCGAGCGTCGCCTGCTCGCCTGGCACACCGCCCGATCCAGCACCGGCGCCCGCCATGCGCGCGCCTTCGCGCACCACATGGCACGCCGCGCAGCGCTGCGCGGCGAACGCCTTCCGCCCCACGGCGATCGGCTCCGCCCCGCCAGCGCCCATCGCCGCCTGCTGCGCGGCGGGCTCGCTGGTCGCGCTGTTCGCGCCGATGGCCGGCCTGGCCTGCGCCGCCAGCCATGCGTTGAATTCCCCTTCCCCCTGCGCCACCACGTGCAACGCCATGCGCGCATGCTGCTCGCCGCAGTATTCGGCGCACTGCCCGCGATACACGCCCGGCTTGTCCGCCCGCACCGTCAGACCGTGAAGCCGGCCGGGCACCATATCCACCTTGCCCGCCAGCGCCGGCACCCAGAAACTGTGAATCACATCCGCACTGCTCAAGCCCAGATACACGGTTTGCCCGACCGGCAGACGTATCTCATTGGCCAGCACGATATCCGGCCCGCCGGCAGGGTCGGTATAGCGCACCTCCCACCACCACAAGTGCGCGACCACCGCGATCTTCACCGCGTGCTGCGACGACAGCGTACTCAGTTGCGCGCTGCGCCAGGTGGAAAACGCCAGCAGCGCGGACAGCACCAGCACCGGCAGCAGCACGCCGCCGCCCAGCAGCCACGTGCGGATGTTCACCTCGCGCCGTGCGCGCAGGCCCATCACGCACAACACCATCACGCCAACAAACACCAGCGCCGCGCCGCCGCTCAGTATCCACGTCAGTTGATGAATGACCTCTGCATCCTGGCCGGCCGGGTGCAACGCGGACTGCTGCGGCGCCGTCATGGCAAAGAATAGAGATAAGCGGCCATATGGCGCGCATCGTCCGCCGACACGCCCATGGCCGGCATCGGCGTTCCGGGCTTGACGACGGCCGGATCGACGATCCAGCGCACCAGCGTCTCCGGCGTATTGGGCACACTGCCGGCGATGTAGCTGCGACGGCCAAAACTGTCGAGGGGCGGCCCGTTGCGGCCACGTGCCGCCGCCACGCCCTCGATCTGATGACAGGCGCCGCATTGGTATTGCGCCAGCAGCAGCTTGCCGCGCAACGCCTCGCCGCCCGCCACGCGCGCGGGCGCCGGCCCGCCGCTATCGCAAGCGGCCAGCCATGCCAGTGGAACGAGAAGAAGGATGCGCACGATTGGAACCTGCTTTTGCCTGTCGTCTCGATATAATAAAAGAATTGCAATCTTCTTGTCGTTTCAACAGGACGCAGGTATGACCACGCCCCGCCGCCAGCAGATCGCCCTTACGGTCGTCGCCACCATGGCGGCGCTGGCGGTGCTCGGCGCAGCCGGCGGCACGCTGGTGCTGTATGGCGGCTACTACAACGTCGCCGCCACGCGTTCGCACTTTCAGTGGGTCCACAGCCTGCTGGAACTGGGCTTGCAGCAGTCGGTGCGCCACCATGCGCGCGACGTCACCGTGCCTGCCGCCGTCACCGCCGCGGCCAACGCCAACGCCAACGCCAATACAAACGCCGACGCCAACTCCGGCCTGGCGCTGCGCGGCGCCGGCATGTATCGCGACAATTGCGTGGTGTGCCACGGCGCGCCCGGCGTGGCGCAAGGCGACATCGGCAAAAGCATGCAGCCGATTCCCGGCCCGCTGGCCGACGCCGCGCGCCGCTGGAATCCGAATGAACTTTATTGGATCACGCGCCACGGCATCAAGATGAGCGGCATGCCGGCGTGGGAATATCATCTGGCCGATGACGACATCTGGGCGGTGGTCGCCTTTCTGACCGTGCTGCCGCGTCTATCGCCGCCCGCTTACGCCGCGCTGGCCGAGCAAGCCGGCTATCCCGCACGCGCCGCGCGGCAGCAGCACGCGCAGCCCGACGCGGAACGTGGACGCGTGGCGCTGACCCAGTATGCCTGCAACGCCTGCCACCTGATCCCCGGCGTCACCGGCCCGGCCACGCTGGTCGGCCCGCCGCTGCACGACCTGGCCCAGCGCCAGCATATCGCCGGCGCCGTGCCGAACACCGCCGCCGGTCTGGCGCAATGGATACGCGAACCACAGCGCATCCACCCGCAAAGCGCCATGCCGTCGATGAACGTCAGCGAATCCGACGCCCGCGACATGGCCGCCTACCTGCTGCAACCGTAAGCCGGACGGCGATCACACCGCCAGATGGCGCTTGACCTCCGAGTCGTTCATCACAGCCTGAGCGCCCGACGCTACCACCTCGCCGCGCGACAGCACCATGAACTGGTCCGCCAATTCATGCGCGAAATCGAAGTACTGCTCGCACAGCAGGATCGCCATATCGCCACGCTGCCGCAGCAGGCGGATCACATTGCCGATGTCCTTGATGATCGACGGCTGGATGCCTTCGGTTGGCTCGTCGAGGATGATCAGCTTTGGCTCCGCCAGCAGCGCGCGCGCAATCGCCAGCTGCTGCTGCTGGCCGCCCGACAGGTCGCCGCCGCGCCGGTGCAGCATCTCCTTCAGCACCGGGAACAGTTCATACACCTCGCCCTTGATGGTGTGCGCCTTCTTGCCGCTGTGGGTGGCAAGGCCCATCAGCAGGTTCTCTTCGACCGTCAACCGCGCAAAAATCTCGCGCCCCTGCGGCACATAGGCGATGCCGGCCCGCGCGCGCTGGTGCGGCGCCAGCTTCGTGATATCGCGTCCCTCCAGCTTGACGCTGCCGGCGGATACCGGCAGCACCCCCATCAGACACTTGAGCAGCGTGGTCTTGCCGACGCCATTACGGCCCAGCAGCGCCATGCACTTGCCCTTTTCCAGCTCCAGCGACACGCCGCGCAAGGTGTGCGAGGAACCGTAGTACTGGTTGATTTTTTCTACTTGCAGCATAGCGTCAGCGTCCCAGATAGACTTCAATCACACGTTCATCGGCCTGCACTTCTTCCATGCGGCCCTGCGCCAGCACCGCGCCTTCATGCAGCACCGTCACCACGCCCTGCTGCGCGATCTCGGTAACGAAGGCCATGTCATGCTCGACCACCACGATGGAATGCTTGCCGCGCAATTCATTGAGCAGCTCCGCCGTGCGCGCCGTTTCGGCATCCGACATGCCGGCCACCGGTTCATCCAGCAGGATCAGCTGCGGCTCCTGCATCAGCAGCATGCCGATCTCCAGCCACTGCTTCTGCCCGTGCGACAGCAGCCCCGCAAGCCGATGCTCGCTGCCGTTCAGGCGTATCAGCTTGAGGATCTCGTCGATCTTGCCGCGCTGTTCGGACGACAGGCGCGCGAACAGCGTTGGCCGCACGCGCTTGTCCAGCTTCATGGCCAGCTCCAGATTCTCGAACACCGTGTGCTGCTCGAACACCGTCGGCCGCTGGAACTTGCGGCCGATGCCGGCGTGCGCGATCTGGTGCTCGCTCATGCGGCTCAAGTCCATGGTCTGGCCGAAGTACGCGGTGCCGGACGTCGGCCTCGTCTTGCCGGTGATGACGTCCATCATGGTGGTCTTGCCGGCGCCATTCGGTCCGATAATGCAGCGCAGCTCACCGACCGAAATATCCAGGCTCAGTTTATTCAGTGCGCGAAAGCCGTCGAACACCACGCTGATCTCTTCCAGGTACAGGATCGCGCCATGTGTCGTATCCAGCCCTTGCTGCGCAATGCGCGCGTCGTTCAAAGTCATGCCTGCTCCTTGCGTACCAGCCCGGCCAGCCCGCGCGGCAGATAGCGCGTCACCAGGATAAAGATCAAGCCCAATGCAAACAGCCACAGGTCCGGGAAAGCGCCGGTGAACCAGCTTTTCAGGCCATTCACCGAAAACGCGCCGATGATGGGGCCAAGCAGCGTGCCACGCCCGCCGACCGCCGCCCAGATCACCATCTCGATCGAATTCGCCGGCGACATCTCGGATGGGTTGATGATGCCCACCTGCGGTACATACAGCGCGCCGGCGATCCCGCACAGCACCGCCGACAGTGTCCACACAAAGAGCTTGAACCACAGCGGGTTATAGCCGATGAACATCAACCGCGACTCCGAATCGCGCACCGCCTGCAGCACGCGTCCCAGCTTGGACGTAACGATCCAGCGGCACAGCAGCAGCGCGCCAAGCAGCACCGCCAGCGTCACCAGGTACAGCGTGGCCTTGGTGCCCGGCGCGCTGATCGAATAACCAAGAATGCGCTTGAAGTCGGTGAAGCCGTTGTTGCCGCCAAAGCCGGTGTTATTCCGGAAGAACAGCAGCATGAAGGCATACGTCATGGCCTGCGTGATGATCGAGAAGTACACGCCCTTGATGCGCGAGCGGAAGGCGAAGAAGCCGAACACGAAGGCCAGCACGCCAGGCACCAGCACCACCAGCGCCAGCGACACCCAGAAGCTGTCGGTACCGCTCCAGAACCACGGATAGGTCTTCCAGTCCAAAAACACCATGAAGTCCGGCAGGTCGCTCTGGTACACGCCTTCGCGGCCGATGGCGCGCATCAGATACATGCCGTGCGCATAAGCGCCCAGCGCGAAGAACACGCCATGGCCCAGCGACAGGATGCCGGCATAGCCCCACACCATGTCCAGCGCCAGCGCCGCCAGCGCGTAGCACATGAATTTGCCGATCAGGCTCACGAGGTAGCTCGGCACGTGCAGCGCATGGCCGTCGGCGAAGAAGAGATTGAGCAGCGGCAGCGCCGCCAGCACCACGGTACAGGCGACGATGCCGGTCCACGCCCGGCGCGAAAACAACGAGGGATGATTCATTCAGCGCTCCTGCCTTTCATGGCGAACAGCCCTTGCGGACGCTTCTGGATAAAGATGATGATGAACACCAGGATGGCGATCTTGGCCAGCACCGCGCCGGCCACCGGTTCCAGGAATTTGTTGGCTTCGCCCAGTCCCAGCGCGGCGATCACCGTGCCCGCCAGCTGGCCGACGCCACCCAGCACCACCACCATGAAGGAATCGACGATATAGCCCTGGCCCAGGTCCGGCCCCACATTTCCCAGCTGCGACAGCGCCACGCCACCGAGGCCGGCGATGCCGGAGCCGAGCCCAAATGTCATCATGTCGATCCTGGCGGTGGAGACGCCGACGCAGCCGGCCATGCGGCGGTTCTGCATGACGGCGCGGACGAACAGGCCGAGACGCGTCTTGTTCAGGATCAGCCACACACCGGCCACCACCAGCGCGGCGAAGACGATGATGGCAATGCGGTTATAAGCCAGCACCAGCGATCCGAGCACGGTCACACCGCCGGACATCCACGCCGGATTGGCTACTTCCACGTTCTGCGCGCCGAAGATGGTGCGCACCGCCTGCATCAATATCAGGCTGATGCCCCAGGTGGCCAGCAGCGTTTCCAGCGGCCGGCCATACAGCCAGCGGATCACCGTGCGCTCCAGCACAATCCCGACCAGCGCGGTAACGATGAAGGCTGCCGGCAGCGCGGCGGCCAGATACCAATCCAGCGCGTCCGGCGCCCAGCGGCGAAAGGCCATCTGGCACAGGTAGGTGGTGTAGGCGCCGATCATCAGCAGCTCGCCGTGCGCCATGTTGATGATGCCCATCAGACCAAAGGTGATGGCCAGGCCCAGCGCTGCCAGCAGCAGCACGCTGCCCAGCGAGACGCCGTAAAACAGGTTGCCGACAAATTCGGTGCGCGCCAGGCGGCTGTCCAGCGCCTGCAGCGTATGGGCGGCGGCGATGCGCACGCCTTGATCGGCATCGTTGGCCAGCATCGCCTGCAGCGCGGGACGCAGATTGGCGTTGCTGCTGTCGGCCAGCGCTTCGACGGCGGCCTTGCGCTTGGCCGCTTGCGGCGATTGCAGGTTGGCGGTGGCGGCGACCAGGCGCAGGAGTTCGCGGATTTCGGCGTCCTGCTCTTGCGCCAGCGCCTTCTCGATCAGCGGTGCTTGCGCCAGCGTGGTGCTCTTCTGCAGTTCGGTGACGGCAGCCAGGCGTTGCGCGCGGTCCGGCGAGAACATCTTCAGCGCCGACAGCGCCTCTTCGACGGCGCCGCGCAGGCGGTTGTTAATCATGATGCCGTCCAGTCCTTCGGGCAGCGCGGTGGTGGCGCCGGTGGCGGGGTTGTAGGCCTTGTCGTCGGCGACGATATACAGCTTGCCGTCCGGCGTGGTGTAGACGTCGCCGTTTTGCAGCGCCGTCAGCAGGCGCGTGGCATCGTCGGTGGCGAGTGCGCCGATGCTGGCGATGGCGGCGACGCGCGCGTCGGCGTCGTCACCGGCCAATGGCACCAGCACATCCGGGGGAATGCCCGCATGACCCGCGCGGGCGAAGCACAGGCAGGCGATCAGAAATAGTTTGCGTAACATACAGCTCCAGTATGCGGAAATCGTGAAACCCGCACTGCGGCGGACTGGGGTCTGACCCTGCGGGGTCAGACCCCTTCACTTAGGGGTACGGCGTGGCTCAACCTACAGCTTCTGCTTGCCCTCGTTACCCGGAATGTACGGGCTCCATGGGTTGGCGCGCACCGGGCCTGGCGTTTTCCACACCACGTTGAACTGCCCATCCGGACGAATCTCGCCAATGAACACCGGCTTGTGCAGGTGGTGATTGGTCGCATCCATGGTCAGCGTAAAGCCGTCCGGCGCCTTGTAGGTCTGCCCCGCCATCGCCGCGATCACCTTGTCGGTGTCGGTCGACTTGGCCTTCTCCACCGCCTGTGCCCACATGTGGATGCCGACATAAGTCGCTTCCATCGGATCGTTGGTCACCACCGTGGCCGCATTCGGCAGCTTCTTGGCGACCGCATACGCCTTCCACTTCTTGATGAACTCCGCATTCACCGGATTTTTGATCGACTCGAAGTAGTTCCACGCCGCCAGGTGGCCCACCAGCGGCTTGGTATCGACGCCGCGCAGCTCTTCCTCGCCGACCGAGAACGCCACCACCGGCACGTCGGTCGCCTTCAGGCCGGCGTTGCCCAGCTCTTTGTAGAACGGCACATTGGAGTCACCATTGATGGTCGAAATCACCGCCGTCTTGCCGCCCGCCGAAAACTTCTTGATGTTGGCGACGATGGTCTGGTAATCCGAATGACCGAACGGCGTGTACACCTCGTCGATATCGCCATCCTTCACGCCTTTGCTCTTCAGGAAAGCGCGCAGAATCTTGTTGGTCGTGCGCGGATACACGTAATCGGTCCCCAGCAGCACGAAGCGCTTGGCGCCGCCGCCGTCCTTGCTCATCAGGTACTCGACCGCAGGAATCGCCTGCTGGTTCGGCGCCGCGCCGGTGTAGAACACATTCTTCTCCAGTTCCTCGCCCTCGTACTGCACCGGGTAGAACAACAGGCTATTGAGCTCCTTGAACACTGGCAGCACCGACTTGCGCGACACCGAAGTCCAGCACCCGAACACCACCGACACCTTGTCCTGCGCGATCAGGCCACGCGCCTTTTCCGCGAACAGCGGCCAGTTGGAGGCCGGATCGACCACCACCGCCTCCAGCTTCTTGCCCATCACGCCGCCCTTGGCGTTGATTTCATCGATGGTCATCAGCGCCACGTCCTTCAGCGACGTCTCCGAAATGGCCATGGTGCCGGACAGCGAATGCAGGATGCCGATCTTGATGGTGTCCGCAGCGTAGGCCTGCGTGCCGGCCGCCAGCAAAGCGGTAGCGGCGGCGATGCGGCTCAAGGTGCCGATAAAATGACGACGATTTTGCATAGCTAAACTCCGTGGTGGTTAATCAGTATTGAAGTTGCAGCGCGATCTGGAACTTGTCCTGGTCGGCCACGCTGGTGATCTTGGTCTTCGAGTACACCGCGCTGACCTGCGCGTTGTAGCCATCGATGATGTAATTGACGCCGGCGTCGTACTGCATGGTGTCGATGTTGGTGTCGGCGGCGAACTTCTGCCAGCGCACGAAGGGCTGGAACTTGCCCCAGCCGACCTTCTGCTCGAAGATGTAGGAAGCGCCGGCGGAATACGCCTTGCCCTGTTCGGCCTTGATGATGTCGTCGGTGTCGTAGTTGTACCAGGCCGCCTCGATGGCCACGGCGCCGGCGCCTTTGATGCGCTTCTCCAGCAGGAAGTCGACGTTGTAGGAGCTGTACTTGCCAACCGCCCCGGTGGTCAGGATGCCGTCCTTCTGATAACGGCCCGCCACGCCGATGGCGAGGATGTCGGCGCCGCCGAGGTAATTGCCGGTGCCGTAGTAGCCCGGTTCCGCGTCCCAGAAGTCGTACTGCACGCGGCCCGCGTACATCAGCGCGTCGTCGGCCTTGATGCCGGCCGCCTTGGCCTGCGACTGCGTCAGCGAACCGATGCCGAAGGTGTGGCCCTCGAAGGCGCCGAACGAGTAGCCCAGGCGGCCGCCGTCGCCGGCATTGCCCCATACGACCACGCCGTCGTCGCGGCCACGGAAAATGCCGCCGTTGTAGCCGTAGCGCGATGCCACGCCGGCCCAGTAGCCGCCGCCCAGCGAGTAGTAAGGACCGGCCATGTTGGCACGGTCGGACGGCGACAGCAGGCGGCCGGCCCAGATATTGAGTTCCGGCGAAATGGCGAACTGCCCGGCCGCATCCAGCACGCGGATCTTGTCGCCGTCCCACTCGGTGTTGAACATGCCCTTGATGTTCTTGTTCAGCGACGCGCCGAAATACAGGCGGCCGCTGTCCAGGTTAAAGTCGCTGGAGCGGCCACCGTCCGGCGCGCCGTTGTCGGCGCTGGTGTAGCTCTCGCGCAGGCCGAAACCGACCGTGACCGACTTGTCGTCGCCCATATTGATCGTCGCCCCGGCCCAGGCATTGCCCACCGCCGCTGCGGCCAGCGCCGCCAGCAGCTTCTTGTTCACCCCCATCTTGCTCTCCCCGTTCGGTTTTGGATGAGACAAGATTAACTAGCCGACAATCTTCAAGGAATACGTTGAATGACGTAGTGGTGCCGCCGCGACGCCGCCCGACTTATCACAGTCGTGGCACAATAGCGGCTTGATTTTTTTGGAAGACCATCATGACCGTATTCGCCGCCTCCGTATTCGACGCCACCGTAATCTACGAAGGCAATGAACTGTTCAAGGGCCAGGGCGCCGCCAAGGGCTGGGCTGAAAAGCTGGCCAGGGAACTGGAATGCGAGATCGGCGTCGAGAAGCTCGGCACCGGATGGGTGTTGACCGGCACCGTCGACGGCGTGGCCTGCAAGTGGAGCATCGTCGGCCAGCGCCTCAAGCGCATGGACTAATCGTGCGTTAGCGCACATCGTCCCTCCCGCCGGCCGAGTACGATGCATCGTATTCAGCCCACCAAGGATAGCGATGAAGCGCGATGACATTCCAGCCGCCGACCTGGCGCCCGCCGACGCCGCCCGCGCCGCCGGCCTGCGGTATGTGCACGACGGCCAGCCGGGCATTGTGCGCAAGGCGCGCGGCAAACAGTTCCGCTATCTCGACAGCGACGGCCACGCCGTCACCGACGAGGCCACGCTGGCCCGCATCAAGTCGCTGGTGATTCCGCCGGCATGGGTCGATGTCTGGATTTGCAAGCAGCCGCTGGGCCACCTGCAAGCCACCGGCCGCGATGCGCGCGGCCGCAAGCAATACCGCTACCATCCGCGCTGGCGCGCACACCGTGACGACGCCAAGTACGGGCGCATGCTCAGCTTCGGCAAGGCCCTACCGGCGGTGCGCAGAGCGGTCGATGAAGCCTTGCGCAAACCTGGCCTGCCGCGCGAGAAGGTGCTGGCCACCATCGTCTACCTGCTGGAGGCGACGCTGATGCGGATCGGGAACGAGGAGTACGCGCGCGAGAACAAGTCCTTCGGCCTGACCACGCTGCGCGACCGCCATGTGCGGCTGGACGGCGGCAAGGTGCAGTTCCGCTTCCGTGGCAAGAGCGGCGTGCATCACGCGGTGGAGGTGCAAGACCGCCGGCTGGCGCGCATCATCGCCCGCATCCGCGACCTGCCGGGCCAGGAGCTGTTCCAGTATGAGGACGACGACGGCAATCCGCACGCCATCGATTCGGCCGACGTCAACGACTACCTGCACGCCATCACCGGCGCCGATTACACGGCCAAGGACTTCCGCACCTGGGCCGGCACCGTGCTGGCGGCAGTGGCGCTGAAAGAGTATGAAAAATACGACTCCGAAGCCCAGGCCAAGAAAAACGTGGTGCAGGCGATTGAGTCGGTCTCCAAAAAACTCGGCAACACGCCCACCATCTGCCGCAAGTGCTATGTGCATCCGGCCGTGATCGAGTCCTACCTCGACGGCAGCATGCTGGACGCCCTGCGCCGCCGCGCGCAACAGGAACTCAAGGAAGACCTGCATGCGCTGCGACCGGAGGAAGCGGCGGTCCTGGCGTTGCTGCAACAGCGGCTGAAAGCTGGCTGACAAGGCCCGGCGGGCGGAGTAGAATCAGTCTCCCCTGTCCTCCCTGCCGCCAGCCGATCCATGTCCCGCGCCCTGCCCTTCCTCATCCGTAAAGAGTGCCCGCCCGGCGCCTGCGTATGCGGCCGCGACGACTTGCTGGACGCATGGGAACGGGCGCCGGACGATGCCGATATCCGCGTGCTGAAGCTCACGCGCGAGGAGGAAAAGAAGCTGGTGGCCGCCATCGAAAATCTCGCCACCTATGAAGACCTGGGCCGCATCAAGCGCCGGCTGGACGAACTGCTGGGCATCACGCTGACCATCACGCCATCGGTACGCGGCGTCAGCACGGTGATGGGCCTGTCGATCAAACTGGCCGAGAAGCCGGGCCTGTGCCGCAAAACGCATGAGGCCCTGCCCGCCGCGCTGCGCCGCTGCTTCCGCAACAAGCCGGACATCGTGTACGCGTTGCTGAACGCCGGCGACCTGCTGGCCACCGACGACTAGTCGGTATGGAACTCGCTGGCGTTGACGAACAAATCCCACGCCGCGAGAAACAGCGCCGCCACCACCGGACCGATGACAAAGCCGTTCAGGCCAAACAGCGCCATGCCGCCCACGGTGGACAGCAGCACCACGTAATCGGGCATCTTGGTGTCCTGCCCCACCAGCACGGGGCGCAGGAAGTTGTCCACCAGGCCGATGACGAACACGCCGAACACCGCCAATGTCACGCCCTGCCACACAGAGCCCGTCGCCAGGAAGTACACCGCTACCGGCGCCCAGACAATGGCCGCGCCCACCGCCGGCAGCAGCGACAGGAAAGCCATCAACACGCCCCACAGCACCGGCGCGCTCACGTCCAGGAACCAGAAGATCAGGCCACCCAGCGCGCCTTGCGCGATGGCGACCAGGATGTTGCCCTTGACTGTGGCGCGAATCACCGTGGTGAAGTTCTGGAACAACCGTTGCTTGTACTTGCGGCTCAGCGGCACTGCCTCGCGGATGCGCTTGGCCAGCTTGTCGCCATCGCGCAGCAGGAAGAACAGCAGGTACAGCATGATGCACAAGCCGGTCAGGAAGTCGAAGGTGTACAGGCCCGCATTAATAGCGCGCGTGGCCACTTCCTTGCTCACCTGCGACGCCGCTTCGGTGAGTTTGGCCTGCAAATATTCCAGGCTGGTCAGATGGAAGCGGTCCAGCAGCGACACCAGCCAGTTCGGCAGCGCCGCCATCAGCTTATTGAAAAACATGGCGACCGTGATTTCACCCGACTGCACCATCTGCACCACGGCTGCGGCCTGGTTGACGATCGAGATCGACACCAGTGTCAGCGGCAGGATAACGATCACCACGATCAGCAGCAGCGTCAGAACGGCGGCCAGGCCGGCCCGGTTGCGGGTGCGCTGCAACAACCAGCGATAAATCGGCGCGAACAGGATGGCCAGCACCACACCCCAGAAAATGGCGCCGCCGTACGGCGCGAGTATCCAGACAAAGCCGATGGTGACTAACGCCAGCAGGGCGAGGAATACTTTTTGTTGGAATGAGAACTGGGGCATTGGCGGCGCGCTCAATCGTCGTCGTTCGGATCAAGATCGGGGAACATCACCTCGGTGAAGCCGAACTTGGAAAAGTCCTTGATGCGCATCGGGTACAGCTTGCCCAGCAGGTGATCCACTTCGTGCTGCACCACGCGCGCGTGGAAGCCGTCGACGTCGCGCTTGATCGGCTGCTGGTGTTCATCCACGCCCTCGTAACGCAGCTTGACGTAGCGCGGCACGCTGCCGCGCAGGCCAGGCACCGACAGGCAGCCTTCAAAGCCCTCTTCCATCTCGTCCGACAGCGGAGTGAGGATGGGATTGATTAATACCGTTTCCGGCACCTGCGGCGCATCCGGATAGCGCGCGTTCTGTTTGAAGCCGAAGATCACCAGTTGCAGATTGACGCCGATCTGCGGCGCCGCCAGCCCGGCGCCATTGGCGGCATGCATGGTGTCGAACATATCGGCGATCAGCGCCTTCATCGCCGGTGTGTCGAACTCGGTCACCGGTTCAGCCACGCGCAGCAGGCGCGGATCGCCCATCTTCAGGATTTCTCTTACCGTCATCGCGTTTCTCCCTTGATATCGCACTGTATCTGGCGCAGGAACTCGCAGTATTCGTCGCCCGTTTCCAGGTGCTTGAGGCCCATCGCGGTAGTGGCCTTCAGGTAGCCCAGCTTGGAGCCGCAATCATAGCGCGTACCGTCGTATCGGTAGGCCAGCACACGTTCGTCCTTCATCAGCGCGGCGATGCCGTCGGTGAGCTGGATCTCGCCGCCGGCGCCCTTGCCGATGTTTTCCAGGTAGCTGAAGATGCGGCCCGTCAGCACATAGCGTCCCACCACCGCCAGCGTGGACGGCGCCACTTCCGGCATCGGCTTCTCGACGATGCCATGCACCTGTTCCAGCTTTGGCTGATAGGCGCTGGCGCTGACGATGCCGTATTGGCGCGTTGCCGCGCGCGGCACGTCCTGCACCGCCAGGATGCTGGACTGCTCACGCTCATACACCTCGGTCATCTGCGCCAGCACCGGCTTGACGCCGTCCTCGGTATCCATGAAGTCATCGGCCAGCAGCACGGCAAACGGTTCGTCGCCTACCACCGGCCGCGCGCACAGCACCGCGTGGCCGAGGCCGAGCGGCGCCGACTGGCGGATGTAGATGCAGTTGATATGTTTAGGGATAACGTTCTGTACCAGATCCAGCAGCACGCGCTTATTGGCCGCTTCCAGCTCGGCCTCCAGCTCATAGGCGGTGTCGAAATGGTCTTCGATGGCGCGCTTGTTACGGCCAGTGATGAACACCATCTCGGTAATGCCGGCCGCCACCGCTTCCTCCACCGCGTATTGAATCAGCGGCTTGTCGACGATGGGCAACATCTCTTTCGGCTGTGCCTTGGTGGCAGGGAGAAAACGGCTACCGAGACCGGCAACCGGGAAAACTGCTTTTCTTATTTTGGTCATGTTATTTTTGTGCGAGGAGTTCGAGCAGGCCGGCTTCATCCAAAATGGTGACTTCCAGCTCTTGTGCTTTGGCCAGTTTGCTGCCGGCGTCTGCGCCGGCAACCAGATAGTGTGTTTTTTTCGAGACCGAACCGGAGATCTTGCCGCCCTCCGCTTCAATCAGCGCAGCAGCCTGGTCGCGGCCCATATTCGGCAAGGTGCCGGTTAATACAAAGGTTTTGCCGGTCAGGTGACCTTCGGCGGCCACTGTTTCCGGCAGCTGCGCCAGCAGGTCGTTGCGCAGCAGATGCAGCGCCTTGACTTGCGCGCGGTTAGCCGGCTCCGACATCCACGCCTCAAGCGCATCCGATACAGTGGCCGGCAGGCCGAAGACGTTGAACACCTGCAGGTAAGCCAGCGCTTCCAGCGTCACGCCTTCTTCCACCAGCTGCTTGCTGCGCGGTTCCGTCAATTTGGGAATCGCCAGCGCCGCCATCAGCTTGACCGTGTCCAGCTTTTCGCGCAGCTTGGCGCTTGGCGGATGCTCGTCTTTCGGCGCCACACCGGCGGCCAGCAGTGCATCGATGGCTTCCTGGTTCTTCTCTTCGGCGAAGAAGTCGGCGATCGATTCAGCCACGGTGCCGCCAATATCGGGCAGCACGCGCAGCAGCGCGGCCGGCACGCGGCGGATGAGGTCAAAGCGGCCCAGCCACTCGGCCAGCGTCTTGGCGGTGGACTCGCCGACGTGGCGGATGCCCAGCGCGAACAGCAGGCGCTCCAGCGGCGGATTCTTGCTGGCGGCGATGGCCTCCAGCAGATTGTCCGCCCACTTGGTGGCGATCTTGCCCTTGGCGACCGTCTCCGGCGTCGTGCCATCGCGTTCATCGGCGAGGCGCTTCATTTCCAGCAGGTCTTCCAGCTTCAGCGAATACAGGTCGGCCACGCGCTGCACCTTGCCCCATTCGACCAGACTGTCGATGTAGCGGTCGCCCAGGCCTTCGATGTCCATCATGCGACGGCCGGCGAAGTGGCGTATGGCTTCCTTGCGCTGCGCGGAACAGAACAGGCCACCGGAGCAGCGCGCAATCGCCTCGCCCTCTTCGCGCACAACGTGCGAGCCGCACACCGGGCAGGTTTTCGGCAGCACGTATTGCGCCGGCTCCGGCGTTGGACGACGCTCCAGCACCACCGCCAGCACCTCAGGAATCACGTCGCCGGCGCGCCGCACGATGACGGTGTCGCCAACGCGCACGTCCTTGCGGCGCACCTCATCTTCATTGTGCAGCGTAGCGTTCGTAACGTTGACGCCACCGACGAACACGGACGCCAGCCGCGCCACCGGCGTAATCGCGCCGGTGCGGCCGACCTGCACTTCAATCGCCTGCACGACGGTCAGCGCTTCTTCGGCCGGGAATTTGTGCGCCAGCGCGAAACGCGGCGCACGCGAAACGAAGCCCAGCGCGCGCTGGTCGGCCAGCAGGTTGGCCTTGTAGACCACGCCGTCGATCTCGTACGGCATGCCTGGACGGGCGTCGCCGATCTGCTTGTAGTACGCCATCAGGCCATCGTAGCCGCGCACCAGCGAGGCTTCCTTGGCCACCGGCAGGCCAAGCTGGCGATACCAGTCCAGCAGCGCGGAATGCGACAGCGGCATCTCGGCGCCTTCCAGCGCGCCGACGCCATAGGCAAAGAAACTCAGTTTGCGCGAGGCGGTGATGCGTGAATCCAGCTGTCGCAGGCTGCCCGCCGCGGCGTTGCGCGGGTTGGCGAATTCCTTCTGTCCCGCTTCGCGCTGGCGGGCATTCAACGCTTGGAAATCGCGCTTGAACATCAGCACTTCGCCGCGCACATCAAGGATGGCGGGCGGGTTGTCGGTCTTCAGGCGCAAAGGGATGCTACGGATGGTGCGGATATTGGCGGTGACATCCTCGCCGGTGTAGCCGTCGCCGCGCGTGGCCGCCTGCGCCAGAACGCCATCGATATAGCGCAGGTTGATGGCCAGGCCATCGTACTTTACTTCGGCTGCGTATTCCACCAGTGCGGCCGTATCCAGGCCTTCGCGCACGCGGCGGTCGAAGTTCTCGATATCCTCGTCGCTGAAGCCGTTATTCAGCGACAGCATCGGCACCGTGTGCGTGACTTGGTCGAACTGCGGCAGCGGGGCCGCGCCTACGCGCTTGGTCGGCGAGTCCGGCAGCGCCAGCTCGGGGTATTCTTCCTCCAGCTTTTGCAGCGTGATAAACAGCTTGTCATACTCCGCGTCCGGAATAGTCGGCGCGTCTTCCACATGATAGGCGTGCAAATGCCGGTTCAGCTCCGCGCTGAGTTGCTCGATGCGCGTTTTGAAATCTACTTCCGTCATTACCTAACCTTCTTAGCTGAACAAACGCATCGCGCGGGTGGAACCGGCCGGAATATCCGCATCGTTCATCTCGGCGTAGAAATCCTGCACCTGGCCGGCGATCTCGGTCAGCGCCGCATCCGACAGCGGCTGGTTGTAGTCGTCGACGATGGTGCCGTCAAGGCGTACCATCAGGCCCTTGGCGCAGGCGACCATCGCGCCGAAACCGTCACGCGCCGGCGCCACGCACGGCACGTCCAGCAGCAACGTCAGGCGCGCAGTGGTTTCCTCGGCCGGCGTCACATTGGTCGACAGCGAGAACAGGAAGCCGCCCTCGCCGTCCGGCATCACGAAGCGGCCGTCCGGACGCAGGTCGAAGCCTTGCTTCTCCAGCGCGCCGATCAGCGTGTTGATGGCCCATGGCGCGCCGTTCGATTGCAGGTTGACGCCCAACTGAGCATCGTGACCGGCGACGAAGCGGTGCAGGTTGCGCGCTTCAGCCATTACTTCGATCATGTCGGGGATCTGCGGCTCGGCGCCGATTTCGTCGGCCATGGCGCGCAGGCGCGTCACCAGTTCCGAGTATTCCAGTTCGTTCAGCGCGGTGCTGCGGCTGGCCAGTTGCACGCCGCCTTGCAGTTCGGTGTAGACGCCGCCGTGGGCGACTGGTTCCCAATCGCCGCTGACGGCCTTGCCGATGTAGTGCACCGGCTTGCTGCCGACCATGCGCAGGGTTTGCAGCACCGGCAGCAGCTTGTCACCGCGCGCCGGAGCTTCCAGCGCCAGCGGCAGCAGGCAGTCGATCAGCGGATCGACCAGGGCGGTGGCCTGTTCCGCCGCCGCTGCCGATGCCGCGTTGGCGCGCGCCGCCAGTTCCTCTTCGCTGACGGTCAGCAGCGCGCCATCGTCACTGGTGAAGTCCGCTGCCAAAGCACCGAGTGCGGCAGCTGCCGCCGATGCTTCGCCGCCGGCGACGCCGGGCGCGGAACTGTCAAGCGAGAAGCTTGGCTCCTGGCGCGCATGCGGCGCAGCAGGATTGATCGCTGTCGGCGCCAGTTGCGGTTCTTCGCCGCCGGTGCGCATCAGCACATCGTCATGGTCGGTCGAGAAAGCGCGTTCCACGCTTTTCTTGGCCTTGTATTCCTGGATTTTGTTGTACGTGAAGACGCCGGCGATAAACACGCCTGCGGCTGCGAGTAAGCTGATTTGAAGGTCTGTCATGCTGCTTGTGCCTCGGAAGCGAAGTTTGCGGCGGATTCCATATCCACCGCCACGATGCGCGATACACCCTGCTCTTGCATCGTCACACCGATCAGTTGATTGGCCATCTCCATCGCAATCTTGTTGTGCGAGATGAAGAGGAATTGAGTATGTTCAGACATGCGCTTGACCATGCGGCAGAATCGTTCGGTATTGGCGTCGTCCAGCGGCGCGTCCACCTCGTCGAGCAGGCAGAAAGGCGCGGGATTCAGGCGGAACATGGAGAACACCAGCGCGGTGGCGGTCAGCGCTTTCTCGCCACCGGACAGCAGGTGGATGGTGGCATTCTTCTTGCCCGGCGGCTGGGCCATGACCTGCACGCCGGAGTCGAGGATTTCGTCGCCCGTCATAATCAGTTTGGCCTGGCCGCCGCCGAACAGGATTGGGAACAGTTCGGAGAAGTGGCCGTTGACGCGGTCGAAGGTATCCTGCAGCAGATCGCGGGTTTCCTTGTCGATCCGGTTGATGGCGTCTTCCAGCGTGTTGATCGCCTCCGTCAGATCCGCGTTCTGCGAATCGAGGAAGTTCTTGCGCTCGGACGCCGTCGCCAGCTCGTCCAAGGCCGCCAGGTTGACGGCGCCGAGAAGCGAGATAGCGTTGGTCAGGCGCGTCACCTCGCCTTGCAAGTAGGACGCCTTCATCTCCGGATGCAGCTTCTCGGACAGCGCCGCCTCGTCGGCCTGCACCTCGGCCAATTGCGCCGCAAACTGCTCCTGGTTCAGGCGCGCGGCCTGTTCCTTCAGTTGCATTTCCATGATCTTGTCGCGCTGCGGTTGCAGCGCGCGCTCGGTCGACATGCGCCCCTCCTCGAACAGGCGCAGTTGCTGCGCGATCTGATCGAGTTCGTGGCGCGCGTCGGATAGCGCTTTCTCCTGCGCCGTGCGGCGGTCCAGTAGCTCTTGCAGGCCATCGCTGGTTTCGCCGGATTCCAGCTCTTCCAGCTCCATGCGGCCCGATTCCAGGCTCTCCGTCACCTGCGCCACCTGCGCGTTGGCAGTGGCGATATTGCGGCGGAATTCCTCGATCTTGCTGCGCTGGGTCTTCTCGGCGAACTGGACTTCCTGCGCCGAGCGTTCCAGGTCGCGCAGCGCTTCGCGCGCATCGGCCAGGCGCTGCTCCTTTTGCATAAAGTCGGTCTGGCCGTCTTCATGCGTGCCTTGCAGGTTGCCGAGTTCCATATCCAGCTGCTCGAACTTTTCTTCCGACTCCAGCTTGACCTGGGTGTGTTCTTCCTCCTGCGCGGTGATTTCGGCCAGGTCGGCTTCGATCTGCGTGCTACGCTGGTTGAAGCGCGCTTCCACCTCGGACAGCTTCATCACCTCCAGCTGCATGGTATGTACCGACGATTGCAGGCTTTGCAGCTTGGCGCGGTATTCGGCCAGGCGGCGCGTCAGGTCCGACACGGCGGCGTCCGCGCGCACCGAACGCGAACGCGCTTCGTCGGCCAGCATCTGCTGCGCGCGCAGCTGCTTGGTGATGTTGTCGATTTCCTGCTGGCGTCCCAGCATGCCATCCTGCTCGGAATCGGCGGCGTAGAAACGCACGCTGCCCTGCGTGATGACGTGGCCCTGACGGGTGATGATGCTGCCGCCGGCCGGCAGCTTGCCCCGATCGGCAAACGCTTCGGCCGCGTCTTCGGCGATGTAGACGTTGTGCAGCCAGTCCTGCAGCAAACCACGCAAGCCAGGATCGTTCAATTTCAGCAGATTGAGGAAAGGCTTGAGGCCAGGCGCTTCCAGCGGCGCTGGCGGCACGGCGGTGGACGGCGCAAACAGCGCCAGCTTGGCCGGCGGCGCATCGCTGAAAAAGGCCTTGGCCCAGTCGATATTCGACATCTGCAAGGCCGAGGTGCGCTCGCGCAACACCGATTCCAGCGCCTGCTCCCAGCCTGCCTCGATATTCAGTTTTTGCCATAACCGGGGCAGCGATTCCAGCTCGTGCTTTTGCAGCCACGGCGTCACCTTGCCCTGCGTTTGCACGCGTTCCTGCAACTGGCGCAGCGCATTCAGACGCGCTTCCAGCTGCGCGTTGGCGGTGGTTTCGGCGTTGACCTGCTGCTGCGCCTCCTGGCGTTCCTGCTCCAGCCTGGGCTGCTGCTCCAGCGCTTCTTCCAGCACGAAGTTCTGCTCCTCCAGCGCCTGCTGCTTCTCTTCCAGCTGCATGCGCAGGTTGGACAGGTGCGAGCTGTCCGGCAGACTCAAACCGTTCTTCTCCTGCTGCAAACGCTCGCGCCGCACGGCCAGGCCGTTGAGGATGTTGTTGGCGTTACGCTGGTGCGCGGACTCCAGCTCCAGCTGTTGCTGCGCCTGCATAATGCGAGCGCGCGATTCGGTGCTCAGCGTCTGCGCTTCTTTCCACGCCTGCTCCAGCATCGGCAGCGACTCGGCCTTTTGCTCGGCCATCATCTGCGCCTCTTCCACCTTGGCGCCCAGTTCTTCCAGTGTGAATTCGGCTTCCGCAATCTGCTCGCCGTATTCGCTGGACTGGCGCTGCCACTGGTCGCGCTGCGCGGTCAGCGCCGCCAGCTGCGATTGCAGGCGCGTGCGCGATTCGAGCGCGAACTTGATCTTGGCTTCCAGGCTGCCGATTTCGGCGTTGGTCTGATACAGCGCGCCTTGCGCCGTGTGCAGACGGTCGCCGGCGGCAAAGTGCGACTGGCGCATCTGCTCCAGCGACAGTTCGACGTTGCGCAGCTTGGCGGTCTGCTCTTCCAGATCGTTCTGCGCCTGTTCGACTTCGCGGAAGTATTTTTTCTGCTCGTTCTCGGCTTCCACCTTGCGCAGCAGCCAAAGCAGCTTTTGCTTCTCTTCCTGGTCGGCTTGCAGCTGGTGGAACTTGGTCGCCACGGCGGCCTGGCCTTCCAGCTTCTCCAGGTTGGAATTCAGCTCGCGCAGGATGTCTTCCACCCGCAGCAGGTTTTCGCGCGTGTCGTGCAGACGGTTCTCGGTTTCGCGGCGGCGTTCCTTGTACTTCGAGACGCCGGCGGCTTCCTCCAGGAACACCCGCAGCTCTTCCGGACGCGACTCGATAATCCGCGAGATCATGCCCTGGCCGATGATCGCATAGGCGCGCGGACCGAGGCCGGTGCCGAGGAAGATGTCCTGGATGTCGCGCCGGCGCACCGGCTGGCCGTTGATGTAGTAGGTCGAGGTGCCGTCGCGCGTCAGCGTGCGCTTGACGGCGATTTCGGCATACTGGCCCCACTGGCCGGCGGCCTTGCCGGCGTGATTGTCGAACACCAGTTCCACCGACGAGCGGCCGGCCGGCTTGCGGTGGGTCGAGCCATTGAAGATCACGTCCTGCATCGACTCGCCGCGCAATTCCGAGGCCTTCGATTCGCCCAGCACCCAGCGCACGGCATCGATGATGTTCGACTTGCCGCACCCGTTGGGACCAACCACGCCAACCAACTGACCCGGCACCTGGAAATTGGTGGGATCAACGAAAGACTTAAATCCCGACAATTTGATGGAAGATAGACGCACGTTGTTATCTGGTGTGGGGGCTGTAAAATTTCACAATAATACCATTTTGCGTATCATATCAGGCCAAAAACACAGACGGCTACACCATTGTCCTAACGCAGCTGCGGCCGTGGCGCGCGCCACATGGCGCGGGTAAACGGATGATCGCGGCCGGACAGGAAGAGCGCGGCCTTGGTAATCCACATCTCGGCCGGGATCGGCTCGGCATGGGGCGCCAGCAGCAGGATGGGCACGCACAGCACGACCAGCACGCGGCTCAGCGCCAGATGCCCTTCGCCGCTGGCGTACCTGATAAACGCGGCCGCTACTACCAGCCCCAGCAGGCAGCCGGTGATCGCTTCAGAACTGGAATGCGCCTGCACGTAGACGCGCGAAATCGAAATGAGCACGGCCAGCACCACGCCGGCCAAGGTGCCGAGCTGGCGTGCCCACAGCGGGGACGAGCGCGTAATCAGGAAGCCGGCCACCGGGTAGACAGCGGCGGCGCGCATTGCGTGGCCGCTGAAGCCGGCAAAATCGACCGATTGCACGCCGATGCCCCAGCCGACGAACGCCATTTTGGTGATCACCACCAGCGCCATACCCGCGCCAAACAGCGCCAGCCAGATGGCGGTCAGCCGCCAGGACTTCCCGGCCACCAACCAAAACACAATCGCCACGCCAAGCGGCCCGGTCACCGCCAGGCTGCCAATCACACTTAACCAGTGCCACCAAACCATCGTGCTTTTTCCCATTTCACCGTGTGACAACATTCTAGCCTTCATTGCAGCGCAACAAAAGTGAAGTTCAGGTTAAAGTACCAACGGGCAAGCAGAATATTTTAAAAGTGATCATTCTTGGCAAGAACACTTCCATCAATGTCCGCGAAGTATGGCGGACCTGCGCTGAAATCGGCGTTTCATATCAACTTCAACCGTTCTGCGGGACCGATGTGCAGCACCTCAATCCTCACGCCATGGTGCCGGTCTTGGTGGACGCCGGTGAGGTGTTATGGGAGTGACGCTGGCCGATATCGTGCTGGGCCTGGCATTCAACCGCTGGCTATCGACGCCGATGGAGCGTCCTGCCCTGCCGGCACTGTCCGCCTGGGCCAAGCTGCTGGGCGAGCGCCCAGGCTGGCTGCTACATGGCGCCAACGGCGCGCCGTAATCAGGGCAGGCCGAACTGCGCCACCACGAAATCGACAAAACTGTTTAGTTTGGGCGTAGCTTGCCGACCGCGCGGATAAATCAGGTGCAGCGGCCGCATCGGCGGCATGAAGTCACGCAAGACCGGCACCAGGCGGCCGACTGCGATCTCTTCAGCGACGACGATTTCCGCCAGCATGGCCAGCCCGAAACCGTTGAGCGCCATTTGCTTGAGTGCCTGACCATTATTGGAACGAAACCGGCTAGGCTTGGGCGCAGCGCTTGGATTCAGCCGCCAGCGCACTACGCGCCGCCAATGCAGGAAATCCAGGCATTGGTGATGGGCCAGATCGGCCGGCGTGCGCGGCGTGCCGTATTGCGACAGGTAAGCTGGCGCAGCGCAGATTACCATGCCGTAAGGCTGAAGCGGCCGGGCAATCATGGTCGAATCCTCCAGGCGGCCAATCCGGATGGCCGCGTCCAGCCCCTCTTCCACCACATCGGAGATGCGTTCGCTCAGCTCCAGGTCGACGCTGACTTCGGGATGGGCCACCATGTAGTCCGGCAGGCTCGGCGCCAGCAATGCGCTGCCAAACGCGACCGGGGCACTGATCCGCAAGATGCCGCGCGCGCTGCTGCGCATGGCCAGCGCGCCCGAATCCGCACTTTGCACGTGAGCGAGGATCTGCCGGCACTGCTCGCAGTACTGCTCGCCGATTTCGGTCAGACTCTGGCGACGCGTGGTGCGGTTCAATAGCCGCGTGCCGAGCCGCTGCTCCAGCTCGGCGATGTGTTTGCCGACCATGACCACCGACATCTCGAACATCTTGGCAGCCGCCGTAAAACTGCCGGCTTCAACCACGCCGACGAAGACTTCCATACTACGTAATCTGTCCATGATTGTGAATCATCGGTTAAAAATATTGTAAATATTAGAGCATTTATATTTTTTCGGTTTAAAACGATACTAAGTTTTTCTTTCCGGAGTGACCGAGATGGATTTTTCGACCTGGCTGCTATTCCTGTCGGTATCGTTGGCTGCGGCGTTCAGCCCCGGCCCTGGCGTGTTGATGGCGATTTCCACCGCATCCAGCCAGGGCGCCCACCGCGCGCTCTACAGTTCGGCGGGCAACGCGCTAGGCGTATTTGTCGTCGCAGCGACGGCGGCAACCGGTTTAGGCCTGGTGTTGCAAGCGTCCGCGCTGGCGTTCGGACTGTTGAAAGCAGCCGGCGCGGCGTATCTCGTGTATCTCGGCATCAAGGCATGGCGCAATGCCGGCGCGCCGGCCGACACGCAGGCGACACAGCCAATGGCGCAAAGCCGCTTCCAAACGTTTCGCTCAGGATTGCTGATCGCGGTCAGCAATCCAAAGGCGATCCTGTTTTTCACTGCCGTGTTCCCGCAGTTTATGCCGCATGACCATATCGACCTGCATCGTTTCCTGTTGCTGACGTCGACGTTCACGATCTGCACGTTGGTATCGCATTTCTTTTACGTCAGCTGCGCGGCGTGGCTGACGAGGAACGTAGCAGCCAGCGCAAGCCGCCGCCGTCTGGCCGGCCGCAGCACGGCGGTGGTGTTCATCGGAATGGGCGGCGCACTATTAGCCGTGCGTTAGCCAGCCGCCGCCTGGCTGGCGATGGCGTCGTTGTCGGCGCTGCGGGACAGGGCTTGCGAGAGTGCCACGGCGACCACGCCTTCTGCGCGGGCGACCTGGGCACTGCCGTCGCGGAAGCGGCGGATCAGGTCGTCGCCGGACATGGAGAAGGCCTCCTGCCGCGCGGCGGTCGAGAAGATGTACAGCGTGCGGCGCGGACTGATCCACGCCAGTTTGACTTTGCGGCTGCTGCCGTCTTCCTGCTCAAACGCCAGCCACATGCCGCGCGTGAGGCTGTCCACTTCGATCAGGGCAACGTCCTCTTCGGCTAGCGGCGCGGTCTGGTGGTCGGCCGCAGCCTCGGCTTCGGCCTTGGCTTGCAGCGCAAGCCGGCGCTCGGCGGCTTGCTGGGCGACCTGCATGGCGATTTCCACCTGCCGTTCGGGCGACATTTCCAGCGGCGCGCGGACGATCGAGGCATGGCATTCAGCCAGCTCGGCAAAGAATTGCAGACGGTCGGCGTCCTGCCACTTGATGACATCCAACCATTTATTCAGCGCGGACAACAGCCCCGGCAGCTTGGCAATCAACTGCTTGCGGTCGTCGGCCGTCAGCTTGGGACGCACGCTCCAGATCAGGTCGTCCATGGTTTTGGTGGCGTTGTTGACGGCGCCGGGCTTGTCGTCTTCAATGCTGTAGGCGATCGTCAGTACCGAGGTCCAGCGCTGTTCGAGGAAAGCTTCCACCACGGCAATGACTTCGCCGGTGCCGATGCGCAAGGCGACGGCGTTCCTGGCCAGCTGGTTCGACTCGGCCAGCTTTTCCTGCTTGAGCGCAGCGGCGATCGGGGCGGCGATGGCCGCTGCGGCAGCCTTCTCTTCCGCCTGGATCGAGGCTTCCAGTTCATTGACGGCTTCGGTGAACACAGACAGCTCTTGCTCGTAGTCGCGGCCGACCCGGTCAACGCTGCGCTGCATGGCCTGGAATAGCGGGTCGTCCGGGCCTTTGCGCTGCTCCCAGCCCATGCGCGACAGCAGTTCCAGGAGGCGGCGCGCGGGGTGGGCTTCCTGGAAGAAGAAGTTTTTGTCGACCAGGGCGGCTTTCAGCACCGGGATTTGCAGGAAGCGGATCAGCTCGCGAATTTCGGGCGAGATGGTTTGGTCGCGGAAGACGGTGTCGAAGACGGCGGACAGCAGGTCGATGGTGGACTCGTCTGCGCGCGTCAGGCTTCCTTGCGGCATGGTTTGCTTGAGGGTCGGCAGGTAGAAGATGTTGCCAGCGGACGTGCTCTGCGCAGATGCAGACGCTGGCGTCGCGCCGCCGGTGACGGCCGCCAGAGTACCAATGGATTCGTAAGGCACGGCCTTTTGCAGCTCGGCGAGGTAGGCAAGCAAGGGCTGCTTGGCGTCAACTTGCGCCAGCCGCTGGGCGGTTTCGTTCGGCAAAGCGCCGGCATGGAATCCCTGCGCCGCGCCTTGCACCCAGCCGCCAACCTGCTCGCCCACAGCACCTACCGCGTCGCCGGGATGACCAGCGGCCACGCGAGGCACCAGCAAGCCGACCGCGACCGGCTGGGCGGCGCTCATGCCGGCGATCGCGGCCGTGCCGGCTGCGTGGCCGCGCGTGGCTTGCGGCGCGGCGTTGGGCGCCCACGTGCTGCCGGCCGACAACGCCGCTGCAGGCAAGTCCGGTATCGTCAGGTCGACGCCGCCGGCGTGCAGCATGCCGCTGGCGATGCCGTCCACAATCTGCCCCGCCGCCGATCCCGCCACATCGCTCGACGCAAAAAACTGCCTTAGCTGCTGCGCCAGCGCCGCCTGATTGGTTTTTGCCTTGGCCGCCATCCCGCCATCCAGCTTGCGGCGCTTGTAGCCATCCGTTCCGCCCGGCACCACGCCACTACTCTGCAAAGCCAGGCTCAACGCCTCCAGCATCGGCCCCAGCGCAATGAACATCTCCGGCTTGATCCATGGCTGCAACAGCCCTGCCGACGCTTCCTCCGGATCAAATTCCGTCCAGGCCTGCTGCAAAGCCTCGAGAAACACCGCCGGCCGAAACGGATTCTGGCTCAGCCGCAAAATATCGCGATCCAGCAAAAACGCCAGCCGCACATTCAGCGTCTGCAAGGCATCCGCATGCAACACCTCGAACGGCTTGCTGACGCCGCCCAGCGCGACCTGATTATCCATTTCCTCGAACGGCACCAGCGACAGCGGCTGGTCCGCACTGCGCGCCCCCCCGCTTGACGGCGGGCGCCAACTCCGCGATTTCGCGCCGCAACGCCTTTTCCAGCGAACTGGTCGCCAGATGCAGAAACGCAAAATTCCGATTCCACAGCTGGTTGCCGGCGCGAATGCGCTGCTGGATCAACCGTGTGTCGCCATCCGTGGCATCAATCAGCGCCCCGGCCAGCTTGTTGGCCAGCTCCAGATACTGATCACCGGCGTGCTTGACCGCAATCCCAATTAACTCCTCCAGCAAGGCGTGACGGGGCGACACCGTCTTTTTCGGCGCTGCGGGCGTTGTTGGAGGTGCAACCATGGGTGTGCCTGATGAATGAAATCAACTGTCCACTACATTGTTACATGATATTTCCATCAAGCAATACCAAGAAGCCAAGAATATGCAATTTTTTGCGTATTTTGCGACGGCTCAACAGGCAAGCTTGCAGTTTCCCTAAGATAAAAAACTCCCTCCACCGTCCACCAAGGATGCCCATGAAATTCCTGCACAACCTGGAAACGTCCCGCAAGCTGCTGGCTGCCTTTGCTGTGGTGCTCAGCCTGACAGCGCTGATGGGGCTGAGCGCGCTGTCGCGCATCAGCGCGATCAACCATGCGTCGGCGGAACTGGCCGGCAAGTGGCTGCCGCAAACCATGTCGGCGCTGGCCAAGCGCAACGAGGCACTACTCAGCGAAGGCGCAACACCGTCGCCGGAAGCCCAATTGCAGCAAACCCGCGCCCTCAATACCCAGCTGAGCCAGCTGCTGGTCTCGGCCATTCAGTCCAGCCAGGAAGCCACTCGGCAGACCGATGAATTGTACGTCAGCGCCCGCGTCACAACCTACAGCCTGCTCTTCCTGGCTGTTGCCGGCGGCACGCTCCTGGCGCTGTGGACAGCGCGCTCGATTACCACGCCGCTGCAGCAGGCCATGCTGGTGGCGCAACGCATCGCCAGTGGCGACCTCGGTACGCAAATCGCACCGCAGCCGGACAACCAGACCGGCAAGCTGCTGCGCGCCATGCAGCACATGAACGACAGCCTGCAGGCCATCGTCTGCCGGGTGCAGCACGGCGCACGGGCGATCGGCGGCGCGGCGACGGAAATTGCGGACGGCAACCAGGATCTGTCCGCGCGAACGGAGCAGCAGGCGTCGGCGTTGGAGGAGACTGCCTCGTCAATGGAACAGCTGACCGCCACCGTACGCCAGAATGCCGGCCATGCGGTGGAGGCCAACAAGCTGGCGCTGTCGGCGTCGGCCGTCGCGCTGCGCGGCGGCAATGATGTGGCACAGGTGGTCGGTACCATGGCGTCAATCAACGATAGTTCGCGCAAGATTGCGGAAATCATCGGCGTGATCGATGGCATTGCTTTCCAGACCAATATCCTGGCCTTGAATGCGGCAGTGGAAGCGGCGCGCGCCGGCGAACAAGGGCGTGGTTTTGCGGTAGTGGCGTCGGAAGTCCGCAGTCTGGCGCAACGCTCCGCGGCGGCGGCCAAGGAAATCAAGGAGCTGATCGACGATTCGGTCGACAAGGTGGCGCGCGGCACGCAACTGGCCGATCAGGCGCGCAAAACGATGGATGAGGTGGTGGGCAGCGTCAAGCAGGTGACTGGCCTGATCGGCGAGATTGCCGCCGCCAGCGCCGAGCAGACTGCGGGGCTGGAACAGGTCAACCAGGCGATTCTCGCGATGGATCAAGCCACGCAGCAGAATGCCACGCTGGTCGGTCAGGCCGCCATGGCCGCCGCCTCCATGCGCGCCGAAACCGGCAAGCTGGGCGATGCGATCAGCTTGTTCGCCGCGACTGACATGCAGCGCGCTACAGCGGCATCGGCACCAGTCAAACCTGCCACAACATTGCCGCCCGTACAGCCGCCGCGCTCTGCGCCACCAATGCGGCCGTCGGCTGGCGCCCTTTCCCGCCCGGCGCGCGCCGCGCAGCAACCGCAACAGCCAGTCGAATGGGAAGAGTTTTAATCTGCCAGCAAGGCATGCTCCTACAACCCACCAGGGAGTATTCCGATACCGACCCAGCCTTGCTCCGAGCATCATGAAGTCACCGGAAACGCCTCAGCATTTACGCCAAGGTGTCACCGGCGAGTACGTTCTTTTCACTTTATCAAAGGAATCAAAAATGAACTCGAACCAAAAAAGCAGCACCAGCAACAGCAGCAATCAAGGCTCGAAACAAGGCTCGAATCAGAGCAACAAGCAGTCGGGCAACGCCGGTTCGTCCAGCGGCGCACGCACTGGCACCCAGGGCGGCACTCATGAGCAGCACGTCGAAGCTGGTCGTCAAAGCCACAAGAATGACGGCAACAAGCAATCCGGCAACCGCTAAGTAGACAATCAGCGGTAAATGCGGCGCCCCGCGCGCCGCATCGCCGAAGCTCTCAATAAATTCTAAATGTTGGCTACCCGCTGGCCGGCAGGCGGTACAAAGTCCGTCACCCCGTTCACCAATCCCACTTTTAACGCTTCGGCCGCCGTCAGATGCAGGTCCGAATATTCGTGCGTGCGCCAATTGTCGTCACTCAACTGCACATGGTTACGCAGGATTTGCTCGGTACGGGCGTCGTCCGCCTGCAAGCCTTCGACGATGATACGCAGGGCGTCCGGTCGGGCGCCATGCGGCGCGCTGGCGTGCGACTTGTGCACCATGAAGCGCGCCGTGTCGCTGGCATAGCGCTCGGCGCCGGCCAGGAACAAAATCACTGCGATCGACGCCACGGCGCCGGCATTGTAGGTGACGATCTTGATCGGCAACTTGCTCAGGTAGTTGTACAGACAAATACCGTCGCTGACATAGCCGCCGTTGGACTGAATCAGGATGTGGGCCGTGGTAATCCGGTCCTCGGTCATATCGGCAACGGCGTCAAACACGCGGCGGACCATGTCGCTGTTAACGTCGCCGGACAGCGTGAACCACGCGTGCCCTTCATAACTGGTGTGATCTTGGCTCATGGTTGGGCTCTCGAAATAGTGTGATTAATTCTAGCAAATTGTTTCTTTTCCAGCTTTTCTGTTGTTCATTCGTGCGCACAGGGGCAAAAATTGACATTCAAGCCCTTCTGACATATATTCCCGAGTCTTGATCGGGAGAGGGCAAACCAGCTTTGCCGCCGAAGGGGCACTACCCACAAACTCTCAGGCAAAAGGACCGGTCAAGGGGCCAGAAAACGGCTCAAACTCTGGAGAGAGATTGCATGGGCAATCCACCGAAGGGGCGTGCGGAAGCAGCTTTCCGCTATCTCTCAGGTACCAAGGACAGAGGGGTTTGGAATATGCGTATTCCCTGTTAACCTCTTTTCGTTTGGACCGGACATGACGCTCAAAGCCACCCCCCTCAATAACGCACACCGCGCAGCCGGCGCCCGCATGGTCGATTTCGGCGGCTGGGACATGCCGGTCAACTACGGTTCCCAAATCGAAGAACACAACGCCGTGCGCACCGACGTCGGCATGTTCGACGTCGCCCACATGTGCGTGGTCGACATCAAGGGCGACAACGCGCGCGCTTTCCTGCGCGGCCTGCTGGCCAACAACGTCGACAAGCTGCAAGTATCCGGCAAGGCGCTCTACTCCTGCATGCTGAATCCGGAAGGCACCGTGATCGACGACCTGATCGTCTACTTCATCAACGAGAGCTGGTTCCGCCTGGTGGTCAACGCCGGCACCGCCGAGAAGGACGTGGCGTGGATGCAGGCGCAAAATGACGCCACCAGCAGCGGCCTGACCATCACCCAGCGCCGCGACGGCGGCAGCGATGCCATGGCGCTGATCGCCGTGCAAGGCCCGAACGCCCGCGCCAAGGTGTGGGAAGTGATTCCGGAATCGAAGGAAGCCACCGCCGACATGAAGCCGTTCAACGTCGCCTTCGCCCAGAGCGCCGCGTTTGGCGAGGCGATGATCGCCCGCACCGGCTACACCGGCGAAGACGGTTTTGAAATCGGCGTCGCCGCCGACAAGGCGGAACAGCTGTGGAACGCGCTGACCGCCGCCGGTGTCAAACCGGCAGGCCTGGGCGCACGCGACACGCTGCGTCTGGAAGCCGGCATGAACCTGTACGGCCAGGACATGGACGACACCGTGAACCCGCTGGACGCCGGCCTGGCATGGACCATCGACCTGGTCTCCGAACGTGACTTCATCGGCAAGGCCGCGCTGCAAGCCAAGGGGCAGAACAGCCAGTTCGTCGGCCTGATCCTGCGCGAAAAAGGCGGCGTGCTGCGCGCGCACCAGAAAGTCATCGTGGCCGGCAGCGAGGCCACCGGCGAAATCACCAGCGGCACCTTCAGCCCTTCGATGCAGCAGGCGATCGCGCTGGCGCGCGTGCCGATGGGCGTGAACGTCGGCGACACCGTCCACGTAGAAATCCGCGACAAGAAACTGGCTGCTTCCGTGGTGAAGCTGCCGTTCGTCCGTAACGGTAAAATCCTGGCAGTCTAATTTAATTCACCACCTCTGGAGCCCAAACATGAACATTCCTGCAGACCTGAAGTACACCGAATCCCACGAGTGGGTACGCGCTGAAGAAGACGGCACCGTCACCGTTGGTATTACCGAGTACGCGCAGGACGCGCTGGGCGACATCGTCTTCGTCGAACTGCCGAAAGTCGGCGACAGCTACGAAGCCGGCAACGACGCCGCCGTGGTGGAATCGGTGAAAGCCGCCAGCGACATCTACGCCCCAGTGGCCGGCGAAGTCGTGGCCGTGAACGAAGACGTGGTCAACGCGCCGGAATCGATCAACGCCGACGCTTACGCCAACTGGCTGTTCAAGATCAAGCCGGCAGACGCCAACGCGATCAACGGCCTGCTGGACGCCGCAGCCTACGGCAAAAACACCGGCGCTTAATCACAGCGCGCCATGAGGCCAGCCTTGCGCTGGCCTTTTTGTATTTCCCTCTCTAGCCCTGACATATCATGACCCGCACCAGCCTCTCCCAACTCGAAGCACGCGACGCCTTCATCGCCCGCCACATCGGCCCAGACGCCGCAGAACAGCAGGACATGCTGTCGGTCCTCGGCTACGCCACGCGCGCCGCCCTGATCGACGCCATCGTGCCCGCCAACATCCGCAACAAGGCCGCGCTGCCACTGGGCGCCTACACCCAGCCGATGCCTGAGCAGGAAGCGCTGAACCAGCTGAAGAAGATCGCCTCGAAAAACAAGGTGCTCAAGTCGCTGATCGGCCAGGGCTACTACAACACGCTGACGCCGAACGTCGTCCTGCGTAACATCTTTGAAAACCCGGCCTGGTACACCGCCTATACGCCGTACCAGCCAGAGATTTCGCAAGGCCGCCTGGAAGCCATCCTGAACTTCCAGCAGACCATCACCGACCTGACCGGCATGGGCATCGCCAATGCGTCGATGCTGGACGAAGGCACCGCCGCCGCCGAAGCGATGACGCTGATCCAGCGCGTCAGCAAATCGAAATCGAATGTGTTCTACGTCGCCGACGACGTGCTGCCGCAAACGCTGGAAGTGATCCAGACTCGCGCCAAACCGCTCGACATCGACATCAAGACCTTCCACCCGGCCGAATTGTCCGCCGTCGGCGACTGCTTCGGCGTGCTGCTGCAATACCCGGGCGTGAACGGCAATGTGCGCGATTACAAAGCCGACGTCGCAGCCATCAAGGCAAAAGGCGCGATGGTAGTTGCCGCCGCCGACCTGCTGGCGCTGACCATGCTGACGCCTCCGGGCGAATGGGGCGCCGATGTCGTCGTCGGTAACTCGCAGCGCTTCGGCGTACCGCTGGGCTTCGGCGGCCCGCACGCCGGCTACATGGCGACCCGCGACGAATTCAAACGCTCGATGCCGGGCCGCCTGGTTGGCGTCACCATCGACGCGCAGGGCAACAAGGCGTACCGCCTGGCGCTGCAAACCCGCGAGCAGCACATCCGCCGCGAAAAAGCCACCTCCAACATCTGCACCGCGCAGGTTCTGCTGGCGGTGATGGCCTCGATGTACGCCGTCTACCATGGCCCGCAAGGCCTGCAGCAGATCGCCAAGCGCGTGCACCGCCTGACCGGCGTGCTGGCGTCGAACCTGAAAACGCTGGGCTACACCATCACCAACGACAGCTGGTTCGACACCCTGACCATCAACGTCAAAAACGCCGAGCAGCTGCATGCATCGGCCCACTCGCACGGCGTCAACCTGCGCGTGATCGACGCTTCGCACGTCGGCATCTCGCTGGACGAAACCACCACCCGCGAAGACATCGCGCTGCTGTGGACCGTGTTCTCGCATCCTGTCGGCGGCCCGGCCCACGGCCCGGACTTCGACAGCGTGGAAGCCGCCGTCGAGCGTTCGTTCCCTGAAGCGCTGCAACGCGAAAGCGCCTACCTGACGCACCCGGTATTCAACCGCTATCACTCGGAAACCGAGATGCTGCGCTACCTGCGTTCGCTGGCCGACAAGGACCTGGCGCTGGACCGCACCATGATCCCGCTGGGTTCCTGCACCATGAAGCTGAACGCCACCAGCGAAATGATCCCGGTGACCTGGCCTGAGTTCTCGACCATCCACCCGTTCGCGCCGGAAGCGCAAACCATCGGCTACCGCGAGATGATCGCTTCGCTGGAAGAGATGCTGTGCGCGGTGACCGGCTACGCCGCCATCTCGCTGCAGCCTAACGCCGGCTCGCAAGGCGAATACGCCGGCCTGCTGGTAATCCAGGCTTACCACCAGTCGCGTGGCGAAGGCCATCGCAACATCTGCCTGATTCCATCGTCGGCGCACGGCACCAACCCGGCATCGGCTTCGATGGTCGGCATGCAGGTAGTGGTCACCGCCTGCGACGAAAACGGCAACGTCGACCTGGCCGACCTGAAAGCCAAGGCCGAGCTGCACTCGAAGAACCTGGCGGCCGTCATGGTCACCTACCCTTCGACTCACGGCGTGTTTGAAGAAGGCATCCGCGAACTGTGCGACATCATCCACAGCCACGGCGGCCAGGTTTACGTCGACGGCGCCAATATGAATGCATTGGTTGGCGTGGCCGCACCAGGCGCGTTCGGCGGCGACGTTTCGCACCTGAACCTGCACAAAACCTTCTGCATTCCACACGGCGGTGGCGGCCCAGGCGTCGGCCCGATCGGCGTTGGTGCGCACCTGGCCAAATTCCTGCCGAACCAGCGCTCGAACGGCTACATCCGCGACAACGCCGGCATCGGCGCCGTCTCGGCTGCGCCATACGGTTCGGCGTCGATCCTGCCGATTTCGTGGATGTACATCGCCATGATGGGCGCCGAAGGCCTGACCGCCGCGACCGAAACCGCGATCCTCAACGCCAACTACATCGCCCGTCGCCTGTCGCCGCACTTCCCTGTGCTGTACTCGGGCCACGACGGTCTGGTGGCGCACGAGTGCATCATCGACCTGCGTCCGCTGCAGGATGCCACCGGCATCTCGAACGAAGACGTGGCCAAGCGCCTGATGGACTTCGGCTTCCACGCACCAACCATGTCGTTCCCGGTACCGGGCACGCTGATGATCGAGCCGACCGAGTCGGAATCGAAAATGGAAATGGACCGCTTCATCGACGCCATGATCGCCATCCGCGGCGAGATCGCCAAAGTGGAAAGCGGCGAATTCGACAAGCTGGACAACCCGCTGAAATTCGCGCCGCACACCGCCCAGGTGCTGACGGCCGACGTCTGGGAGCGCAAGTATTCGCGTGAAGTGGCGGCCTACCCGCTGCCATCGCTGCGCAAGCAGAAATACTGGCCACCAGTCGGCCGCGCCGACAACGTCTACGGCGACCGCAACCTCTTCTGCGGCTGCGCGCCGATAAGCGACTACGAGTAATCCTCGTCCGCCCCAAAAAGCCCGGCTGCGCGCCGGGCTTTTTTTTGCCGAAAGTGTTTGACATGCTTACACCTGTCAGATATTCTTTACACATGAAATCAAAACAACTCACTGGCGATGAATTGCTCGCGGCGCTCTCGGCGCTGTCGAACCCCCATCGTCTGAGGGTGGTGGCGGCGCTGGCGGCTGGTGGACGGAATTACGTCAGCCAGCTGGCGCGGGAGTTGAATATCAGCCGCCCGCTGCTGCACCTGCATTTGCAAAAGCTGGAGGAAGCGGGCCTGGTGACCAGTCAGATGGAGCTGTCGAACGACGGCAAGGCGCTCAATTATTTCGACGCCGCACCGTTCGCCATCGACCTGACCCCGGCCACCATCGCCGAAGCAGTACGTACCCTGACGACCAATCCTGAAAAGTAGAGGCTTACCATGTCCGAAAATATTTACCTGCTTACCCTGCTGATGCCGCTGGGGACCATCTTCCTGATCTTCCTGCTGCGCTCCCGGACGGCCGTCAAGAAGGCCGAGCTGGAAGCGCAAGGCAACGAGGCTTACCGCCAGCTGGCCGAACGCGCCGTCGCCGCGCAGGAGCAAACGGCAGCCGCACTGGCCGACCTGAAGATCCGCATCATCGCCATTGAAAACGTACTGAAACAAGTCGAGTAATCTCACCCACATCGAGGAGCCGCACCATGCCGCACGTATCGCTGTTTCGCCTGTATTCGCTGAGAGCCGTGTATCTGATCATTGCGCTGGGACTGGCGCTGGTGGTGTGGCCAAGCGTGATCCATCACGCCGAGCCGTGGGGCCTGTCGCAAGGAGTAGTGAAATGCATGCTGGCCGCCTTCAGCCTGCTGTGCGTGATCGGCATACGCTATCCGCTGCAAATGCTGCCGGTGCTGTTCTGGGAACTGGCGTGGAAGTCGATCTGGCTGCTGATCGTCGCCCTGCCCGCGTGGCAAAGCGGCGCCATGGACGAGAACATCATGGGCACGGCGATGGAATGCATGGTCGCCATCATCATCCCGCTGGCCATGCCGTGGAAGTACGTGATCGCCCGCTACATCCAGCAACCGGGCGACCGCTGGCGCGCCGCTTAACTCCGTACTGACGCCAGCCGCAGACGCACCACGCGCGGGCTGCCGGCCGGGCGCGTGGCGTCGGGCGGCTCCAGACCTTCGTCCAGCTTGAAGATGGCCACCGCTTGCGACAGATACAACGCCTGTCGTTGAAGGCTGCTGGCGGCGGCAGCGGCTTGCTGCACCAGCGCCAGGTTTTGCTGCGTCACCTGATCCATGCTGACGATGGCCTGCTGCACACCCAGCACGCCCTGCGCCTGCTGCGCACTGGTGTCGCCGATCTGGCCGATAATGTCACCGACCTGGCGCACCGAGGCCACAATCTCGGCCACGCTGTCACCGGCTTCCGCCACCGAACGCGCGCCGCTGTCGATATCCGCCACCGATTCGGCCACCAGTAGCTTGATTTCCTGCGCCGCCGATGTCGAACGCTGCGCCAGGATGCGCACTTCGCCGGCCACCACCGCAAAGCCCTGTCCATGTTCGCCGGCGCGCGCCGCTTCCACCGCCGCGCTCAAGGCCAGCATATGCGTCTGCACCGCCAGGCCATCGATCACGCCGACGATTTCCACCACCCGCCGCGTGCTGCCGCGAATCGACGCCAGGGTCACCACCAGCCGCTGCACCACCGAACCGCCACGCGCGGCAAAGCTGTTGGCGCATTGCGCCAGCTGGCCGGCCAATTCGGCGTGGGTAGCGGTGTCGGATACCTGCCCACCCAACTCCTGCATAGCGTCGCCGGCTTCCTCCAGCGTGCCGGCTTGCGCACGTGTGCGCCGCGTCAGCACCGCGTTACCCTGGGCGATTTCTCGCGAGGCACTGTCGATCGACTGCGCGGTCGACAGGATGGTTTTGAGCGTGGTGTTCAGGTTGCGGATGCTGGTGTCGAGCGCGCGCGAGGTTTCGGCGATTTCATCGCGGCCGTAGACCCGCTGGCGCACCGTCAGGTTGCCTTCGGCCAGATCGACCGCCGCCGCCCCAATCTCGCGCACCTCTTTCAGCATGGCGTTACGCACCGCCATGGTCACCAGCAGCGACAAGGCAATCGACAACGCCACCACGATCGGCATCCAGGTGGACAGCACGCGGAAATCGGTTTCGGCATCGGCGTAGGCGCGCTCGCTCAGGCTTTGTTCCAGCTTCGACAGCTCCTCCAGGCGCTGCGCCACCACGTCGAACGACCGCTCGGCCTTGGACATGGCGTTGGCCGCCATCGACTGGTCGGCCATCGCCAGCTCGATCACGTCCTGCATGGCCTTGACGTACACCGTATGCGCGGCCTGCGACTGCACCACGAACCGGCGTTCGGCCGGATCCGATTGCGTAGCCATTTCCAGCTGCGCGAACTGGCGGTCCAGCGCCGCGTGACGCAGGTGGATGTCGCGCACCAGCGCATCCACGCGCGGCGCCGAGAAGCTGGCGTTGATCCAGGTGAGCAGCTGGTAGATTTCAGTATGCGCCTTGTGCGCGCCGGCCACCAAGTCGGCCGCCGCCTTCAGGCGCACCGCGCGCTGCTGCACCATGTTGTCGAGCGACTGGTTCTGCCGCAGCAGCCCGAGGTACGCGCCAGCGGACAGCACGATCAGCAGGATCAGCACCACTCCGGGGCCAGCAGCAGCTTGGGCCCGAGCTTCAGTTTACTGAGCATGGTTCGCACGCTCAGTGTTTGTAGATGCCGGCTTCGAGCGCGACGTCGCCAACCCGCAGCACGTAAGTACGCTTGGCCTCGACCTTGCCGGTTTCCGGGTTGCGGAACTTATAATCGACCCAGCCGTGTCCCACACCCTTGGCCAGCGCCACCATCTCCTGGCGGAACAGCTTGCCGTCGGCGTCCGGCACGTCCAGCAGGTTCTTGCCGATCAGCGCGGTGGTCGGATGGGCCACCGTGATGCCTTGCAGGTCGCGCATCGCCAGGTACAGCGCACCCTGATTAAATTCGGCGTCCTTGCTATTGATGCGCGCGATCATCTCGGCCTTGCCGTGCGCGCGCACGAATTGCGCACCCTTCTCGGCCAACGCCACCGCGTCCTTTTCGCCGGGCGCAGCGTGCGCCGCACAACTCGTCAACAAAGCGATAATGATCCAAGCACGCATGATTCCCCCTGGCAGCCAAGATGTTGTAATCTACGCTCGCTGCCGCGCTGCAATCTTGCGTTCGGTCAATCGGCACAAAGTAACAACAGGAGCATCATGAAAGCATCATCCAGGGCGGTACTCATCTCCGCGTTGCTGTTTCCCGGACTCGGTCACCTGGCATTGCGGCCGCGCCGCGCGGTACGCGGCATGCTGTTCCTGCTACCGACCGCCGCCGCCGTGCTGTATCTGCTGAGCACCATGCTGCACTTGCTGTCTCAATTACAAGATGAACTGGACGCCGGCAAGCTGGCGCTCGATCCGTTCGCCATCCTGGACCGCGTACATGCGTCCGGCATCGACAATCCGGCCACCAACCTGGCCTCGGCCGTGCTGCTGGTGGGCTGGATCGGCGCCGTGGTCGACATCATATGGTTGGGCAAGCGCACGCAGGGTTAGACCGCTAGCCGGCCAGCCGGCAGCACCGGCGGCAGCGCCATCAGCGCGCGCCAGCGCAGGCCGATAGCGATCACCGCGCCAAATCCGGCGACGCTGCCCACTACGTACCACGGGAAGTCGGGCGCTGTCTGTAGCAGCCCGACGGCGGCCAGACATACCAGCACCACAAACACAATGACTGCCGTCCACGTCACGCCAAGACGCCGCGCCGGCGCCACGGCGTAGTTGCGCAGCAGCGGCGTCACCGTCCACAACACGACCATGGCCATGGCAAAGCTCACACCGTGCAGGTTGAGGTGGCCAGCCAGCACCGAGTCCAGGCAGAGCACGCAGGCAAACGACACCAGCCACACCGCCAGAGCGCGGCGCAGCACCGTGCTTGTCAACAAACGGTTGATGCGCGTGGCGGCTGGCGCGGCCGGCGTCAGCAAATACAGTTGCTGCTCGGGCCCGTGCAGTAGGACATCGTCGGCAACGCTGATGGCGTACATCAGCACCGCCCCGAGTTGCGTCAGCCCGGTCGCGATGGTGAGGCCGGTACGGGCGCTGTCGCTGAGAAAGCGGCCGATTACCAGCGCCAGCAGCGTGGAGACCAGCGAGAACGCGATCACGCGGGCCGGATGGGCGCCGGGACCGATCGCATGCATCAAGGCGCGGTCCGCCGCCACTCCACGCCGGCTGTCGCGCCGGAGCGCCGACAGATAAAAGCTCTGCATCATTCGCCTGAAGCGCGACGGCGCTCGTCCGGACGAGGTGTTGGCCAGCCCACAGCTCACCGCGGCCTGGCGCTGGTTGAACCGCGACTGCCAGTCCCAATGGCGATCGCCCGCGCGCGGCAAGATCAGGTGCAGCCCCCAGCCGCCCAGCAGCATGATCGGCGCCATGGCGGCGGCCGTCACGAGGCCTTCGTCGAGTTTGGCCAGCAATAAAGGCAAACTGTTTACCGCATACGACATACCGAACGGGATCGCCAAAGCCATCACCCAGGCCAGCGCCATATAACGGTTCATGAAGATGGTGAGCACGGTGACCGCGCCACCAAACACCAGGCCGTAACCGGCGTGGCCGAACACCAATCCGCACATCACCGCCAGCAGCGCGATTTCGACGGCGTACATCGCGGCTGTCGCCCTTATCAGCCGGCTGCGCAGATGCGGCACCAGAGCGGCATATTCCGGCCGATTCTGCCGGATCGCGTTTTTCAGGAACGCGCCGCACCAGAGCTGCAACGCCACCCATGGCATGCAGACCAGCACCAGATTGCCCGCCGGGCCCTGGCGGTCGCCGTGCAGCGCCAGCAGGATAATCTCGGCGCCGGCCAGCAGCAGGCTGGCGCGTAACATTTGACGGCGGCTGGCGCTATCCTGAATCATTTGCGCCAGCATGGGGCCGTAGGCTTGGCGGAGTGTCATTTGGTCACCTCAACAAACAAGTCTTCCAGGCTCAGGTTTTTGCCTTCCAGCAGCTCATCCAGCCCGCCTTGCAGCACGATCTTGCCGCCTTGTAGGAAAGCGACGTCCAGCGCCACCCGTTCCAGGTCGGACAGGATGTGGGTGGAGAAGATCACCGTGGTGTCACGCTCAATGACGCCGCTGATCAGTTCCTGCAAGAAATCGCGGCGCCCGACCGGGTCCAGACTGGCGACCGGTTCGTCCAGCACCAGCAGTTGCGGATCATGCGCCAGCGCGCGGATGATCGACAGACGCTGACGTTGCCCGCCAGACAATTGGCTGATTTGCTTGTCGCGCGCCTCGCCATGGAAGCCCCAGCGCTCCATCAGGCCATCTACCTTGCCCTGGTTCCAGCGCGGATACAGCGCTTTGAAATAGGTTAGAAGTTGCACAGGTGTCAACCAGTCGAACAGGTCGGATTTCTGTGGAACGTAGCCGATGTTGGCGCGGGTTTGCTCGTCCAGCGCAGTGACCGATCGACCAAATACGCGGCTGCTGCCGGCGTCCGATTCACGCAGGCCGAGCAGACATTCCAGCAAGGTCGATTTACCGGCGCCATTGCGGCCCAATAAACCGATCACCTTGCCAGGAGCAATATTCCAATTCACGCCCTGCAATACCTGCTGACTGCCGAAGGCCTTATGCAGGTTTTCCACCACGACTGGATTCATTTAGTTTCTCCAAGAATTTTCGCAAACAATTGCAGCACCGTGTCCGGATCGAGTTCCAATTGGCGGGCTTCGGCTGCGGCCCGTTCCAATGCCGGTCTTAAAAGATTTTCGCGTCCCTGCGGCTTATTTCCTTCCGCAACCAACATGCCGACGCCGCGGGCGCGACTTAACAAGCCTTCGGTCTCCAGCATGTTATAAGCCTTGGACACCGTCATCGGATTGACAGCCAGGGCCAACGCCACGTCCCGCACTGACGGTAAAACATCGCCCGGTTTCAAGACGGCCGCCGCAGTTAATCGCCGGACCTGTTCGATTAATTGGCGGTAGATAGGATCGGACGAACCGGTCGCTATCGAAAATAAGGCAGCTGTATGCATGGCCATGTCAGTCGTATTTGTGTATTAGTTGATTAATACAGTATACCCAGCCAGTGGCATTGTCAAGCGCAAAAATTATGTGGCGCCAGAAGCTGGCTGGATCGCGCCAATACTTGGCATACATAGCCGCGCTTTCGTACGTTCCCGCACGCCGGCCGCCGCGATTGGCGGTTAAACTTGCCGTATGCGTATCGCCACCTTCAATGTCAATGGCATCGGCAGCCGTCTGCCCGCCCTCCTTCAATGGCTCGATGAGAGCAAGCCGGACGTCGTCTGCCTGCAAGAATTAAAAGCACCGCAGGAGAAATTCCCCATACAGGCAATTAACGACGCCGGTTATGGCGCCATCTGGCACGGACAGAAAAGCTGGAATGGCGTGGCCATATTGGAGCGCGGCGAAACACCGATGGAAACCGGCCGGGGTTTGCCGGGTGACCCGGATGACATTCAAAGCCGCTATATTGAGGCGGTGGTCAACGGCGTGATTATCGGCGGCTTGTATCTGCCGAATGGCAATCCGGCGCCTGGACCGAAATTCGACTACAAGCTGCAATGGTTTGAACGATTAATCACCCATGCCGCCAAGTTAATCGACAGCGGTGCACCGGCTATGCTGGCCGGCGATTTTAACGTCATGCCAACTGAACTGGATGTCTATAAACCGGAACGCTGGGTCGATGACGCGCTATTCCGGCCAGAGACGCGCGCAGCATTCCACCGGTTAATCAAACAGGGCTGGTGCGACGCCTTACGGACTATGCATCCGGACGAAGTGATTTATACCTTCTGGGATTATTTCCGCAATGCTTACGGCCGCAATGCCGGACTGCGCATTGACCATTTGCTGCTCAGCCCGTCACTGACGCCGGCCCTCAAGGCCGCCGAAGTCGACCGCGACGTGCGGGGCCGTGAAAAGCCCAGCGACCACACGCCGGTATGGGTTGAACTGGATCTCAAAAGGATAGGCTGATGGAACAAAAATGGCCTCAGCAACTGTGGCTGGTGCGGCATGGCCAGAGCGCCGGCAACGTCGCGCGCGATGCGGCCGAGGCCGCAAAACATTTGCATATCGACATCGCCGACCGGGACGTCGACGTTCCGCTGTCCGAACTGGGCGAGCGTCAGGCGCAGGCCATGAGCGACTGGTTCCAGGCTCTGGGACCGGAAGCCGGGCCGACCGTGGTGCTGTACTCGCCCTACGTGCGGGCGCGGTCCACCGCCAAAGCCGTGCTGGACCGAATGGACCGCGAGCAACTGACCGCCGTGGCCGCCGACGAACGGCTGCGCGAGAAGGAATTCGGCATCCTCGACCGGCTGACACCGCTGGGCATCCATGACAAATACCCGGACCTGGCCGAGCAACGCGCGCATGTGGGCAAGTTCTACTTCCGGCCGCCGGGCGGCGAAAGCTGGTGCGATGTCATCCTGCGACTGCGCAGCGTCATCGACACCATTACCCGCGAATACCGTGGCGAACGGGTGCTGATCGTCGGCCATCAGGTGATCGTCAACTGCTTCCGCTACCTGCTGGAGCGGATGGATGAGGACGGCATCCTGGCCATCGACCGTGCCGGTGACGTGCCCAACTGCGGCATCACCGAATACCGTTTCGACCCGCATGCCGGCAAAAACGGCAAGTTGAAGCTGGTACAAGCCAACTTCGTCGCCCCGCTGGAGCAGACCGGCACGCCGGTGACCCACGAGGCCGACCAGCCGGCCGCGCCCAAATCATGAACCAGGACATCACGCCGCAACTGCTGCGTGAGTGGCCGCTGCCGATGCCGGGCGCAGACGCCGACAAGGAAGTACGCGGCCACGTGCTGATCGTCGCCGGATCGCGGGAAATGCCGGGAGCGGTGCTGCTGGCGGCCAGCGCCGCGTTGCGCGCCGGCGCCGGCAAGCTCACCATTGCCACCGCCGCCAGCGTCGCCGCCCATATCGGCACCGCCGTGCCGGAAGCGCGCGTGATCAGCCTGCAGGAAACGCACGACGGCGGCCTGCTGGCCGAGGATGCGTCCGGACTGCATCAAGCCTGCCAGCAGGCCAGTGCCGTATTGATTGGCCCAGGCATGCAGGACGACGCCGCCTGCTGCCAGCTGGTGCGAACCCTGCTGCCGCATTGCGTTGACAGTCATCTGATACTGGATGCGGCTGGCATGAGTCTGGTGGGCCGCGACGCCGAGTGTGGCACGGAAGACGCGCCATACGGCTTCCGCTTCGACCGTCCCGTCCTGCTGACGCCGCACGCAGGCGAACTGGCGCGCCTGACCGGCGCCGACAAACAGGATATTCAAGCGCAGCCGGAGGCTGCCGCGCGGCTGGCGGCGCAACGCTGGCAAGCCACGGTTGCGCTGAAAGGTGCGATCACGATGCTGGCGGCGGCCGACGGCCAGCAATGGCGTCACGAAGGCGGCAATGCCGGGCTGGCGATATCGGGCTCGGGAGACGTACTGGCCGGCATCATCACCGGCCTGGCGGCGCGCGGCGCGACGCTGGAACAGGCCGCAGCCTGGGGCATCGCGCTGCACGCGCTGGCGGGCGAACAACTCGCATTGAAGCACGGCCCGCTAGGCTACCTCGCCCGCGAGCTCAGCAACGAAGTCCCCGCCCTGCTCCGCGCTTTTTAGTAATTCGGGGTCAGTTCTGACCCCGGGTTTGTTAGAGCTTGGCGGAGTGTTCGCGCGTGGCGTGGAATTGCAGCTTCGGCCAGCGCTCCTGCGTCAGGCGCAGATTGACGCCCGAGGTCGCCAGGTAGGCCAGGTTGCCGGCGGCGTCGTAGGCGACGTTGTGGCCGAGCTGGTCTTCGAAGTCGGACAGCGCTTTCTTGTCATCGCTCGATACCCAGCGCGCGCTGCTGATGCTGGTACTCTCAAACACGGCGTCGACGCCATATTCATTCAGCAAGCGGCTGGCGACCACTTCAAACTGCAGCACGCCGACCGCGCCGAGCACCAGCTCGCCACCTTGCACTGGCTTGAACACCTGCACCGCGCCCTCTTCGCCCAGCTGCTGCAAGCCTTTGTGCAGCTGCTTGATCTTCAGCGGGTTGCGGATGCGTACCTGGCGGAAGAAGTCCGGCGCAAAGAACGGGATGCCGGTGAAGGTCAGCAGCTCGCCTTCGGAGAACGAGTCGCCGATCTGCATGTTGCCGTGGTTCGGCAGGCCGATGATGTCGCCGGCGTACGCTTCTTCCACCTGCTCGCGGGTTGATGCCATGAAGGTCACCACTGACGATACCTTGACTTCACGTCCCAGGCGCAGGTGCTTGACCTTCATGCCGCGTTCAAAGCGGCCCGAGCATACGCGCAGGAAGGCGATGCGGTCGCGGTGCGCCGGATCCATATTGGCCTGAATCTTGAACACGAAGCCAGTGAACGGTTCTTCTTTCGGATCGACCGCGCGCACGGTGGCGTCACGCTCGCGCGGCGCCGGCGCCCAGTCGACCAGCGCCGACAGAATCTCGCGCACGCCGAAGTTGTTGATCGCCGAACCGAAGAAGACCGGCGTCTGCACACCGGCCAGGAATTGCTCCAGGTCGAACGGATGCGAAGCGCCGTTGACCAGCTCCACTTCCATGCGCAACTGGTCCATCTCCAGCGGGAACATTTCCTGCAGGCGTGGATTGTCGATGCCTTCGATCAGCTCGAACGCGCCGTCGGCCTTCTCTTCACCGGCCTTGAACAGCATGATGGTGTCGTTCAGCAGGTGGTACACGCCGCGGAAGTTCTTGCCCATGCCGATCGGCCAGGTCACCGGCGCGCATTGGATCTTCAGCACCGATTCCAGCTCGTCCAGCAGTTCCAGCGGATCGCGGGTTTCGCGGTCCATCTTGTTCATGAACGTGACGATCGGCGTATTGCGCATGCGGCACACGTCCAGCAGCTTGATGGTCTGCGCTTCCACACCCTTGGCGGCGTCGATCACCATCAGCGCCGAGTCGACCGCCGTCAGCACGCGGTAGGTATCTTCCGAGAAGTCCTGGTGGCCCGGGGTGTCCAGCAGATTGACCACGTGGTCGCGGAATTCGAACTGCATCACCGACGAGGCCACCGAAATGCCGCGCTGCTTCTCGATTTCCATCCAGTCCGAGGTGGCGTGACGGCCCGATTTACGGGCCTTGACGGTACCGGCCATCTGAATCGCGCCCGAGAACAGCAGCAGTTTTTCGGTCAGCGTGGTTTTACCCGCATCCGGGTGGGAGATGATGCCGAAGGTGCGACGGCGCTGCACTTCGCGCGCGATCAGCGCCGGTGTCTTGGCGCTGGCGGACAAGCCGCTGTCGTCGTTGCTGTCGGGAGTTACGTTTTCGTTATCGTTGGCCATGTGTGAGCGATCTGAGGCGGTTCTGCAAACCCTCGATTATACCGGCTCTTGGCCCCTGCGACAGTAACTTATTCCCCCTGCACCCGGCGCCAGCCGACCCGGTGCGCCTCGGCCGATTTGCCCTCCTGCAGCTGGTTGGTCTTGGTGACCCCGGTCGCCAGCGTGCTAGTCATCTTCAGCTGGCCATTTTGCAGGCGGTAGATGATGAAGCCGACCGCCGCCGAGTCCGACGACAGGATGGTGCCGGCCGGCGTATTCGGCAGCGCGGTGCCGGTGCAGACGTCGACCTGGTAGGCATTGCTGGTGCCGCCCACCGAGCAGGCCGACGACGACGATGGCAGGTTGGTCACCACATTGGCGACGCCGCTGACGATTTGCGGGTCCAGGTTCATGCGCTCGCCGGCGGTGATGCTCCAGTCGAAGAACCAGCCGTCTTTCTGGCTCAGGTCGACCGGGTTGCTGGTCAGCGCGAAGGTGATGTTGCTGCTGGTGCCGACCTGGCTCAGCGTCTGCCGCACCATGGTGCTGCCGCGTACGTTGCTGATGGTGGCGCCGCTGTCCTTCAGCAGGAACAGGCTCTGGACGTCGGTGTTGGTGGTGTCCGGCACGTCCAGCAGCCGGCCGGTGCCGAACAGCACCACGCGCTGCGCGGTAGTGGCGCTGCTGGTGACGCCGTTGTCGGTGCTGCTGGTGGTCATCGCGCACAGTGTCACGTCCGGCCGGGTGGTGATCGGTTTGGTAGCGCCGGCGTCGCCCATCTTGACTACTGGTACGGTCGCGCCGGTGGCGTCGGTCAGATCGAAGCGCCACATGCGGCCGTTATTGTCGCCGCCGTAGATGTAGGTGGTGGCCGGGTCCAGGTTGGGGTCGCTGCTGATCGAGGTGATTTTGGCCAGGCCAGACGGCGTGGTGGTGTCGCCGGTCTGGGTCGAAACTTTCTTCAGCACCGCACCAGTGGCGACATCGACAATGTACAGAATGCCCTGACCGCTGCCGGTATTGACGCCATCCGTGCCCGGCACATTGTTGTAGCCGGAGGTCAGGAACACCACCCACTGGTTGTTCCACAGGCCAAATTGCGGATTGCCGAAGGTCAACCCCAAATCAGGATCGTTGCGGCTGCACACGGTGGAATCGGCGCAGAATTCCCACAGCGCCACCGGATTGACGGGATCGGTCACATCCAGCGCGTAGTAGCCACGGCCGCCGCCATTGAGGCCGGCCACCATCACGGTCTTCCAGACGCCGCCGATCTGCACGTCAGCCAGCTCCGGCGAGCCGTCGGTGCTGAACTGGTGGTTGGTACCGTAGGTGGTGCTGGCCTGCAAATACAGCTTTTTCATGGTGATGCGCGGCATGTAAGCCCAGCGCTCGTTGCCATTGGTGGCGTCGAACGCATGCAGCATGCCGTCGTTGGCGGCGGTCAGCACCGTCGCCGGGCGGGTTTGCGTGGCGGCCTTGAAGGCCGCATAGCCGGCCCGCGTGTAATTCTTGCGCGAGTCGCGCAGATAAGCCGGCTTGGACGAGGCGATGTCGCCCAGCAGGATCGGAATTGGGCCGCTCAGGCCGGCCGGCGTGTGGTCGGTCAGCGTGTAGGCGCGGAACAGGCGGTCGTCGGCATAGGTCTGCGCGCCGCGCAGCCAGTTGACCAGGTTGGCGCCATCGTTGACGGTGGCGCGTTCGGCCGTGGTCAGCAATGTGCACTGCGCCAGCGCCGTGCACTTGTTGCTGAACCAGCCTTTTTCCAGCGTGCTCATGTTGGCATAGGTGACTTCCTTCAGTGTGCCGTTGGTGGTGTCCAGCATCTTGATGATGCGCCCGGCCGGGCCGCTGGCGCCGGGATTGCGGCCAACCGTGTCGGAACTGGTCCAGGTGACGGTGCTGCCGACTTCGCCGGTCGACGTGTTGATTTTTTTGGCCGATAGCTCGCCATACCACTTCACGGTGGTGAAGGTGTCGGAGAAGATGTCGTTGTCCTGCTGCGAGATATTCGGCGTCGAGGTCGCCGCCGCCGCTGCTGCACCAAGGCGGATCTGCATATTCGACAGCGCTTCGCTGAGGCCGGCAACCACTTCCTTCGGCTGCGAGGCGCTGAAATACTTGCCGTGGCCGTTGACGGCCGCGTGCCACAGGTCGTCCACCCGCTCCTGCACCGTGTTGCCGCCGTTGGTCACGTCCGGATTCGGCCAGACGTACGGGCCGTTGTTGTTCCACGGGCAGCCGGTGGCCACGCGGGTGATCAGGTTGTAGAAGTCGCCGCCGACCTTGCGCGCGGTGGTGTCGTAGTTGGGGTCGTAGTTCATCACACCGTCCACGCCCAGGCCCAGCGTGTAGGTGTTCATGTGCAGGTGGGTGTTTTCGCCGGAGCGCGCCGGCACCGAGCCGGCCTTGGCCATATTCGGTTCCAGCGTCGGCCGCAGCGAGATGGTGCCGTCGCTGGAGCCGCCGTTGTACCAGTGCAGCGCCACGTCCGCCAGCGACGGCACGCTCTGGGCACGCGTATCGACGCAGCCGGAGGCGTAGCTGCAGAAGCGCGCGGTGCTTTCGGCGTTGTCGTTGTTGACCACCGGCGAGTAGTCGTCGTTGTAATCCTTGGTCGAGCCGCCGTTCCAGTAGCCGTCGGTGGTCAGGATCACGAAGTTCTGCTGGCAGGGAAACTGCACCACTTCCTGGCCCGCCGCGTACTGGTACGGCGTCTGGTTGGCGAACATGCGGCCGATGTTATCGAGCGCCGGCCGGGTCGGCGTCGAACCGGAGGTGGTGGTGGCGTACAGCTTGGTGTACCAGCTGCTGCGCGAGGCGCCGGTGAAATCGGCCGGCACGATGTCCATCGCACCACCGGTGGCCACCACCGACAGCTTGGCAAAACCAACCTTGTAATTGGCGTTGAGCGCGGCGAACGCCAGCCCCACCGAGGTCTTCATCATTTGCAGCCGGGTCTTGTAATAGACGTACCAGTTGGCGAAGTTGGTCATTTCCTCCTGGTAGGTGCAGACACCGGACTGGGCCACGCAATCGGTGCGGTCGCTGCCCTTCGGATAGGTGCTGCCCGATACGATATTCACGCGCACGAAGCTGCTAGGCCCGGTCGAGCCGCCCGACATCGGCGCCGTCGTGATCGGGATCGTATCGGCAAAGCCGGCGCTCTTGGTGGCGCTGAAGGTCAGGCCGGAGACTGCGCTGGCGGCGGGCGTCTGGCCACTGCCGGTGGCCGCCACATTGACCAGGCAGACCGTGCTGTTGGTGGCGGCGCGGCAGATGTCGGTCACGCCATTGCCGCCGACATAGCCGCGGACGTTACCATTGACGCCAATCGCGTTGGCAATCGTGCTGGCGACCGTGGCGGCGCTGGCGTTGCGGCCGATCGACACATTGCTGGCCAGCGTGGTGCTATCGAGCTTGATGGTAGTCGACAGAAACAGCGAATTGGCAGCCGTGCCGGCGATCGTCAGCAGCGCGGTGGACGGCACCGCCGCCGGCGGCGAGGTCGTCACCGTCAGCGCATAGCCGGAACGCGAGGCGTCAAAGATGCGCGGGCAGCTGGCGGCGTTCTTGGGTGTGCTGCTGCAATCGACCGCCACCACGCCGACGATATTGTCGGCGCTGAGCGTGATGCCCAGGCTGGCGCAGGTCGGCACGTTGCTGACACCAGTTGGGGTGCGCACGCACGCCAGATATTGCGTAGTCGGCGCGTTGTTGATGTTGGACGCCAGCGCGCTGGCCATGGCCTGGCGATTGATGGCGGTGGTGGTGCCGCCGCTGGCAGTCACCGGACCCGACGTCAGCGGCACGATGGTGCCGTTCGCATTGATGGTCACGCTGCTAATGTCCAGCGGGCCGGTGGCGATCGAGGTGCCGATGGCAATGGTGGCGTACGCTGCCACCGAACCGGCGGAGGTCGAATAGCGCGGATATTTGAACGCCCCCACCTGCTTGGCCTGGCAAACGGTCAGTGCCTTGTCGCTGCACCAGCGCACCTTGACCGCCACCGGATAATTGGTCGGTGCCCCCGCCCCCGCCGAAGTGGTGCGGCACACGGTCATGGTGTCGTCGGTGCAGTATTCGGTGACGCCGATGTTGTAGTAGTACGGTCCGCCGGAAATCTGCGTGGCCGAGGTGTGGGTGGCGTCCGGGTAGGTGTAGGTGGTGGTGTTGGTGCCACAGTCGTTGCTGTTGTTGGGATTGCACCAGCGAAGATCGGGAAAGTCGGTCAGCAGGTTGATGTTCGAGGCGGTGCCGCTGGCGGTGCCGCCCAGCACGCTGTAGCGCACGCTGAAGCCGTCGTTGCTGACCTTGGTGAAGGTGGTCTGCGACGGATAAAAGGTGCCGTCGGCCTTGACCGGCACCGCATACAGAATCGCCGGATTGTAGTATTGCTTGTTGAAGTCGGCCGTCATGTATGGCGGATGGCCGGGCGAGCAGCTGACCGCGCTGGAGGCCAGCGTGGCGGCGCCGCGGCAGATGGCGTCGTCCACGTAGTCCGGCGTGTAGGCCTGGTCCATCGAGCCGGAATTGTCAAACAACAGCATCAGATTCGGCTTGACGGTACCGGTGCCGGTGATGTTCAGCAGCGGCACCTGGGCGATCTGGGTCTGGGCCGCAAACGCGGCGGCCGACGCCAGCAGCATCAGGCTCAGCAAAACGCGGCGGGCCGGTGAAGGCAGCGAGAATCTCATGATCGTTCCATTCTAAAGATCGGCCTCACGGCCCCATCATCACGACCGACTGCACCACCACGTTGCCGCCGCGCGGGCCGAAGATGCGCGCGGTAATCACGTAGTGCAGCTGCGGCTGGTTGTCATATATGACCGAGCTCTGCGACAGGCTGGAACCGAGCGCGACTGGCGCGGCGACGCCCTGCTTGGCAGCGCTCAGCATGCAGCTGTTGGCCGCTGGCGAAGTCGCGTTGTAGGTGCCGGCAAAGGTACACATGCGGTGAATCACGTATTCGACGCGGCTGCCGCCACCGACCGGATCCTTGGTCACCGAGCCGGTCCAGAACGCCGGCGTGCTGACGGTCCACATGGGATTCATGGTGGCGACATAGCCGTTGGCGGCGCTGTCGGCCACCAGCAGCGCCTTGGTGGACGGCTGCGACAGCCATTCGAAGGCAGCGTGCACGCCGAGGTCGGCTTCTTTGCTGAGCGCGGCGTCATAGGCCAGGTTGTTCACCGTCAGCGTGGTCGAAGTGCTGGCGCGCAGCAGGTAGATACTGCTGACCAGCATCACCGTCAGCATGATCAGGATGATCGGCAAGGCGATGCCGCGCTGGTCGCAGCGGGATAGATGCGCCATCATGGCCTCCATTGCGCGTTGCGCACGGGTACCACGGTTTCAAATACCCGGTAGCGGTAGCACTGCCAGGCGATCGGATCGCCGGCAACGGCGACGTTGACGGTCACCGGCACCGCTGCCGCGCTGCCCACCGCCGTACTGAACAGAGTCGGCTTGGTATCGGTGGCATGGCACTGGCCGTCGCTGTCCGGCCGTTGCGCCGACTTGCTGCGCGCCACCACCGCCAGCCGCAACGCCACCACGCGCTGGAAGTCGCCCGGTCCGGCCACGACCAGATCGCCATCGGCATCGATCATGGTATTGCTCCATTGCGTCAGCTGTACGCCGCTGCCGTCCGGCGCCGGCAGCGGGTTGTAGACCGCCATGGCGCGCGTGTCCAGCCCGTACTGGGCCTTGATCGTGACGATGTTGTCGGTCACCGATACGCCCTGCGCGCTGGCGCCGGACTGGTCGGTGGCGCGTAGCAGCAGCGTGCCGCCCGCCACCGACCAGGTATGGAAAGCCAGCCGTCCCGGCGCGCCGAGATTGAAGATGCGGCCGCCGCCTTTGGCGTAGGCGTTTTGAATGCCGGCGCTCGGGCCGAAGCGGAAATTATTGCCGCTGCCGAGGGCGATCTTGTCGTTGTCCGGCGCCGCCTGCATGCCGCTCATCTGCACGATCGAGCAGGCCGGATTGGCGGCCGTGGCCGGTTCCGGCACCACCAGCAGCACGTCGCCGGCGGCAAAACCGAACGGCGTCTGGGTGGTGGTCGGCAGCACGCTGGCGCCGGCGACGATCTCGCCATTGATACGCAGCGACGCCACGGCGGCCGCCGACTTGCCGGCATACAGCGAAATCACGTCCGGCCCGGCGCCGCCCGGCTGGATCACGGCCGCCGCCAGCGGTGTGCGGGTGACGCCATTGACGCTGATCTGCGCCAGCGCGTAACCGCCGCTATCGCTGAAGCTGGTTTCGCAGCCGGCCGCCAGCGTGTCGTTGAGGCCCCAGCCGGACTGGGCAGCGTCGTTGCTGATTGAATACAGCGCCAGCATGCCATTCTGCATCGAGTCGGAACCGCCGACCGCGCTATCCTTGGTCTGCTCGCCGCTGACGATCAGCCGCGTGGCAAACAAGATCGCCAGCATGCCGATCACGACACTGACCATCAGTTCGACCAGCGAAAAGCCGGCAGCATGGCGGAAAACAAGCACGCGGCGCATATCAGGAGCCTATGTAAGCGGTGAGCTGCTCGCGCAGTTGCGCCGAGCCGGCCTTGCGGGTCCAGCGGATGCTGATGTCGACCTGGCTGCGCCGCGTCTGCGGTGTCACCACTACCGAGATCACCGCGCCGGGAATCGCGGCGCCGGTTTCGCGCGCCCATGGGCCGATAGTGCTGTTGGGCGTGGCGCCTTCAGCCAGCGCGTAGTTGGCCACATTGGCGGCGTCGGTGCTGATGGTCCCGACCAGCTTTTCGCACGCCAGCGTGGCCTCGGCGCGCAGGCCCGCATCTGACAGCACCGAATAGGCACGCGCCTGCATGCCGATCGCGCCCAGCAGGCCGATGCCGAGGATGACCAGTGCGATCATCACCTCCAGCAGCGCAATGCCGCGCTGCACGCGGCTGTGCCGGCGCCGCATCATGGCGGACACGCCCGCGAATCGCCGGCCGCCTTGGTCGGGTCGCATTTGGTCGGCATGCCGGCCAGCGACACCGCCAGCGCACTGACCGGCACGTCGCGCTGGTAGGCGGCGGACGGGTCCAGCCGCAGCTGGGTCAGGCGGTTGTCGACCGACGGATCGACCCAGCCCAGCGGCGTGTAATAGATGGCGGTCGCGCCTTCCGGCAGGATGCTGGGGGCGAGGACGTCGGTGCCGGGCAAGGCGCTGGCGGCGCGGAACACCGAGCGGTAGCCGGCCACGCCTTGCGGGTCGTTGCCGGCGGCGGCATCGGTGGTGGACCAGGAACCGCTGTTGTCGTCGCACGGCGTGCCGGGACGCGGGAAGCAGATGTCGACCTGCCAGTCCATCTGGCCGGTGCCGGGATTGACGGTCAGCGTGATGCGGCTCTCGCTGTTGTGGCTGACGGCCTGGCGGCGCGCCAGCGCAAAGCCTTCCATGTAGAACTCGCTGGCCGAGCGGGCCCGCGTGGCCAGCAACCAGGCGCTCATATTGGGGATGGCGATCGCCAGCAGCACGCCCATGATGACGATGGCGATCATCATCTCGAGCAGCGTGAAGCCCGCTGCGCGACGATTTAGTTGGACGAACATTTCCCGCCCTTGCGGTCGACCCAGCAATCGGTGCTGGTACCCCAGCCACTTGGGCTGCCGGTGGTAGCACGCTTGCCGTTCTGGTCGAGCGTGTAGACAAAGCCGTTCATCTTGCCGATGCCGGTCGCGGTCAGCGTGTAGGTGGAGGCGCCGGCATTGCTCAGCGCATAGGTGAAGTTGCTGCTGGCCGCCGGGAAGCCGGTGGCGCCGTCGAAGCCGGCATAGGTGCGGCTATTCGGCCAGAACTGTTCGGCGGCCGGCTGCGCTGCGCCGAGCGCGGTGAAGGCCTCGGTCAGGCGGCTGCGGGTGACGTAGTCACCATACATCGGAATCGCCACCGCCGATAAAATGCCGATGATGACCACCGTCACCAGCAGTTCGATCAGGGTAAAGCCTGCATGTGCGCGTTTCATGATGTCCCCATAGACGAAAATTGTTCTATGGAGAAAGTATAACGTGGCCAGCTTGCATTTCCCTGAGGAAATCCTGACAAACCGCTGACAAGCGCACAAAGTCAGCTAAATTTGACCGTAAATAGCGCGCCACTGCCGTCGGGCGGGTCGGAAATGGTCAGCCGGGCGCCGTGCACCACGGCGATATCGCGCACGATTGCCAGGCCCAAGCCGCTACCGTGGGTCTTGTCGTCCAGCCGCACGTAGCGATTGAAAACCTGCTCGCGCCGCGCCAGTGGAATGCCGGGGCCGTTGTCTTCCACGATCAGCAGCTTGGGCCGCACGCTGACCGTCACCGCGCCGTGCGGCGGCGTATAGCGGATGGCGTTGTCGATCAGGTTATCGATCAGGTCGCGCAGCAGGAAGCGGTCGCCAACCACGGTGGCTGGCGCCAGGTCGAAGCCGATGTCGATGTTTTTCAGCCGCGCCTGGTCGACGAAGGATTGCACCGCGTCGGCCACCAGCGCGTCCAGCGCCAGCGGCTCCAGCCGGGTTTTCTCGAAGTGGTGCGGCTCGGCGCGCGCCAGGGCCAGCAGCTGGTTGGTCTGCCGTATCATGCGCTCGGTGGCGGACAGCATCAGGCCGACCGACTTGGCGGTATCCGGCTCCGTGTGGCGCGCGCCCAGCCATTCCAGCTGGGTCTTGAGGCCGGCCAGCGGCGTGCGCAGCTGGTGCGCAACATTGGCCAGGAAATCCTGCCGCGCCTGCGCGCCCTCGCCCACCTTGGCCAGCAGGCCGTTGAAGGCCGACACCACCGGCTCCAGCTCGTAGGGCACCTCGGCCGCCGCGATCGGCGCCAGGTCGTCGCCTTCGCGCGCGTTGAGCTCGGAACGCAGCCGGCTCAGCGGACGTAGGCCGTTGCTGACCGAGAACCACACCAGCCCGACACAGCCCAGCGCAAATACGATTTCCAGCAGCACCAACGTGCGCAGCACCACTTCGCGCAATGGCGGCGGCGCCAGCATGTAGGCCAGCGCGCCGGCCAGCAGATTCATCAGCAGCACCGGCGGGATCACCCAGCGCAGCAGGCGCAAGCGGATGCTGCCGCTCATGTGGCCAGTTCCAGCACGTAGCCGAAGCCGCGAATGGTGCGGATCGCCACGCCGGCATCGGCGATCTTCAGCCGCAGGCGCGAGATGTAGACTTCCACCGCGTTCAGCGTCAGGTCGTCGCCCCACGGCAGGATGGCGTCGATGATCTGCTGCTTGGAGACCACGCGCGCCGCATGTTGTAGCAGATATTCCAGCACCGCCCATTCGCGCACCGACAATTCGATCACCTTATCGCCGACGCGAGCGCGCTTGGCGGCCAGGTCCAGCGACAGGTCGCCCAACGCCAGTCCGGCCGGCTTGGGCGTATTGCGCCGCGCCAGCGCTTTCACGCGCGCCACCAGTTCGGCGGTAGCGAAGGGCTTGACCAGATAATCGTCGGCGCCCTGCTCCAGCCCGCGCACGCGGTCCTCAATGGCGTCGCGCGCCGTCAGCAGCAGCACCGGCACCGCACTGCCGCGCGCGCGCAGTCGCCGCACCACTTCGAAGCCGTCCATGCCGGGCAGGCCGATGTCCAGCACCACCACTTCGGCGGTGACGGCGCGTTGTAGGAGCAGATCCGCTTGCGTGCCATTGCCGACCACTTCCACGGCCATGCCATGACCACCCAGCACGCGGCTGAGACCATCCGCCAACACGGCGTCGTCTTCTACTACAAGGATGTGCATATTCGCCTGCAAACTCGCCTGCATATTCGTGCGCCGCTTATTTTGGATGTGTGACATTATGCCCCTGCCTCCCCGATAAAGACAGGTCATCTCTGCCCATGTAGGATCAGGACTACAAGTGTGCATGGCACATGCCTACATTTGTGCGTCCCCTGCTCTTATGTTCGATAATTAACATTCCCCATAAAGTTACACCAACACGTAACTAGCTTTGTGAGGAATCCATGAACACCACCCAAGTCAACGCAACCACCAAAACCGCCCGCGCTTTACCGGCAGGCGCCAAAGCAATCAAAGTTGCGTCCCGGCCTGCGGTAACCTACACCGGCGCTCAGCAGAACGAGTTGCTGGCAGCCTTGCCGCGCGAGGTGCTGGAATCCTTGTTTGAACACCTGGAAATGGTGCAACTGCCATTTGGCAAAGAACTGTTCGAGTTCGGCAATGCGATGGAATATGTGCACTTCCCAACCTCGGCGATTGTCTCGCTGCTGTACGTGATGGAAGACGGCGCCACCACCGAGATCGCCGTGATCGGCCATGAAGGCGTGGTGGGCGTGTCGCTGTTTGAAGGTGAACGCGCTATGTGCAGCGCCGTCGTGCAGGCCGCCGGTTATGGCTACCGCATGAAGGCTGAACACCTGCGCGCTGCATTCGCCCGTGGCGGTGCGCTGCCGGCACTGCTGATGCGCTACAACACCGCGCTGTTCGCGCAAATGGCGCAAAACGCCGTCGGCGGCCGTCACAGCTCGATCGAACAGAAACTGTGCCGCTGGCTGCTGGACCGCCTGGACCGCTCGCCATCCAATTCGCTGAAAGTCACGCAGGAAATGATCTCGATCATGCTGGGCGTGCGCCGCGAAAGCATCACCGCCGCCGCCGGCAAGTTGCAGGATGAAGGCCTGATCACCTACCGTCGCGGCAATATCACTGTGCTTGATCGCTCAGGCTTGGAGGCGTATGCGGGTGAGTGCTATAAGGTGGCGAAGACGGAGTTTGACCGTCTGCGCCTGGATGTAGCGCGCTGCTGATCACATCGCTGATCGCCGGCGGGAGGATGGTCGGCGTCATGTTGGCGCGGCGCTCCTGCGCCGTCGGCTCAGGTGGTGGCGTCATGCCCTCGCGGTGACGCAGCGGAATCGCTACCTCAATACAGGTACCCGTATCGTTGCGGCCACGGCGAATATTCATCACACCGCCCAATTGCAAGGCGCGTTCGCGCATCCCCAGCAAACCATGCGACATCGGCTTGATGATGGTATCCGGCGCGATGCCGATGCCGTCATCGATAATCCGCAGCATCAAGCCTTCCGTGGTGCGGTTCAGCGTGACGGTCACGCGGCTGGCCTTGGCGTACTTGCGGATGTTGGTCAGCGATTCCTGCACGATGCGGAACAGCGCAATCGACAAGTCGCCGGAATGGCGGCTCAATCCCTCAATCTCGGCCGCGACGCTGCAATCGCAGCGCACTTGCGACGCCCTCGTAAATTCCATGCAATAGCTTTCGATGGCCGCGCACAGACCCAGATTATCCAGCAGACTCGGCCGCAGATTCTCGACAATGCGGCGCTTCATCTCCACCGTTTCCACCAGCGTGCCACGGGCCCGCTTGAGTTGCTCAGCCAGTTCCGGATGACTGTGACGCAGTTGCTGCGTGACGGCGGCGATATCCATGCTGATCGAGGTCAGATTGGCGCCCAGCTCGTCGTGCAGTTCGCGCGACAGGTGCATCTTCTCTTCTTCGCTGATGCTGATCAGGCGGCGTGACAGCACCGACAATTGCTCGGTACGTTGCTCGACGGTGGTTTCCAGATTCTCGTTGGCGCTTTGCAGCGCGTGCTCGACCGCCGCGCGGTGCGCAAAGCTGCGCCGCACCAGCTGGTAGAACATCACCAGCACCAGGATCGCCAGCGCATTGATGCTGACGCCCAGCCACACGGCCTTCTGGTATTCCTTGTAAAACACGGCACTGCGCGCGTTCAGCGTTTCGTTCTGCTCCTGCTCCATGATCACCACCAGCAGGCGGATCTCGTCCATGCTGGAACGGTCGTCGCTGAGCTTGGCGATATTAACGATTTCCTGCAGGCCGCCATCACGGTAGACGTCGATGGCCTGGCTCATGATGCTCAGGCGGCGGCGCACCAGCGTGTGCAGCTGGGTCAGATTCTTCAATTGCGAGGGATTATCGGACAGCAGCTTTTCCAGTTCCTTGAACTCGGCTTCGCTGTCGGTCAGCGCGGTACGGGTCGGCCCGAGATAGGCGTCGCGGTCGGACAGGAAATAGCTGCGCATGCTGCTTTCGGCATCCAGCACCAGCACGTTCAGGTATTGCAGACGGTCGGCGACGCGCGCAGTCTGGCTCAGCAGGACTTGCGCACCGCGCAGTGCTTGCAAATTGTGGAACAGGCTGAAACCGTTGACGATGAGCAGCAATGCGCAAGTCACGCACAAGAGAGTCTTGTACAGCGGCAAGCGGTGATGCGGCGCTGTTTCGACGGTAAAATACATCCGTTTCCTTCACAATTGGGGCAAGGCGTAACTACGCCAAGCATACCAATTATAGACTGGAAGAAAAGTTGATGCGTCTGTGCGCACCCCAACGGTGCGCACGTGTTGCTAATCTAAAAGATTATTCTTCATCGCGTAGTATGTCAGGTCCGAATTCGACTGCATCCCCATCTTTTCCATGATGCGAGTGCGGTAGGTGCTAACGGTTTTAATGCTCAGCGACAGCGCCACGCCGATGTCGGACACGGTCGATCCACGCGCCAGGCGCAGGAACACCTGGAACTCGCGGTCGGACAACTCCGTATGCGGCGCCTTGTTCGGGTCGCGGTCAAAGCTTTGCGCCAGCAACTCGCCCACTTGGGAGCTCACATAGCGGCGGCCCTGGAATACCGTGCGCACCGCAGTGATCAGCTCGTCCGCTTCGCATTCCTTGTTCAGGTAACCGTTGGCACCCATCTTGAACAGGTTCAGCGCGTACTGCTGCGCCGGATACCCGGACAGGATCAGCACCGGCAGATCAGGCTGCCCCTGACGGATGGTGCGCAAGGTGTCGATACCGCTCTGGTCCGGCATAGCGATATCGAGCAACAGCACATCGCAAATTTCGCGACGGGCGATATCCAGCGCTTCGCGCCCGGTACCGGCTTCCGCCACCACCTCGAAATCGTCCGAGGATGAAAAAATCTGTTTAAAGCCTGCTCTTACAATTTGATGGTCGTCACAAATGGCAACGCGTATCATTGTTTCCTCTCGTCGTACCCGCTCGAAGTCGGGCTATCCGCCACCGTGCATCAGCGTCGCTGATAATAAAATAATATTGAAAGAAGTATAGCAGCAATCACGCTCCGCCCGCCGCGCTTTGCGCCAGCGGTGCGCGGGATCCTTAGTCCTGCTTGAGCAAGCCGAGGATCGCCAGCAATTCGCCGCGTATCAAGTCGCGGTCCAGCGGGGGTACAACGGCCGACGGATGCACGCCGTTGACCGCTCCCGCATCATACTCCGCAGCCGCGCTATCGTAGGCACGGCTGTCGAGTTTATTGCGCGCGCCACTGATGGTGAAGCCCTGCTCGTACAACAGTTCCCGGATGCGCCGAATCAGCAGCACCTCGTGGTGCTGGTAATAACGGCGGTTGCCACGCCGCTTGACCGGCTTGAGCTGGGTAAATTCCTGCTCCCAGTAACGCAGCACATGCGGCTTCACGCCGCACAGCTCGCTAACTTCGCCGATGGTGAAGTAGCGTTTGGCCGGGATCGGCGGCAGCACGACCAGTTCGGACTTGGCGAGACGATCGTTCATGACGACTCAGCTCCCGTTCAGGCGGCGCGCGCCATCGGATTGCTCTCTTCGACCATGCCCTTGAGCTTCTGGCTGGCGTGGAAGGTCACGACGCGGCGCGCCGTGATCGGGATCTCTTCGCCGGTCTTCGGGTTGCGGCCTGGACGCTGCGGCTTGTCGCGCAGCTGGAAATTGCCGAAACCGGACAATTTGACGGCTTCGCCGCGTTCCAGCGCATTGCGGATCTCGTCAAAGAAGGTCTCCACCATGTCCTTGGCCTCACGCTTGTTCAGGCCGACCTGCTCGAACAACAGTTCGGCCAGTTCCGCCTTGGTCAGCGTGGGCAAATCTTTTTCAGCATCCTGGCGCACTTTGGCAACCTGCATGGCCCGGTGCAGATCGGCAGCCAATGCGGATTGGAGTACGGCGGAATCAACGTCGTTGTTATTAATTTTCCAGCCCTGCCTTATATCAAAAATGAACAAGTCCGGCGCAGGCCGGACTCCCTATTAGTCAAAAATGCAATACTTACTAGCGCAGACGCGCACCATGTTTCTGCTTGGCGGCATCGCTGGCGGCAGCCATGACGGCTTCGACCACATCGTCTTGCAGCGTGTTTTGAGTATCTTGCAAGCTAAAGCGGAAAGCAAGCGATTTTTCGTCTGCCTCCAAACCTTTACCACGATATTCATCAAACAAAACAATGGCTTGCACAATTTTTCCCTGAGGAATTGTTTGCAAAGCATCATTGAATGCGTCCAGCAAATCCTGCGCTGGAATCGTTTGCCTGACGACCACCGCCAGGTCACGGGTCGCACCCGGGAACTTGGAGATCTCATCATACTTTGGCACTGGACGTTGCTGCAAGGCAAGCGCATCAAGTTCGAACACAATCGGTGCATTGGGCAGCTCGTATTTCTGCAACCAGCGTGGATGCAGTTCGCCGAGGAAGCCAATGACGTTACCATTCAGCAACACATGAGCCGAGCGGCCTGGGTGCAGCGCCGGGTGTTCGGCCTTGACGAAACGCAGTGCCAGCGGCGCGAACAGGTGCTCCAGGTCGGCCTTGACGTCGAAGAAGTCGATGGCGCGGGTGTCCTGGCCCCATTGCTCGTCCGAAGCTGGGCCGTAGGCAATGCCGGCCACGCGTTTCGGCTGGTGATAGCCGGCCACGGTCAGCGGGCCGTCCGGCACACTGTCGTCACGCTGGTAGATGGCGCCGATTTCAAACGCGCGCACCCGGCTGGCCTTGCGGTTCAGGTTGTAGCGCACATTGGCCACCAGGCTGCCGACCAGGGTCGAACGCATCACGCTCAGCTGGCTGGCGATCGGGTTCTGCAGCTTGATCGGATTGCTGTTGCCGCCGAAGTCCTGCTCCCACTGGGCTTCCACGAAGCTCATGTTGACCACTTCCTGGTAACCCAGGTCGGCCAGCTGGTGGCGCACCGCAAACAGCGAACGGGTGTTTTCCGGCGCAATGATCATGGTGTTGGCAGCCACCGGCGCCACGGTCGGGATGTTCTCGAAGCCGTAGACGCGCGCCACTTCCTCGATCAGGTCTTCCTCGATTTCAATGTCGAAGCGGTACGACGGCGACGTTACCGAGAACACGCCATCGGCCAGCGTGAACGGCAGCGCCAGGCGGGTGAAGATATCCGCGATAACCTTGTCGTCCAGCGCCACGCCAATGACTTTCTGCGCGCGCGCGGTGCGCAGTTGCACCGGCTCACGCTTCGGCAGGTTGACGATCTGGTCGTCCACCGGGCCCACCTGCGTGTGGCTGGTGCCGCAGATTTCCACCAGCAGCGCGGTAATGCGCTCGATGTGCTCAACAGTGGTCGCATAATCGACGCCACGCTCGAAGCGGTGCGCCGCATCGGTCGAGAAGTTGTACTTGCGGGCGCGGCCCTGGATGGCGTTCGGCCACCAGAATGCTGCTTCCAGATAGATGTTTTGGGTGTCCAGCGAGACGGCCGTGGCGTCGCCGCCCATGATGCCGGCCAGCGATTCGAGTGCCTGGTCGTCGGCGATCACGCCCACCCATTCGTCGACCTGGATGGTGTTACCGTTGAGCAGCTTGAGCGATTCGCCCTTGCGGCCCCAGCGCACGTCCAAGCCGCCGTGGATCTTGTCCAGGTCGAACACATGGCTCGGACGGCCCAGTTCCAGCATCACGTAGTTGGAGATGTCCACCAGTGCCGACACCGGACGCTGGCCGCTGCGCTCCAGGCGCTGCTTCATCCAGTCCGGCGTGACCGCCTTGGCGTTCAGGCCACGGATCACGCGACCCGAGAAGCGGCCGCACAGGTCCGGCGCCGAAATTTTCACCGGCAGTTTTTCGTCGAGGTTGACGGTGGCCGCACGGAAGGTCGGCACCATCAGTTCGACGCCGGTCAGCGCCGACACTTCACGCGCCACGCCCAGCACCGACAGGCAGTCCGCCTTGTTGGGGGTCAGCTTGATGGTGAACTTGAGGTCGTTCAGCGCATAGTAATCGCGGAAATTCTGGCCGACCGGCGCATCGTCCGGCAATTCCAGCAGGCCGCTGCCCTCTTCCGACAGTTTCAGTTCCTTGGCCGAGCACAGCATGCCTTGCGATTCGACACCGCGCAGCTGGCCTACCTTGATTTCAAACGGCTTGCCATCGGCGCCAGGCGGCAGCACGGCGCCGGCCATTGCGCACACCACTTTCAGGCCCGGACGCACGTTCGGCGCGCCGCAGACGATGGTCAGCAAGGTGCCGGTGCCGACGTCCACTTCGCAGACGTTGAGGCGGTCGGCGTTCGGGTGCTTGGCCATTTCGCGCACGTGGCCCACGACCACATTCGAGAACGGCGGCGCGACCGGTTCGACTTCTTCCACTTCCAGGCCGGACATCGTCAGCAGATGGGCCAGTTCGTCCGACGTCATCTTCGGATCGACCATGGTACGCAGCCAATTTTCAGAGAATTGCATATTCGTTCTTTCTAGTTATCGCGTCGCTCCTGCGACAGCAGGAGCCCATAGAACGCGAGCTCAGCATGGATTCCCGCGTGCGCGGGAACGACGATCATCGTTAGTTGAACTGCTTCAGGAAACGCAGGTCGCCTTCGTAGAACAGGCGTAGGTCGTTGATCCCGTAGCGCAGCATGGTCAGGCGCTCCAGGCCGGAGCCGAACGCGAAACCAATGTACTTCTCAGGGTCCAGGCCAAAATTGCGCACCACCGATGGGTGCACTTGGCCCGAGCCGGACACTTCCAGCCAGCGGCCTTTCAGCGGACCGCTACCGAACGCAATGTCGATCTCGGCCGACGGTTCGGTGAACGGGAAGTACGACGGACGGAAGCGCACCTGCAAATCGTCGGTCTCGAAGAAGGCCTTGACGAAGTTCAGGTACACGCCCTTGAGGTCGGCAAAGCTGATGTTTTCGGCAATCCACAGGCCTTCCACTTGATGGAACATCGGCGAGTGGGTGGCGTCGCTGTCGACGCGGTAGGTACGGCCGGGCGCGATCACCTTGATCGGCGGCGTGTGGCTACGGGCGTAGCGCACCTGCATCGGCGAGGTGTGGGTGCGCAGCAGCAGCGGCTTGCCTTCGCTGTCGTTGCCTTCGATGTAGAAGGTGTCTTGCATGGAGCGCGCAGGATGGTTTTCCGGGCTGTTGAGCGCCGTGAAATTGGTCCAGTCGTTTTCGATTTCCGGGCCGTCGGCCACGTCGAAACCGATCGAGCGGAAGATCTCTTCCACCCGTTCCCAGGTACGCATCACCGGGTGGATGCCGCCGCCGGCGCGGCCGCGGCCTGGCAGCGAGACGTCGATCGCCTCGGCGTTCAGGCGGGCTTGCATCTGGGCTTCGGCCAGCGCATCACGGCGCGCGGTCAGCGCGGCTTCGATCTGCTGCTTGGCGGCGTTGATCAGCGCGCCCTGCGCCTTTTTGGCGTCCGGGTCGAGCTTGCCCAGGCCCTTCATCAATTCGGTAATCTGGCCGGTCTTGCCCAGGTATTTGGCTTTGGCGTTTTCCAGTGCGGCGGCGTCATCTTTGGCGACGTCGAAATCCTGCACTGCTGAGGCGACGAGTTGTTCCAGGGAGTCCATGCGTTTTTCTTATCCTTGAATCAAAAAACGGGGCACAGGTATGACCCTTGCCCCGTTCTCTTGCGTAAATCCGCGCTTAAAAATTAAGCAGCGATTTTAGCTTTAACGACGTTGACAATCGCAGCGAACGCTGGCTTGTCCATCACTGCCATATCGGCCAGGACTTTACGGTCCAGTTCGATTGCAGCTTTCTTCAGACCGTTCATGAATACGCTGTAGGTAACGCCATGCTCACGGGAAGCGGCGTTGATACGAGCGATCCACAGGCGGCGGAAGACGCGCTTCTTGTTACGACGGTCACGGTATGCGTACTGACCAGCGCGCATCACTGCTTGCTTGGCAATACGGTATACCTTGCTACGACGACCGCGGTAGCCTTTGGCAAGATTCAGTACTTTTTTATGACGGGCACGCGCAGTAACCCCACGTTTTACTCGAGGCATATTAGCTCCTTAAATGAGTGGTGAGATTAAGCGGATGGCATCATAGCGTAGACGCGCTGGACGTCGGACGCATTGATGTTACGGGTGCCGCGCAGTTGACGCTTGTTCTTCGTCGTCTTCTTGGTCAGGATGTGGCGTTTGAAAGCCATACCCGATTTAACGGTACCACCTGGACGCACGCGAAAACGTTTTTTCGCCGAGCTCTTGGTTTTCATTTTTGGCATAGATATTCTGCCCTCTCGGACAGCTCCTATTAACAGGATTACAGGTGGCAACACTACGTCGCTCTTAGATGCCTGCTCTCACTTGTTTGTGCAGCGGATGCGAGTCCACTACATTTACTACAGCCGACAATTATAGCCCATAAAATGAAAAAGGGCACTACTTGCGCCCTTTTTTTGCCTGCTATACCAGCCAGATTACTTCTTTTTCTTCGGCGACAGGATCATGATCATCTGACGGCCTTCCATTTTCGGGAACTGCTCCACCTGGCCATACGGCTCCAGGTCGGCTTTCAGGCGTTCCAGCATACGGAAACCAATATCCTGGTGCGCCATCTCGCGGCCCCGGAAGCGCAGGGTGATTTTGGTCTTGTCACCGTCTTCCAGGAACTTGGTCAGGTTACGCAGCTTGATATTGTAGTCGCCATCATCGGTACCCGGACGGAACTTGACTTCCTTCACGGCGATGATTTTCTGCTTCAATTTCGCTTCGTGAGCCTTCTTCTGCTCCGAATACTTGAATTTGCCGTAGTCCATCAAACGGCATACCGGCGGGACCGCGGTAGGAGCGATCTCGACCAGGTCGACATTTGCCTCTTCCGCCAGGCGGAAGGCTTCGGCCAAACTCACGATACCGAGCGGCTCGTTATCGACCCCGGATAAACGCATTTCAGGGGCAGTGATTTCGCCATTGATGCGATGCGACTTGTCAGTAGCTATGGTGATTCCTTTTAAAATCTAATGAATTGCCAGTGCGATCAGGCCTTGGTGGCGACGTCTTGTTGCAGTCGCTCTATCAGGGCATCGACGGACATGACGCCCAGATCGACATTGCCCCGTGCCCGCACGGCGACGGTGTTGGCATCCCGCTCTTTGTCGCCCACCACAAGGATGTACGGCAGTTTTTGGACGGAATGTTCACGTATTTTATAGTTTATTTTCTCATTGCGCAAATCCGTCTGCACGCGGAACCCGCTGCGGCGCAGCTTTTCAGCCACTTGCTGCACATATTCGGCCTGCGCGTCCGAGATATTCAGTACCGAAACCTGCACCGGCGCCAGCCAGGCCGGCAGTGCGCCGGCATAGTTTTCGATCAGGATGCCGATGAAACGCTCCATCGAACCGACGATCGCACGGTGCAGCATGACCGGCACCTGACGGGTGTTGTCAGCCGCCACATATTCGGCGCCCAGACGCTCCGGCATGAAGAAGTCGACCTGCATGGTGCCGACCTGCCATGGGCGGCCCAGCGAATCCTTCAGGTGGTACTCGATCTTCGGACCGTAGAACGCGCCCTCGCCCGGCAGTTCAGTCCAGGTCACGCCGCAGGCGCGCAGACCCGAGCGCAGCGCCTCTTCCGCCTCATCCCAGACTTCGTCGGTACCGATGCGGTTGTCCGGACGCAGCGCCAGCTTGACGTCGATATTATGGAAGTGGAAATCCGAATACACTTCCATCGCTTGCGTGTGGAAAGCCACTACTTCCGGCTCGATCTGCTCGTTGGTGCAGAAGATGTGGCCGTCGTCCTGGGTAAAGCCGCGCACGCGCATGATGCCGTGCAGCGCGCCGGACGGCTCGTTGCGGTGGCACTGGCCGAACTCGCCGTAACGCAGCGGCAGGTCGCGGTACGAACGCATATTGCTGTTGAAGATCTGCACGTGGCCCGGGCAGTTCATCGGCTTCAGCGCGTACGAGCGGTTTTCCGACTCGGTGACGAACATGTTTTCGCGGTAGTTGTCCCAGTGGCCGGTCTTGGCCCACAGGCTGGCGTCCAGAATCTGCGGCGCTTTCACTTCCTGATAGCCGTTGACCTGGTATTTGTTGCGCATGTACTGCTCCACCTGTTGCCAGATGGTCCAGCCTTTCGGATGCCAGAACACCAGGCCCGGCGCCTCATCCTGGAAGTGGAAGAAGTCCAGCTGCTTGCCCAGCTTGCGGTGGTCGCGCTTTTCCGCCTCTTCCAGCTGGAACAGGTACTGTTCCTGATCTTCTTTTTTCGTCCAGGCTGTGCCGTAGACACGCTGCAGCATTTCGTTCTTGCTGTCGCCGCGCCAGTACGCGCCGGCCAGCTTCATCAACTTGAACACTTTCAGCTTGCCGGTCGACGGCACGTGCGGGCCGCGGCACAAGTCGGTGAAACCGCCTTCGCTGTACAACGAGACGTCTTCGCCGGCCGGAATCGACGAGATGATTTCGGCCTTGTAGTTTTCGCCGATCGATTTGAAATACGCCACGGCTTCATCGCGCGGCAACACTTTGCGGGTGACCGGCTCGTCTTTCTTGGCCAGTTCGCCCATTTTCTTTTCGATGGCGATCAGATCGTCCGGGGTGAACGGGCGCTTGTACGAGAAGTCGTAGTAGAAGCCATTGTCGATGACCGGGCCGATGGTGACTTGCGCATCCGGGAACAGCTCTTTGACGGCATACGCCAGCAAGTGAGCGGTCGAGTGACGGATCACGTCCAGACCTTCAGGGTCTTTGTCGGTCACGATGGCCAGATCGACGTTTTTCTCGATCAGATACGAGGTGTCGACCACTTTGCCGTCGACCTTGCCGGCCAGCGCGGCTTTGCCGAGGCTGGTAGCGATGCTGGACGCCACTTGGGCTACGGTGACCGGGCCGTCGAATTCACGGGCGGAACCATCAGGAAGGCGGACTGAAATCATTGTGATCTCCGGTAATTTAAAAGGTATTAAAAGATGCAGACGAAAAAAAACGCGGGCTAGCCGCGTTTTCTCTTTTTTCAAGCAAAAGAATCCCGTTGACTAGCGTCACTCCCAAAGCTTGGTAGTAGTTCGCGGTGTCATAACCGTGATGCCTTTCTCGCTCTTACATATGTTCTGGTGGGCGGTGAGGAATTCGAATCCCCGACCCCTTGGATGTCGACCAAGTATTCTAACCAGCTGAACTAACCGCCCGTTTTTACTGCTTTAAATTGTACCGCTTTACTACGAATTCTGGTGGGCGGTGAGGAATTCGAATCCCCGACCCCTTGGATGTCGACCAAGTATTCTAACCAGCTGAACTAACCGCCCGAAGACCAGCATTATAGAGAGCGATCGAAAGAAAAACAAGGGTAATGATATGAAACATTTCTAATTCTCCTATGACAGCAAAAAAGCACGCACTGCCGTCATACATTAAACTGTGGCCATTGATATCTAACAACACGCCCATGCAAGCAGACACCGCCACGTCCTCGCCCTCCGCCCACCTGCACGAACACCGCGACGGCGACGCCCACTATCAACACTACACCGTGCAGCGCAGCCAGTCGATGCTGGCGTGGTCGCTGGTATTGACGTTGGGCTTCGCAGTGGTGGAAGTGGTGACCGGCTTCATGTCCAACTCGCTGGCGCTGATCTCCGACGCCGGCCACATGGTGACCGACGCCGCCGCGCTGGGTCTGGCGCTGCTGGCGCAGATCATCGCCAAGCGGCCGCCGTCGGCGCGCCACTCGTTCGGCTTCGGCCGCGCCGAGGCGCTGGCGGCGTTTGTGAATAGCCTGGTGCTGCTGATCCTGGTCGGCTGGATCGGCTACGAAGCCATCAGCCGCTTCTCGCATCCGGAACAAGTGCACGGCGCCACGGTGTTCATCGTGGCCGGCCTCGGCCTGGTGATCAATCTGCTGCTGGCGTGGATGCTGTCGCGCGGCGACAGCAATATGAACACGCGCGCGGCGCTGGTGAATGTGCTGGGCGACTTGCTGGGTTCGGTGGCCGCGCTCGTGTCCGGCGCGGTCATCTATTACTTCGGCTGGATGCAAATCGACCCGCTGCTGTCGCTGTTCGTCGCGCTGCTCATTTTGCGCTCCACCGTCGGCGTGCTGCGCGAGTCGTATCACTTCCTGATGGGCGGCGTGCCGGAGCAAATCGACTACCTCAAAGTCGGCGCCGACCTGGAGCAAGTAGACGGCGTGTGCTCGGTGCACGACCTGCATGTGTGGGAAATGTCGCCCGGCGAACCGGCGCTGATCGGCCACGTCGAAATCACCGACCTGGAACGTTGGCCGGATATCCTGCACGCCATCAAGGCCATGCTGCTGGAAAAACACAAGATCGACCACATCACGCTGCAAGCAGAAGTGGCGACAAAATAACCGCGCAGCGGCCAATCAAATAGGGAATGCGATGAAAGCTCTTCTGCTTGCACTCTTGATGGCCGCCGCACAAGCGCTGGCCCAGCCGCTAGATGAAGTGCTGGCCCGCTGGGACCACGACGAACATCCCGATCTGCGCAGCGTGCTGGTGATGCGCGACGGCGCCATCGTGGCCGAGCGCTACTACAACGGCGAAACCGCCGACACGCTGCACGACATTCGCTCCGCCGGCAAAAGCATTACCGCCCTGCTGGCCGGTGCGGCCGTCGATAGCGGCAAGCTGAGCGCGGACGGCCGCATCGAGCAGTACTGGCCGGCCGCCAAAGGCACGGCGCTGGATGGCGTCACGCTGGACCAGGTGCTAACCATGCGCTCCGGCCTGGCCGCCTTCGACGAAGATCCCGCCTCCCCCGGCAACGAAGACAAGATGGACGACGCCGCCGATCCAGTCGCCTTCACACTGGCCACGCCGGCTGAGACCGTGCCCGGCACGCGCTACCGCTATAACTCCATGACTGCCTACATCGCCGGCGTCACAATCGAACAAGCCACCGGCATTGACCTGGAGACATTCGCTCGCAGCACGCTGTTCGAGCCGCTCGGTATCCAGCACTGGCAATGGCTGCGCGATACGGCCAATCATCCCAAAGGCCAGGGCAACCTGTTTCTGCGCACGCGCGACCTGGCGAAGATCGGCCAGATGGTGCTGGATAACGGCATGTATCAAGGCCGCCGCGTCCTCAGCGCCGAGTGGATACAGGCCGCACTGGCGCCGCGTGTCGCCATCAGCGACGTAGACCGCTATGCCGACCACTACGGCTATTTCTGGTATCGCAAAACCGAACGCATTGGCGGCCGCGAGATCGTCGTCCACTTCGCCTCTGGCAATGGCGGCAACAAGATCTACGTCATCCCGTCGCTGCAGTCGGTGGTGGTCGTCACCTCCAGCGCTTACGGAAAAGGCTACGGACAACGGCGTTCTGCCAGCATATTGCAGGCCATTCTAGAAACGCGGCCATGATGACATTCTGGTTCCTGCGATCGGCATATGTCCTCATCATCAGCGCGCTGCTGTTGCCCAGTCTCGCAACCGCCTGCTCCTGCCCATTTGTAGAGCCTGCCGGTTTCGTGCATGCAAGCCTTAAACATTTCCCCGCCAATGCACGAGGCATGCTGTTCATGACACCTCAAGTCGACCCGCCACCTGTTGTGACGGAGCAGGATTTCGTCATCACATCAAACAAGCAAGCTGACCCGCTCCAGGTGGCACTGTCCTATCCTGCGCTACCGCTGCGGCGCCTGCGCGAGCCAGCAGCCGGCTATCGTCCAAGATTTTCATTACGTTCTGCCAGCTGCATTGCAGCCTTACCAGCAAGCCGTGACTCACTTTTCCGAGATGCGCTCAGCAAGAAAATTTGAGCCGATGACCTTCACTCAGAATATCTGTACGCCTCCGCTGTTTGGCGCAACAGCGTATGAAGAAGAGCGGGATCTCGTGCAGGTCGATTGCAAAAAACCCGGCGCGACCAGGACGATTCGCGGGCAAGTCGGCTTCCTCGAACTGGAAGACAGCCTGCAAACCACAGAGCCACTCCATATCGACTTGCGCAAAGCCGCAGGCAAAGCGTGTTACGGCATGGGGATGGTGAAGGAGGCGCTGGCGCGGGGCGATGCGCAGCAGGCGTTGAATCTGGTCTGCCAGCTTCCTTATGAGCAGCCATATGACGGCATCTTTATCCCCTACGCAAAACCACACAGCACGCCCAACACGCCGCCGCCAGTCGGCGCTTTGCGCAAGCTGGCGGCGCACGGAACGGAAGAGCAGCGCTTATGCATAGCGAAAATCACCGGAGGACTATAATGCTGTCGCCTTTCAAGTGAATTAAAAGATCTTATGCAGAATTTTGAAAAACGCCGCGACCGATACAATGCTTTTGCGTCGTTCGAAAACCCTTTGGTCAACCTGAGCTTTGAACTGGAAGTGCCGGATTTCCGGCCTTACTGCAAACAGCGCGGCCTGCCGAGCTTCCACTTCTTCCTGTACCACGTGCTGCATGCGGTCAAAGGAATCGACAATTATTTGTACCGCATCTACAAAGGCGAAGTGATCAAGATCGAGGATTTCTGGGCCTCGTACACCGTGCTCAACCGGGACGACAATCTGAATTTTGCGCGCTTCGTCATGACCGATGACCTGAACGAATTCGTCGCCCGCAGCGTCGCCTCGGCCAAGGAAGCGGAAGCCAGCACCAAACTGATCAACACTGCCGAAAGCCTCAGCGAATACGATCAGCGCCGTAACATCTTCATCACCTGCATGCCGTGGCTGAAGCTGTCCGCAATCGAGCACCCGATCTACGAGCACAAGAGCTACGATATTCCGTCACTGGCCTGGGGCCGCTATAGCGCGCCGCGCGCCGACGGCAAACTGAGTATGACCATGGCCGTGCAGGCGCACCACGGGTTTATCGACGGCTACCACGTGCATTTGCTGGCCGAAGCCATCGGCCAGCGCATTGCGCAGACGCTGGCGTCATAACTCGCGCAGGAAGGCTTGCACCGCCGGCGAATCGCGTCCGGCCTGTGAGCACACCAGGCCGAATTCGCGGTAAGTGTGCGGCTGCAATTGCATCACGCGCAGGCCGCGCTGGTCGGTCGGCAGCGCCGATTCCGGGACCACCGATACGCCCAGTCCTTCACGCACCAGCACCGCCGCGCTGGCCAAATCGCGTACTGTGACGCGGATATCGCTCAGCGTCACGCCGGTCTGCGTCGCCAGGCTGTGCGCGTGGACATTGCAACCGCCGGTGGCCAGCACGAATGGCTGATCGGCCAGCTCGCGCCAGCTGACGCCCTGCTCGCTGGAGCGCCGTCCTAGAGGATGCTGCGCCGGCAGAAGGGCTACCCACGCATCGCGGCCGATGATCACCGCCTGCCGCTGCGGCGCCGGATTCAGCACCACGCCAAGTTCGATCGTATCTTCAGCCAGCCAGGCTTCGACTTCCGCATCCGATCCCTCCAGCGCCACCACATCAATACCAGGATGGCGGCGCCGGAACGCCGATACCAGTCCAGGCAGCACCGTGGCCAGCACCGAGGGGAACGTCGCCAGCCGGATGCGGCCGGCATGCAAGCCGAGCGCCGCATCGCCCAGCGCGCGGATCGCATCCAGCTCCACCAGCATGCCGCGCGCGTGCTGCAACACCTGCTCGCCAAGCGCGGTAAGCAGCACCTCGCGCCGCTCGCGCACGAATAGCGGTGCGCCGAGCGAGGCTTCAATCTGCGCAATCGCCTGGCTGGCGCCGGACTGCGACAAGCCAACCTGCTGCGCAGCCTGTGAAATATTACGCAATTCGGCGACGGCAACCAGCAGACGCCAATGGGACAAATTCATCATTAGAAAAACTGATAGTGCGTTTCTGAAGCATTCATTTTACAGCGCATCGATGCGGCGCATACAGTGACGGCTCACCATTTGAAGGAGTTTGCAATGAAGCTGTACTACGCACCGCATACCTGTTCGCTCTCGCCGCTGATCGTATTGAAGGAATTGGGACTGCCGCATGAACTAATCAAAGTCGACAACCAGAGCAAGCGCACCGCTGACGGCCGCGACTTCCGCGCCATCAACCCGAAAGGCTACGTGGCGGCACTTGAATTAGACAATGGGGAAATCCTGACCGAGGGACCGGCCATTATTCAATACCTGGCCGACCTGAAGCCGGAGGCAGCACTGGCGCCGCCAGCCGGCAGCTGGGAACGCGTGCGATTACAGGAGATGTTGAACTTCATCACCAGCGAGATCCACGCCGGCATTGCACCGTTATTTAACAGCGATTTGCCGGAAGCGGCCCGAACCATCTTCCGCGACCGCCTGTTCCGTCGCATGAGCGTGCTGGAAACCACGCTCCAGCAACGCGCCTATCTGATGGGAGCAACCTTCACCGTTGCCGATGCCTACCTGTACACCGTGCTCGGCTGGCTCCAGTTCTTCGCCATCGACCTTAACGAATGGCCAGCGGTGGCAAGCCACCATGCCGGCCTCGCCAGCCGTCCATCCATCCAAGCCGCCCAGCAAGCCCACGCTTAAGCGCGGCGAGCTTCCTGGACGCCGGTCACTTCGGCAATAGAGTTCAATGCCTTATGCAGCTGCGCGGTGGCGCCGATTTCGGCCGTAAAGGTCATGCGCGCAAAGCCTTTGGCGCTTTGCGTGTTGACGCCGATAACGTTGATCTTCTCGCGCGAGAAGACCTCGGAAATATCACGCAGCAGCCCTTGGCGGTCATTCGCAAGAATGAAGATGTCGACCGGGTAAACCGTGTCCGACACCGCACGTCCCCATTCGGTGACGATGACCCGCTCCGGCGCCTTGGCGCGCATTTCGGCGAAGTTCTTGCAGGTTGCGCGGTGAATCGACACGCCTTTGCCGCGCGTGACGAAGCCAACGATGCCATCCGGCGGCGCCGGCTTGCAGCATTTGGCCAGCTGCGTCATCAGGCCGTCGGTCCCGACCACCAGCACGCCCGACTTGGCGCCCTGCTCCACGCTGGACGCCTTGCTCTTGCCGAGGAAAACTTCGTCCACCGGCTCCACTGGTTCGCCGCTGTCGTGCAAGGCTTGCTCGATGTGGCGCAGGCTGAATTCATCCTTGCCGACCGACAGGAACAGGTCGTCCACCTTGGCAAAGCCCAGCTTGTTGGCCAGCGCTTCCAGGTTGACGGCAGTCTTGCCTTCGCGCTGCAAGGTTTTCTCCACCATGGCGCGGCCGTGCGACAGCGTTTCCTGCATGTCGATTGCGTGGAACCAGGCGCGGATCTTGGAGCGCGTGCGGGTCGCCACCGTATATTCATCGCTGAGCCAGTCGCGCGACGGGCCGGCCGTGCCGGGGGCGCCTTTGGCGGTGATGATTTCGCAGGTCTGACCGTTTTTCAGCGGCGTGTTCAGCGGCACCATGATGCCGTCCACGCGCGCGCCACGGCAGCGGTGGCCGACGTCGCTGTGCAGGTGATAGGCAAAGTCGACCGGCGTGGCGCCAACCGGCAGTTCGATCACGCGCGCTTGCGGCGTCAGCACGAAGATGCGGTCATCCAAGGCCGCAGCCTTGAGCTTTTCCACCCACTCGCGCTGCTGCTCTTCCTGCCCGACCACGGCATCGGCGACGTCGGTTTTCCACGCGAGCAGCTGACGCAGCCATGCGATTTTTTCGTCGTACTTCTGGCCCTGGAAGTTGGAGCCGCCCTCTTCCTTGTAGCGCCAGTGCGCGGCCACGCCGTATTCGGCGAAGCTGTGCATTTCCTGGGTGCGGATCTGCACTTCCAGCGGCCGGCCGTCTTCCGCCATGACTACCGTGTGCAGCGACTGGTAGCCATTCGGCTTGGGCCGCGATATGTAGTCGTCGAATTCTTTCGGGATCGGCGTCCAGATGTTGTGCACCACGCCCAGCACCGTGTAGCAGGTCTTAACGTCGGCCACGATCACGCGGAAGGCGCGCACATCGTAGAGATCGGTAAAGTCCAGCTCCTTGCCCTTCATCTTGCTCCAGATGGAGTAGATGTGCTTCGGCCGCCCAAACACCTCGGCCTGGATGCCGGCCGCCGCCATTTCCGACTGCAGGCGCGCAATCGCATTGGTGACGAAGCCTTCGCGCATCATGCGCTTTTCTTCCAGCATCTTGGCGATGCGCTTGTACGTCTCCGGCTCGATGAAGCGGAACGACAAATCTTCCAGCTCCCACTTCAACTGCCAGATCCCCAGGCGGTTGGCCAGCGGCGCGTACAGGTCCAGCGTCTCGCGGCCATAAGCGGCGGTCATGTCGTTGAACAGCTTGATGTCGGCAAAGTAGCGCAGCGTGGTCACGCACGACGCGAGCCGCACCAGCACCACCCGCATGTCGGAGGCCATGGCCAGCAACATCTTGCGCAGCGTTTCAACCTGCGCCACCGCCATCTGCGCGGCGTTGCGGCCGCGGCCCAGGGCGGCGCCGGGATTTTGATTCTGGGTCAGCTCGCGCAGGCGGATCAGCTGCCGCACGCCGGACACCAGCTCATTGACTTCCGGACCGAAGCGCGGCTCGATCACGGCGGCCTGCTCGGTGTCGAGCAGCGTCAGCTCGAACATCAGGCCGGCCAGACGGGTTTCGAGGTCGGTGCTCAACGACGACAGCGTGCAGGCCACGCCGACCGCGAAGTCGAGCGCGGCCTGGCCGCTGCTGCATTGTTTGTCGGCATACGCGGCGCTGGCAAAGTCCAGCGCCGCCAGCATGCGCGCGCTTTCGTCGGGCGTCAGGCCCTGGACCAGTTGTTCCGACGTGACGCTGCTGACCGCAGTGGTGGAAACCATGGGACTCCTAGCGCTGCGCGGCGACGACGACGATTTCGACCAGCCAGTTAGGATCGGCCAGCTTGGCTTCGACCGTGGCACGCGGCGGGGTGTGGCCTTGCGGTACCCAGGCATCCCACTCCTCGTTCATGCCGGCAAAGTCGGCCAGATCCTTGATGTAGATCTGGCAGCTGAGGATGCAGGTCTTATCGCTGCCGGCCTCGGCCAGCAGGCGGTCGATGTGGGCCAGCACTTCGCGCGTCTGGCCGTGGATATCGGCCGTGGTGTCTTCGGCGATCTGCCCAGCCAGGTAGACGGTGCTGTTATGTATTGCTACTTCCGACAGGCGTTTGCCTGGGTACAGTCGTTTGATTTCCATAATACTTTTTAACCTAACAGGAATTGCTTTGCTATATGAATCTGATCGTCGTGGATAAAGGTCGGCGCATGGCCGACGGTCGGAATTTCCACCAGTTGCGCCTTCGGTCCGCGCTCCGTCATCAGCTTGGCCGTCTCCGGCGACAGCAGGTCGGAGTCAGCGCCGCGCACCAGCAGCGTTGGGCAAGTGATGGCGTCGTACGCGGCCCACAGCATGGCCTGGTCGGCTTCGGCCGATTCCGGCGTGGCAGAGCGGAACGGCAAGGCCAGCCCCATATCGTAATGGCGCACCCATTTGCCGTCCTTGTCTTTACGCAAGACATCGGTCGCCAGTTTGTGCCACTCGGCGTCGGTATGCTCGCCAAACGAGACGGACACGTCGCGGACAAACTTGGCGCCGGCTTCAAAGCTGTCAAAGCGCAGGTCCTGGCCGATGTAGTCGCCGATGCGCTGCATGGCCTGCGGGGCCAGCACCGGGCCAATGTCGTTGAGCACCAGTTTGCGGATCGGGTTGCCCGGCAGCGAAGCCAGGCCCATGCCGATCAGGCCGCCCATCGAGGTGCCGAACCAGTCGACCTGCTGATTTTGATCGGGCAGCACGCGCGCCAGCAAGGTCACGATATCGCTGACATATTGGGGCAGCACGTACAACTGCGGGTTGCGCAGCCAGTCCGAGCGGCCACGGCCAACGATGTCGGGACAGATCACGCGGTAATCGCCGGCCAGCGCCCGGGCCATATTGTCAAAGTCGTCGCCAACGCGGGTTACGCCATGGACGCACAGCAGCACGTTGGGATTGCTCTCGTCGCCCCATTCCTTGTAGGACATGCGATGCAGGCCGGCCAGCGACAGGCATTGGACAGACTTTATTTTTGGTTCGAGCATGCGGCTTCCCTTAATGGTTCTTTGATCTTATGTGTAAAAATACCATTTTACCGTGTTGGCGTTAATCCCTTGGCGAAGTGTAGCGCAGGGCAGTGTCATTCTCCTAGCGCACACGGCCCAAGGTTACGTAGAAACCCGTATTCCGGAGAGATATCACCAGCGCGAATTTGCGGCTTTCCACAATAGTGATATCTCTCGCGCTGAGAGATGATGCACTCCTCACAGAAACACACGAGGAGACCCCGTGAAAAAACCATTCTATAAAGTCTTATACGTCCAGGTGCTGTTCGCCATCGCCTGCGGTATCCTGCTGGGCTTGTTCTACCCGGACAGCGGCGTTGCTATGAAACCCCTGGGCGACGGCTTCATCAAGCTGATCAAAATGATTATCGCCCCGGTGATCTTCTGTACCGTGGTCTCCGGCATCGCCGGCATGCAGGACGTGAAGAAAATCGGCCGCGTCGGCGGCAAGGCCCTGCTGTACTTCGAAGTGATCTCCACCTTCGCACTGGTGATCGGCCTGTTCGTCGCCAACCTGGTCAAGCCAGGCGCCGGCTTCAATGCCACCGCGGCCACGCTGGACACCAAGGCCATCGAGCAGTACACCACCAAGGCGCACCCGCTGACCACCACCGACTTCCTGATGAATATCATCCCGAATACGGTAGTCGACGCTTTCGCCAAGGGCGACATCCTGCAAGTGCTGCTGATCGCCATCCTGTTCGGTTTCGCCATCTCCCTGCTGGGTGAGCGCGGCAAGCCGCTGGTCAAGCTGATCGACGACGCTGCGCACGCTGTATTTGGCGTGGTCAACATCGTCATGAAGGTGGCACCGATCGGTGCGTTTGGCGCCATGGCCTTCACCATCGGCAAATACGGCATCAAATCGCTGCTGCCGCTGGCCACCCTGATGGGCTGCTTCTACGCCACCTGCATCATCTTCGTGGTCTTGGTGCTGGGCACCGTGGCACGCCTGACCGGCTTCTCGATCGGCCGCTTCATCCTGTACATCAAGGAAGAACTGCTGATCGTGCTGGGCACCAGCTCGTCGGAATCGGCCCTGCCGTCGCTGATGCGCAAACTGGAACGCCTGGGCTGCTCCAAATCGGTGGTCGGCCTGGTGGTCCCAACCGGCTACTCGTTCAACCTGGACGGCACCAACATCTACATGACCATGGCCGCCCTGTTCGTTGCGCAAGCCACCAACACCGAGCTGACCCTGCTGCAAGAGCTGACCATCCTGGGCGTCGCGATGCTGACCTCGAAAGGCGCATCGGGCATCACCGGCGCCGGCTTCATCACCCTGGCGGCTACCCTGCATGTGGTACCGGACATTCCGGTGGCCGGCATGGCGCTGATCCTGGGCATCGACCGCTTCATGTCGGAATGCCGCGCGCTGACCAACTTCATCGGTAACGGCGTTGCCGCCGTGGTGGTCTCGCACTGGGAAAAAGAGCTGAACCACGACACCATGAAGGCCGAACTGGCCAATCCAGGCTCGACCGTACCGGTGTCCGACCTGGAACCGCTGGAGCCGGTACGCGCCTAAGCGTTCCCGTTCGCGCCTGACGCCCCGCCCGGCCCACGCCGCGCGGGGCGTTTTTCTTTGGCACAGGCTTTCAATTGAATCACGCTTGCCCGCTCCGGCCGAATCAGGTGTAATGCGCGACGAAAAGGAAACAGTCATGAAACAGTCATCGATATTGGTGTTGTGCACGGTAACGCTGGCCGCCAGCCTGCCCGCCTTCTCAGCGCAACCATGCACGCCGCCCGATCCGGCCATGCTGCAAGCTACCTGGCAAGGATTCCGCACCGCCATGCTGCAAGGCCAGCCCGAGCAGGTGGCGCGCTACTACAAATTTCCCGTCACACTGCTGCCGCCGATGGACGGCACCGCGCCGCTGAAAATCAGCAGAGCGGCCTTCCTCAAGAATTACGGTGAACTGTTCCAGCAAAATCCGGCCGGTGAAGAAGTCAGCATGCTGACCGATATGAAAAAAAGCACCGGCAAAGAATACATTCGGCAAATGCGGTTCGACGACAGCAAATGCGCCTATATTGCCTCGACGCGGATCGAAGACTACAACTTCGTCTACGATAAAAAGACTGGCTGGAAAATCGACTCGCTGTTCTACGGCAGCAATGACCTCGAACTCGCCAAGTCGTCCGGACTGGATCGCTGATGAAAGCCGTGATCCTCTGCCTGGTGACGCTGACCGCCGCACAGCCAAGCTGCGCCGCGCCGGACGTGGCCAACTACCTTGCCGTGCGCGGCTGGTCTGCCTACGACAGCAAAGCCAAATTCACCATGCCGGCGCAGGACATCGCCCCGGTCATGTACTACAGCAAAGGCAGCAAGGTCCCCAGCTGCGGTCTGCTGAGCGGCCCAGCCAGCGCACCGAAATTCATCGACATCCTGGCGTCAGAGCCGGGCGAACAATATCCGCACTGCCCCAGCATCAACGACGCCGCCGCCTTCAAGCTGGCCGGCAAGGACTATCTTGTGTTTGAATACACCGACCAGGACAACCGCAACGAAACCTACGAGCAATTCTTCTACGTCTACAAAACCAGTGCAGGCGAGTACGTAGCGGACGAACGGCTCAATGAACAAGTCGGCACGGCGGCCAGCACCGGCAAAACCCGCAAAGCGTCCGAAGGGATCGGCTTGGCGCGCAAGCATGCCTTGGAACGCTAACCAAGATTTATTGGGGCTGCTCAGTGGGTTTAATCGGATGTGCGGGATTGTAGGGAACGACTGAGGTGACGACTACGCGTACTTCGTCGTTTGGAAAAAAATGTATGTAAATGCTACCCGTCGTGTCATACCTTTCAACGTCCACGACTTTTTCTTTGACAACATGCGTGTGTCCCTCTGGCATGTCCCAGCGGACTCTGACTTTCATCCCGGCGTACTAAATACGAGGAATCTTTGCGCAGCAAATGTTGGCCACGCCTGCGCCCCATCGATCCATTCCCCCTCCCCCGGCTCCGTCGACTGAAGCAGAGTAAATAAAATTTCCTGTGTGATTGACAATACCAATTTGCGCCGGCGCGCTATCTGTCGCTTGTGTCTGTGTGCTAGTTGACGTGCATCCAACGAAAGCTACGGTTAAAATTGTGGGAATTAAGAGCGAAAATGGTTTGTAAAACATTGCACTCATGGCGTATTTTCCTGCATCAAGCGTATCCGTTTTTTTGTGTCCTCGATTGCCTTTTTCAGCTCCTCCACTTCCTCGGGGTCCGCTTTAGCGGCCTCATTTTTGAGCGCTTGTTCCATAGCTGCCAGCATGCCCTTTTGGGTATTCAATCGATCAGCCCGGACCTTCGCGATGTAACTTTCAGATGGCACTGGAGAGCCTTTAACTCGCCCAGGCCATTCTGGGCGGGTGGGGCCGAAGTTGGATACGACAGCTTCGGCACGGCCGTCTTCATGCATCGTTAGCCAGATGTCACCTGCAATACCCTCCGGATATGGGGGAACATCAACCAATTGCTTATGCCACGTCTGATCGGGATAAAGGTTGTATTCCACAATCACTTGGTAACCAGGATGCCATTCCGGAGGAATGCCAAAGCAACAAATGGTGCCGCCCATACTGTAGGGATTGAGCGAATCGCCACCGCCGTGGTTGAGCCGGTTCAGCGGATCGACCACACTCAGCGCCACTTCTTTACCGGAATAGTTGATCGACCTCACTGATGCCCCCAAGGACTTCGGCTTGGCCGTCTGAACTGATGCGCAGGACGCGAGCAGAATCGTTATACACACTGCCAGCAAATTGTAGCGAAAAATGGCAGCAATTACACGGGAAGCCATGCCGATATTCGATTGCCTGTTGGAGGACGGTTTGAGAAAAATATCTACAAGATGTGGTGCGTCTGTTTGGGTGGCTGCAATCATGATGAACTCCGTTTGCCGCCCCTAGTTTCCTGGCTTTTCAGGAAAGGGCATCGCCTCTTCCATTTGACGAATTTGCTCTTTTGTATGTTCAATAGATGATTTCAGTCTGGCGACTTGCTCCTGGGAGCGCTCAGTCCCATCTAACAAACCGTCTTCCATCTTCTTTAGAATGCCTTTTTGGTTAGCCAACCATTTATTTTTTATTATTTCTGTGTATTCACCTGACTGCACTGGTAGGGCTTTTACACGGCCAGGCCATTCCGGGCGGGTGGGACCGAAGTTGGATACAACAGCTTCTGCCCGGCCGTCTTCATGCATAGTTAGCCCGATATCACCCGCAATACCTTCCGGATATGGAGGAACATCAAGTAATTGCTTATGCCACGTCTGATCTGGATAAAAGTTGTATTCCACAATCACTTGGTAACCAGGATGCCATTCTGGAGGAATGCCAAAGCAACAAATGGTGCCGCCCATGCTGTAGGGATTGAGCGAATCACCACCTCCATGATTGGACCGGTTCAGCGGATCCACTACACTCAGCGCCACTTCCTTCCCAGAATAATTGATCGACCTCACTGAAGCCCCCAGGGACTTCGGTTTGGCCGTCTGAACTGATGCGCAGGACGCGAGCAGAATTATCATACTAACTGCCAGCAAAATGGCAGCGCTTGCGCCGAAACCCCTTACAATATTCGATTGTCTGGGGGACGACTTGAGGAAAACATCTTCAGGATATGGTACGTCTATTGGGATAGCTGCAGTCATGAATTCGATTCGGTCCTAATTATCTGGATTTCGGAGCTTCAATTACATATATGAATCCTCGGCGCTGTATTCATTCCATGGATACTTACTCCTTCGCGTAAATTATGGCTCAGGAGTGTCTACAATGGTCGTGGCGATTCAAGTTGACGCCGACGCTGCGCACGCGTAACAGCACGTACACCGGCGCGGCGCCCGCGCTCAGGGGCCTTGCGTCAGCGTAAAGCGAGTACCGGCCGCCATGGTGCGCACGGTCGAGCGGCCGCGCCACTGCTGGGCGACGGCTTCCCTGCCCTGCATCTGGATGTCCGCGTAGCGCTGCGCCTGCGCGGCGTTGGCATAGGCGTACTGGCCCGGCACTTCTTAGCTTTCCAGCGGCGGCAGCTTGCCGGCCGACAGCCGCGACGGCGTACTGGTGCTGACCGCCTGCTTGGCCTTGTAGTCATAGCTGAGCAAAGTGGTCAGCGACGCCGCCACGCTGCGGCGCGCTTGCATGGCCTACATGGTGTCCGATGCTTCGCCGACGCGCACGCCGTGGAAGCGGATGCCGCCGCCGGCTTCGCTGCTGGCGTCTTCCGGCGTGGCGCTGAGCTGGCTGAATAGGATAGACTGACAGACGTGGTCATGCCAACATCCTCTCCTCGGCACCCAAGATCGGCTCCCCAGTATTTATTGCTAGATCGCCGATTAGGTTATCGCTCCAGATGTATTCGTAAGTAACCGAATTGGCAGCGGTCTTCTCTGGTAAGGCCGGCTCGGTCGGAGCTCTCTCCAGTTCGTCCTCGTTGATACTCTCACGGATGAAGAAGCCTTCCTGTGGATAGAAACTGCGGCGCAGTAGGTAACCACCTCCTTCGCGGCGCGTATCGGTCTGGGTCTTGATCAGGACGCTGCGCATGTCTGCGGTGTCGCTGTCCGTCATGATCGGGAATGGTGTGCCCGTCTTTGCCTCGTCAAACAGCGCTTGCTCTTCTTTGGTCAACGGCAGATTGTCCTTCTGCTTCTGCTGCACCGCCAACACTTTATCGCTAAGGGCAACAACTTTCTTCTCGAAACCACTCCTACGATCCGCGCGTTTGGCCCGCGCCTTCGCCACTGCGACCCGCTTGTCAAACTCCGTCACGGCACCGGCCAGATAAAAGCCCGCCAGTGAGTCGTGCACGTAGTCGTCAAAAAAACGGTTCACCTCGGCAGGTAAGGGTTCATGCTTCTCAAAAATATTAAGTGCCCACTTTTCCCACTTATCTAATGGCTGAAAGTTCTGCGCACGGTAATACTGCCAATGATTGATTCGCGACAGATCACTTGGACGGAACGGCTGATCCTGTCCATCGTCCCTGCGACCGGTCATCGGTTTTCTCACCGTCAGCGCTTCCAGATCACCGCGCAGCATGTTGTTACTGCTTCGCATATCCTCTTGGGCTTGCGGACTAGATCCCTTGAAGCTGTCCGTATTTTCAAGCGAGGTTAAGCGGGCCGCACGCCAGCGATAATACAATTCCATGTGTTTGGTGAGAAAGGATCCATGACGCCCCAGCTCCTCTGTATAGGCAGTCCAAGCCGATGCAAGTTCTGCACCGACTCGGAAATCCTCTTGAACGGAAGCCTCAAGTTCACTAAATGGCAATAACGGCACACCTGCCTCACGAGCGGCTTTGTACATGTATGCCAATGGTATTTGAGACAGCATTGCTGATTGCGCGCCCCTTCCTTTGCCATATTCGCCGGGGGCATAGCCACCACCTACATCCGAGTGCACGCCAGGAAAAAAAATCTCAACAAAATCGCCACCGTCACTATGAATCTGTGTAAGTGGGAAGTTCATCCGCTGCTCGTGAGCAGCGACATAATGCCTTCCAGCGATCACACATCCGGGCAATGGTCTTAGTAGCTTATTGGCCCAGGCCCAATGCCCATCAAAGAAAGCACGCGGGACAATGGTAGTACGACCAGCAGAATCAGACATACCAACCGTAGCCACAATATCGAATACTCCAAGAAAATCGATACTGGCAGGAATGCCGATCAACTCATTACAGTCTAGTAATTCTGCAAAAAAATGACAAAAAGCTGTTGCTTCCGCAGCGCCGCGTGAAAAACCAAAAACCGACACGGTAACTGATGGAATAGTTGGTTTAGGACGACTTCCCAGTTTTTCCTTTAATTTCTTAAGATGTGGCTCAAACCATTCCCGGTGTGTTATCCGATGATTCTGTCTATTTTCGGCATCACGTACCACACGCCCGACTTCACTCTGGTGGTTCAACGCCAATTCCCCCATTTCGTCCGGGGAGAAAAATGAAGCGTCTTCAAACACAGTGCGATGAAGCGCATCAAGCACCTGAAACAATCCCCAAATAATACGCGCATGACCTCCTTTAGCAAACGCCTTACCATCGTCAGTTTCTGTCCGCTCGCCAACCTGAGGAAATGGAGTACCGACTCCCGGCACATAACTAGAAAAATAACCGCTTTGCTGTTTATCATTCGGGAAGGCTTCGAACAATCTTGCCACGTTACTGTGACTAAACTCTTCTGGTTTAATTTTTACTATATTTACCTCGGCTTTTTCTTTTTTGGAAGCAATTATTTCGATACGTTGGCCATTTTTATCCCGGTAGAGATTATTGTTCGTACCATCGAAAAATAGCCCAATTCGCACAGGAATTCTGCACGGCGTATCCTGCGCCGTGATACTGGACGCTAATGCGGTTATTGAGCGTTCTTTCGCTAAGGGCCTCAAAAAAACGCTCACAGGATAAGGTGCCCTAACGGGAGTAGCATTAATCATAATTTTTTATTTCGAAGAGATGCTGTCCTTAGGCTTACCAACGTGGCGAATCGGAAAGCCTGGGTTACGGGGGCCATTTACACTAACAACCACTCTAACCTCATCATTAGGAAAAAAGTTTAAATAGATATCACCGGGGCGATCATATTTTTCAATTTCAACAACTTTTTCTTTGACAATATGCTCAATTCCTTCCGGCATATCCCATCGCACCAGCACCTTAATTCCCGGATGCCAAGCACGCGGAATGTAGGCGCAACAAACATCGGGACCGCCCGCTCCCCACCGAGCCATGCCCGCCCCCCCAGCACCGTCTATCGAAGCAGAATATATATAATTTCCGGTATGGTTCAAAATTCCTATTCGTGCCATGGCCTGATCGTCAGTCTGGGCCTGAATGTTAGGTGATTGGCAGCCAACCATCAACGAGAGAAATATGGTAAAAAACAGGTGAAAATTGGGTTTCATTTTTATGATCCTATATCGAAGACGAGTTTATCGCTCAGCCTCCTGCCAAAATTCATCCGGCAAAGCAGAAATTTCACTACCGTAATCAGTCCCTTGCTGAATTCGTCTCAACAAACCCGACATCGTTGGTAGCTCAGTGAAATCATCCGCTAACGTCAACGCCAACACACTGAAATGCTCCCGGTCTGGAGCTGCGTGTATGTGATTAACGTTGGCTATGCGAAGATGTCGCGCTACACGTGCATGACATTCTGCAGGAGAAGCCATCGCTAGCAAATCAGGTTGACTATCGTTTATTCTTGTGAGTACAGCATCAGCTTCCGACGTATCAACTAAATTAGCAAAGATCTCGTCGCTTACAGGGAGTTTATCGAAGTCCCCGGGCAGTGGCGACGTGACTCCGCCATCCCATTTGACTAAGCCCCCGTCGCGCGCTGGCGCCCACCATCGGCTCAGTGGAGAAAGCAAATGGCTACATTGGGCCTCATCCAGGGTATCGAGTAGCGCTGGTAACACTCGCGTGTCTCCCCATCGAACGGGCCATTCAACTGTATCCGGAGTCCTCGCGATTAGATACGGCCGCAAATGACGCACCAGTTCGGCGGCATTTAATACGCTGGCGATGATGCTTATCATCGGTTTGCCCTCGCAGGCGGCAAACAGCTGACGCAACCATTCTTCACGCGCCTCTTCGCCTTCGGGCGCGCTTAACAGATGCGGTGCGGCGGCACCGAGCGCAGACAGGCCCGTGTCTGCATAAAGCGATTGTCGCGGCAATCCGCGCTGATAACGCTCGTTGAAAAATGCTTCATCAAAGGCGCAGTCGACCAGTGCGAAGAGGTGTAACGGAGACGCCTCATTCAGTTGTTCGAATTCCTCAGCAATTTCAGAAGGCAGCGTGAGGCGTGGTGGATTGGTGGCGAAATACATAAACTCCCTCAACCTGCGCTTGGTGCGACAAATGGACTACCGGCACGCATCGCAGCCAGCAAGCACGCCTTGCACACACTCTGCGGCAAAGCGGGCAACGCATAATCCAACTTTTCGGGTCCGACAAAACTCTTCTTTCCGGCATGAATCGTCAGCTTGCCCGGACATTGCACCGTAATATTACCGCCCTCAATCGTGATGTTCGCGCCGCCCGCCGTGGACAGGCTGATGCGCTTGGCGGCGGCCCAGTCCACCTCGGCATTCGTACTGACGATGTTGATGTCGTCGCGCGCTTGCACCTTCAATTCGTCGGCCTGCGCCTGGATGTCGATGGCGTCTTTGGCGGCGATCAGCTGCATGCCCAAGCCGCCCTCGCCTGGCTTCACGGCGCCGCCCAGCACGCCAATGGCCTGGCCGCTATGCGCGCGCAGTTGGCCGCCGGTGATGAACTGGCTGTCCTGCCCGCTCATCAGCGAGATGGTCTCGCCGTTGGCCAGCTGCATCGCTGCGCCGGCGGTGACGCCAATGCCGCTCTTACCGCTGACGGCGATGATCGGCGAGCTGACATGCGGTACTTGCTTGTCGCCCGGTTCGGTTTTCTTTTCGTCGGCATCAGCGCGCGCAGCGTCCAGACTGCCGTTGCCGACCATGCCGGAGACCGCCGTCAGCATCGCCTGCAACGGCGCTGTTTTGTCGTCCAGCACGCTGGCGTTGGCCTTGGCTGCGCCAAGGTGGCCGGCCAGCGTTACCGTCTCATGCGTTTTGGCCGCGTCGTTAAACGTTTCGCCCAACTTGACGGCCTGCTTGAGCAGTGCGATACCGGCCGCGTTGTCGCCCACCGGGTCGCGCTCCATGGCGCTGTGTTTGAGTTTGTAGCTGGTGATCAGCAGACCCGCACCGCCACGCACCGCGCCGTAAGCATCGGTGCGCAGCTCGGCGCCCTGCCCGCGCAGGCTGCCGCGATAGTTGTCGGCGCTGTGGATCAGGTGCCCCAGGCTCAGTTCGCTGGCGGCATGGGTGGAGCGCAGCTGCACGCGGCCTTGCGCGTCGGTGTCGTCGAACAGCAACTGGTTGTAGCCGCTGCCGCCAAATTCCTTGCTGCGCACGCCCCACTGCGCGGCGGCGTTGCGGTGGCCGGCGCTGTCGCTGGAGGCGCCATGCCACAGCGGGCTGTTGCCGCCGGCGACATTGCCTTGCGCCGAGACCGCGTGGTCTGCGGCCGGCTGGAAGCGCGAGGCCGTGTCGTCGGCGCTGCCGCCACCGCCCGGCGTCGCCGTTACGCCGCCCTCGCCCTGGCCGTTGTACAGCGCGCCGATGATGATCGGCCGGTCGATGTCGTTTTCGATGAACTGCACCAGCACTTCCTGGCCGATACGCGGCAGGAACTGGCTGCCCATGCCGCCGCCGGCCGAGCGCTGCGCGACGCGCACCCAGCAGGTGGCGTCGCCGTTGTCCTGCCAGTGGTAGCGGATGCGCACGCGGCCCAGCTTGTCGCAATACAGTTCGTCCGCGCCGGATGCTTGCGCCAGGCCATCGGCGCCGATGACAATGGCGCTCTGGGCGCCGCGTGCGGTGGGTTTCGGATGGCTGCGGCCGTCGCTGCCTGGCAGTTGTGGACGCCAGATGACGTCTGCGGCCACTGCCTCAAAGCTGTTGGCGTAGCCGCTTTGGCGCGCCTGCGCGATGGTCAGGGCAAAGTCGTCCGAGGCGTCGGCGGCTACTTCTTGCAGTAACTCGGGAATCGGACCGAACAACTCGGCCAGCGCCTGCTGGGCTGGGGACGGGAGGTTGTTGACGCCGACGCTGCGCACGCGCAGCAGCACGTAGGTCGGCGCGCTGTCCGTACTCAGCGGGCCTTGCGTCAGCGTAAAGCGGGTACCGGCCGCCATGGTGCGCACGGTCGAGCGGCCGCGCCACTGCTGGGCGACGGCTTCCCTGCCCTGCATCTGGATGTCCGCATAGCGCTGCGCCTGCGCGGCATTGGCATAGGCGTACTGGCCTGGCACGTCGTAGCTTTCCAGCGGCGGCAGCTTGCCGGCCGACAGCCGCGATGGCGTGCTGGCGTTGACGGCCTGCTTGGCCTTGTAGTCATAGCTAAGCAAGGTGGTCAGCGATGCCGTTACGCTGCGGCGCGCCTGCATGGCCTGAATGGTGTCCGACGCCTCGCCGACGCGCACGCCGTGGAAGCGGATGCCGCCGCCGGCCTCGCTGCTTACGTCTTCCGGCGTGGCGCTGAGTTGGCTGCTGTCGGCAAACAGCACCACACCGACGCCGTCTTGCAGTTGTTCGTAACGCCAGGCCAGGCCCTCTTCGGTCAGCAGGCGCTTCACGAAATCCAGGTCCGATTCGCGGTACTGGCAGCAATAGCTGCGCGCCACCGCATCGGCCATGAACGGTTCGGTCTCTTCGCTCCAGCGCCATTGCGACAGCGGCGCGTACGCCTCGAACACCTCGTCGATGATATATATGACGGTGCGGTCTTGCCATACACGGCTGTTGCGCACCTGGCTTAAGCGCCACAACCACGGCGTGAGGCGCAGGCGATAGCGCGCCAGGCCGCCTTCGCTGCCGAGCATCGCCGCCTGGGTAATCTCGCCACGGAATTCGGTACGGCTGCCATCGGCCAGGCTGACGACCAGCGCCGCCTGCTTGCCCATCAAGGGCGCCAGCTGCACCAAGGCGCTGGTGGACAGCACGATGACGTCACGTGGTCCAACGCCCTGCACGCTGTCGTCCGAAGCAAACGCTTCAACCAGCAGCCCGCCGGCGCCCATGTCGGCGCCGTCGTCCTCGTTCAGCGTGAGTTCATACAGCCGGGTCGCGCTTGAAAACTGGGCCAGGGCGGCAACCACCGTTTCGATCAAAGCGATACTCATGATTCAGCGGCAGTTTTCACCGCAACCGGCTGCTTGCACTCTGGCTCCTTGCTGGCGGTGGTCGCGCACAGGTGCGCGCGGCATTGCGACGCACCGGCTTCGTTCAGGCGACCACATTGCTTGAGCTGATAGGCCGGCGTCGATGGTTCCTTGGACGGCCCTTTGGCCGCCTGCACATGCGTCATCAGCGCCGCCAGCAGGGTGACGTCGCTGTCCTGCGGCTTGGCCTTGGCTTTGGGAGGCTCGGCTTTCTTGGCCACCTGCACTTGCTTGCTGGCCGGCTTGTCGGCCTTTTTATGCTCGGGCTTGGCCGCGTTGGCGTGTGGTTTTTCCAGCGCGGCGGTCAGTTCCGCACGCGGCGCTTTCGGCGGGATATCGTTCAGCACCTCTTTCAGCGACCGGCTGTCGGCCGGCGGGCTGACGGCAGCCGTCTCTTCGACGATGGTGGCAGCCGGAACTTCCGGTGCCGGTGCCGCAGCGGCGGCCGTAGGAGCAGCAGGCGCAGGCGACAGCTTGACAGCCGGCGCGGCGGCCAGCGTCAATTGCGGTTCCGGCTCGGCAGCCATCCAAACGGCTACGCCTGCGGCCAACACCAGCACGCCCGCGCCTATGCCCGCCAGCAGCAACGGCTTGCGGGCACGACTTGCGGCCGGCGCAGCAGTAGCCGGCCGGCGATCCAACCCGTCGAAAACACTGGCGCGACCCGGTTCTGCCTGGGGCGCCTGGGACAATAGGCTGGGACGGCCACTCGACGGAGGGCGGTCATCTTCACGTTGCAAAATCTGCTCCCTTGTTAATTTCGCACGACTTTACGACATTCAAGAAAAATGTGCCGCACGAATCGACAATTCAATCGTGCGCGTGCTTGTCAGATGCCTAATATATACTCAGAGCAATGCTTTTTAGACATTGGTAACGAGCTTCGAGGGCAACGTGTTTCTACTGGCGGTAACACTTTATTTTTTATTGGCGTGCTTCATTAGCTGGATGGTGCTATTTCCGTCCGGGCGCGAATTCGTCGTGTCGGCTTTGGCCGGGGCTAACGCGCGCCTCCAGCAAACGCTGGGCCGCGCCGCCAGTCGCCGCCGCGCCGAGCTGGGTGCGCTTGGCCGTTCGGGGCGTCAATCGATGGGTGGCCTGCGCGATTTTCTGGCCGAGCATTATGTGCTGTGCCTGGGCGGCCTGGCGCTGCTGACCATCCCGCCGATGCTAGCGTTGCTGCTGGCGCGGCCGACGCTGAATGGCTTTGACAGCTCTACCCGCGAGGTCAACACGCAAGTGGCGGGCCTGCTGGAAGGCGAACAGCTGGTGCCGCCACCGGCGTTGCCGCCGCTGGTGTTCACCACCGCCGAAGTGCAGCTGGAGCGGCCGATGCTGATCTCGGCGAGCCGCGACTGGGCGCAGCTCGACGCCGTCTATGCGCAGCGGCTGTTGATGGTGTTCCGCATCATGAAAGAAAAATACGGGTATGACATGGCGCTGCTGGAAGGTTACCGCAGTCCCGAGCGTCAGAACAAACTGGCCGCACTGGGTTCCGGCGTGACCAACGCCGCCGCGTTCCAGAGCTGGCACCAATACGGTCTGGCTGCCGATTGCGCCTTCCTGCGCGACGGCAAGCTGGTGATTTCCGAGCGCGATCCATGGGCGATGCGCGGTTACCAGCTGTATGGCGAGGTCGCCGAGTCCATGGGCATGACCTGGGGCGGGCGCTGGAAGATGATGGATTTCGGGCACACAGAACTGCGCCGGCCCGGCGTGATGAAACAATAGGAGAACATGATCAATGGTCTGGTTACGTAACGTTGCCCTGGCCGCCGCCGCATTCGGCGCCAGCTGGGGTGGCGCCATCTGGTTCTGGCGCGAGACCAATCGCATGCCGGCCAGCGGTGAGCTGGTGCTGTACCTGCTGGTGCTGCCGGTGGCGCTGCTGGCCGCGTTGTGGCTGGGCCGAAAGGTGTGGACGCGCGCCACCCTGCCCGCCGCGCCAGCCGCCGCTGGCGCCGCGCATGCAGCGGCAGAGATTCCGGCCGCGCCGCCGCTGCCGGCCGCATTGACCATCGCCGCCACCGCCCTGCGCGCACCGCATGGCGAGTCGGTGGCGGAGCTGCGTGCCGCGCTGTCCGAACATCGCGCCCGCCCGCAGCTCGACAGCGAACTGTATGACGACGACGGCTACCCGATCCTGTCCGCCCGCCTGACGGAAGCCGGCGACGGCGCGCTGCGCGAAGAACTGGAACAATGGCGCCATCGCCAGCAACTGGACGATCCGCGCTTCGACCAGGCCCAGTGGCGCGCACTGGCCGCCGCCAGCGCGGTGGTCGCCGATCTGACAGCAGAAGCCACGCTGCATGAAGACCTGGAGCCATGGCTGGAGCAACAGCAAGCGCGCCAGCAGAACAGCCTGCCGCCCGACGCGCCTGCCGCGCGCACGCCGCCAACGCTGCAACTGCTGGCCCTGTGGCCGCAAGCATGGCAGCCGGCCCAGCGCGACCTGGCCTGGCAATGGCTGCGCCATCTGGCCACGCAAGCAGGCTGGCCGCAAACGCTGATCGCACCGGCCGCGCCGCTGCAACAGCAACAGGACGACGATGCTGGCGCGCTGCTGGCGCAACTGCTGCAACGCGCCGGCAATTCGCAGCAGCCCTCCCTGGCGCTGGTGATCGCCGCCGACTCGCACCTGAGCGACGCCGCCATCAACCGCCTGCTGAATCAAAACACGCTGTACACCACAGCGCATCCGCAAGGCCACATTCCCGGCGAAGGGGCGGCCGGCTTGCTGCTGGCAGACGCCAACGTGGCGCAGCAAATCGGTGCCACCGGAAGCGTCCTGCAAGCGGTGCACATCGGCCGCCGTAGCGCCTCCGCCGACACCGTCAAACGCGACACCGACACCTGCCTGTCCAGCGCCATCGCCGACGTATTGAAAGCGGCCCAGCTGGACGGCGCCGCCATCGAATTAGTGACCGCCGACACCGGCCACCGCACCAGCCGCGTGACAGAGCTGATGCACGTGGTCACCGCCGCCGCGCCGCAGCTCGATCCCGGCGCGGATGTGATCAGCGTCGGCGCCAGCAGCGGCAGTTGCGGCGCCGTCAGCTGGCTGACCGCGCTGGCCATCGCAGACGCCGAGGCGCAGCAGCGCGGCGGCCCTGCACTCAGCATCAGCAATGAAGATCCTTACCGCCGCTGCGCCGCGCTTGTTCGCCCGGCACCAGCGGCACAAACAGCATGACATTCCCAAGTAACCGAGCCCTATTATGATGCAAAAATTCTGGCTGTTCCTGACCCAACGCCGTACGCTGATTGTTATCGGCTGGTTGGCCTTTGCGGCACTGCTGTTCCTTGCCGGCGCACTGCTGCAATGGCCGTCGTCAGTGCCGTGGATCGTGCTGGCGATCGCGTTGGCCTTCGGCGCCATCGTCTGGTACTGGCGCTATCGAAAGACGCAGCGCGCCGCCGGCAAGTTGGGCGACATGCTGGAACAGCAGGCATCCAAGCCGGTCAAGGTCGATCCGGCCCAGCGCCAGGAAACCGAAGCGCTGCGCACCCGCATGCTGGACGCCATTGGCACCATCAAGAACTCCAAACTGGGACAGACCTCCGGCAACGCCGCGCTGTATGAACTGCCGTGGTATATGATCATCGGTAATCCGGCCGCCGGCAAAAGCACGGCGGTGGCCAGCTCCGGCTTGCAGTTCCCTTTCGCCGACAGCAAAATCGTGCAAGGCGTGGGCGGCACGCGTAACTGCGACTGGTTCTTCACCACCGACGGCATCCTGCTCGATACGGCTGGCCGCTATTCGGTCGTGGACGAAGACCGTGGCGAGTGGTTCGGCTTCCTGGACCTGCTGAAGAAATACCGCAAGAAGGCGCCGATCAACGGCATCATCATCGCCGTCAGCGTCGCCGAGTTGACCCGCAACCGTCCCGAATTCGCCATCAACCTGGCCAAGAACCTCCGCCAGCGCGTGCAGGAACTGACCGAGCGGCTGGAAGTGCATGCCCCGGTCTACGTTCTGTTCACCAAGGCCGACCTGATCACCGGTTTCAACGAATTTTTCCAGGACGCCGAACGCGGTGAACGTGACAAGGTATGGGGTGCCACCCTGCCCTACAGCCGCAGCACCGGCAGCGAAGAAGTGTTGAACCAGTTCGACGCCCGCTTCGACGAATTGTACGAAGGCCTGAAAGACCAGAGCGCAGCCAACATGGCGCTGCAATGGCGCGAACGCATGCCGCCTGGCGTGTTCACCTTCCCGCTCGAATTCAGCTCGATCAAGCCGGCGCTGCGCACCTTCATCGCCACGCTGTTTGAAGAAAATCCATTCCAGTTCAAACCCGTTTTCCGCGGCTTCTACTTCACCAGCGCGCTGCAGGAAGGCGAAACCGTATCGGCTTCGTCGCAACGGGTGGCGCAACGCTTCGACCTGCAACTGAAACCTGCCGAACATGAAGCAGCCCACCAGCAGCAGGGCTACTTCCTGCTTAACCTGTTCCGCAAGGTGATCTTCGCCGACAAGGATCTGGTATCACAATACGCCAGCCCGGCCAAGACCCGCATGCGCTACGTCGCCTTCTTCGCCGCCACCGCGTTGGCCGGCCTGGCGCTGGCCGGCTGGAGCTGGTCGTACATGAACAACCGACAGCTGGTGGCTAATGTGCAGGCGGACCTGGACCAGGCCATCAAGGTGCAGGAAAAATCGATGGATCTGCAATCGCGTTTTGCCGCGCTGGAGATCCTGCAAGACCGCATCGAACAGCTGGACAAGTATGAAGAGAGTCGCCCGATGTCTCTCAGCTTCGGCCTGTATCAGGGCACGCTGCTGGACCGCAAGCTGCGCGAGGAATACTTCAACGGCGTGCGCGAAGTGATGCTCAAGCCAGTCGGCCAGACGCTGGAAGCCTTCCTCGCCGAAGTTAATAGCGGCGCGGCGAATCTGCAGCCGATGGCGCGCCCATTGACCGCCAGCAGCAGCGGCGGCAACTCGGCGCCGCCGAACGCCACGCAGGCCGAAGCCGCAGCCGCCATCAACAACAGCGCGCAGCAGTTCAAGGACGCTTCACCAACCGATGCCGAAGACGCGTACAACGCGCTCAAGACCTACCTGATGCTGGGCGATAAATCGCGCGCCGAAGCCGGCCACCTGAACGACCAGCTGACCCGCTTCTGGCGCGTGTGGCTGGACACCAACCGCGGCACCATGTCGCGCGAGCAGATGATCCGCAGCGCCGAGCGCATGATCTCCTTCTACTTGGCGCAGATCAACGACACCTCGTGGCCGCAGATCGACACCCGTCTGGCGCTGGTCGACCAGACCCGCGACAATCTGCGCCGCGTGGTACGCGGCATGCCGGCCCGTGAACGGGTCTACGCCGACGTCAAAGCCCGCGCCGCCACCCGCTTCCCCGCCGTGACGGTGGCCGCCATCGTCGGCGATCAGGACAAGGAACTGGTGCTGGGCAGCTATGCCGTCCCGGGCAGCTTTACCCGCGCCGCATGGCAGGGCTTCGTGCAGGACGCCTTCCGCGAAGCCGCCAACCGCGAACTGCAAAGCGCCGACTGGGTGCTCAAAACTTCGTCCAAGGATGACCTGACGCTGGAAGGCAGCCCGGAACAGATCCAGAAATCGCTGGTGGACCTTTACAAGAACGACTATGCCCGCGAATGGCAGAAATTTGTGCAGGGCGTGACGATCCGTGACCTGTCCAACTTCGACCAGGCCGCAGGTGCGATGAACCGTCTGGGCGACCCGCAAAATTCGCCGTTGAATAAGCTGATGAACAGCGTCTACGAACAAACCTCGTGGGACAACCCGTCGCTGATCGACGCCGGCCTGCAACGCGCGCAGCGTGGCGTCAGCGGCTGGTTCAAGGAAACCATCCTGCGCCAGAAACCATCGCAGCTGAATATCAACGTCAGCAGCGGTGGCGTGCAGAACGCCGCCCTCCCGCTCGGCCCTGTCGGCCGGGAGTTCTCCGGCGTGGCGCGGCTGGTGGTCGCCAAGGACCAGGGCGCGTCGCTGATGCGCGGCTATATGGAGCAGTTGTCCAAGCTGCGCGGCCGCTTCAACCAGATCAAGAATCAGGGCGACCCAGGCCCCGGCGCCAAGCAGCTGATGCAGCAAACGCTGGATGGAAATGGCTCTGAACTGGCGGAAGCGCTGAAGTACGTGGACGAGCAAATGCTGACCGGGATGACCGATGCGCAGAAAGCCGCCATTCGTCCGCTACTGGTCCGTCCGCTGATCCAGACCTTCGCGGTGATCGTGCAGCCGACCGAAACGGAAGTTAATAAGGTATGGGCGGCGCAGGTGCTGCAACCGTTCCGCCAGTCGCTGGCCACTAAGTATCCGTTCGCCACCGAATCCAAGGCGGAGGCCAGCAACGCCGAAATCGGCGCGGTGTTCGGTCCGGAAGGCGCGATCGCCAAGTTCTTCGACTCCACGCTTGGTCCACTGGTGGTGCGCCGTGGCGACACGGTCAGCGCCCGCACCTGGGCCAATATGGGCATCAATCTGGCGCCGCCGGTGGTGGCCAGCTTCCCTGGCTGGGTAGCGCCGCTGGCGGCCAATGGTGTCGCAAACGCGGCCGCATCCAGCGGTGGCGAAGGCCAGACCAACTTCGACCTGCAAGCGCTGGGCGCCGTCAGCGCCACCGAGTTCACCATCGAGATCGATGGCCAGGCCTTGCGCTGGCGCGGCCAGCCGCAGCCTTGGGTGCATATGACGTGGCCAAATCCAGCCGGCGTGCCGGGTGCGAAGATCACCGCCATCACGCCCGAAGGCCGTAGCATTGTGGTGTTCAACGAACCGGGCCACTTCGGCCTGAAGAAAATGATCGATGCCGCCAAGCGCAAACGCAAGGACAACGGCGCCTTTGAACTGACCTGGGATAACTCGGGCGTGTCGGTTACCGCCAACCTGAAAATCGGCGCAAGCACGCCGCCACCACCAGTGCAGGCGCAAGCTGCCGCGCCTTCGACGGCAGGCTTCAAGCGCCTGCGTCTGCCGGATACCGTGACCGCGCCTGCACCGGCGCCAACGCCAGCCGCCGCTGATGCACCTGCCGCAGCTGCCGCAGCCGCCAAGCCCGGCCTTCCAGCCGGAGCAGCGGCTCCTGCCACGCCTGCCGCGCCGGGCGCTCCTGTCATGCCTGGCGCTCCGGGTGCACCGGCATCAGCGCCAGCACCGGGCCGCGCACCTGCACCGGTGCCAGCCACCATGCCGGCGCCGCAACCCGGCACCGTCATTCGCACCGCTGGAGCCCAGCCATGAGTCGCGGCGCCACCATCGCCCACATCGGCTACTTCGGCAAGGTGCCCGGACGCGGCGACTTCGTCAAAGGCGGCGACAGCCCGGCCCTGATCAAGGTGCTAGATGACTGGCTCGCCCAGGCGATGGACCTGATGAGCACCGACGCCCGCTGGAAGCTGAACTACGACGCCGTCGCGCCGCTGCACTTCGCCTTCGTCGGCCCGCGCCGCCGTCACGCGATCGCCGGCCATATCGTCGCCAGTAGCGACCAGTCGTCGCGCCGCTTCCCGTTCCTGATGACCAGCAGTGTGGAAGTCGCCGACCCGGCCACCTTTGTGCAGACCGCGCCGCTGGTGTTCAACCGCCTTTGGACCCGGCTGGCGACGCTGAGCAGCGGCGTAGTCGCCGCCAGCGATCCCGCCACGCCACTGCAAATGGCGGCCGCCGAAGCGATCGAACTCGATCTGCGCAGCGCCGCTTACCAGGCCACCTTCGAGGACTTTCTGGAACTGCAAACCATCGGCGGCCTCGATACGCTGTTGTCGCAGGCAGGATTCCGTGGCTCGTCGCGCCAGGTGCTGCTGGCGCTTGGCATGCTGCTGCAACCGGTGATGGCCAGCAGTTCCAGCCGGCTGGATAAAACGCTGCTGCTGCCGCTGCCGCAAGACCCGATGTACCGCAACCTGGTCGCCGCCTTCTGGCTGCACCTGATCACGCCCTTCCTGGCGCGCGCGGACTTCGAACTAGCGCTGTTCCTCACGCGCCAGCGCGAACAGCCGGTGCTGCTGGTCGGCTTTAGCGGTGCCTCGCCGGCTACGCTGCACGGCATCATGGACCCGCAGGCCGCGCAGGAACAGCAGATCGCGTTTGAACAACTGGACTGGGTGGAGGAACAGGCTGACAGCGACTACGCCGTCAAAAAACTGTCCACCTATCTGTCGCAGCCCTCCCTGTCACTCAAGTCCGCGCTGGAGTCGGTCAGCACGGCGTTTATCGGAACCTAGAATCATGCGTACTCTTTTATTCACAAGCCTGATGCTGGCCGCCGGCGCCACCTTCGCGCAGGCCAACGTGGTGCAACCGGGCCAGGTGCTGGCCGCCGGCACCCTGCCCGATGAAGCTAGCAAGGCCGCCGTGCTGGCCAAGCTGCGCGAGGTTTATGGCGCCGACAAGGTGGTCGATCAGATCTCCATCGACAAGGTGGCCACGCCGGCCAACTGGAACCAGTATGTGCAAAAGCTGCTGACGCCGGACCTGAAGCAGATCAGCCGCGGCCAGTTGAAGATCGACGGCAGCACCGTCAGCCTGCGCGGGGAAGTCGGCAACGAGGCGGTACGACAGCGCATCGCCAGCAATATCGCCACCAACCTCAATCCGACCTACACCGTCAACAATGGCCTGCGCGTATCGGCGGCCGACCAGGGCGTGCTGGATAGCGCGCTGGCCAACCGCATCATCGAGTTCGAAAGCGGCAAGGCCGAACTGACGCCGGCCGGCAAGGCGATTCTGGACGAGATGGTAGTAGCCCTGCGCAAGCTGGATAAGCGCAAGGTGGACATCATCGGCCACACCGACAGCGCCGGTCTGCGCGCCACCAATCAAGGTCTGAGCCAGGCGCGCGCAGAAGCGGTCAAGGCTTACCTGGCCAGCCATGGCATCAACGGGGAACTGCTGACGGCCAGCGGCCAGGGCCCGGACCGCCCAATCGCCAGCAACGACACGGCCGAAGGCCGCCAGCGCAACCGCCGTATCGAATTCCGTATGGCGCAGTAAAGAGGACACCATGTATTCTGCACAAGAGCTTTTAGAACCAATCTCCGTTAGCCAGCCTGCTGGTGGCGATCTGTCGTTTTCCCCTGAACTGGACGCGATTGCGCAGGCGCGCAAGTTTGACGACCCTTCGCTCGATCAGGGCGAATGGGTGACTGAATTGAAGGAAGCCGACTGGCCGTTCGTGGTGGAGCGCTGCGCGCATCTGCTCAAGACCGCCAGCAAGGATCTGCGGCTGGCCGTATGGCTGACCGAGGCCGGCGCGCGCGTGCACCATCTGCGCGGCCTGGGCGAAGGCTATCTGTTGCTGGCCGGCTTGTGTGACCAGTATTGGGATACAGGCCTGTATCCGTCGGCGGAAGACGGCGATAACGATCAGCGTACTGGCAATTTGAGCTGGATTTTGTCCCGCACGCCAGCGCTGGTGCGCGAGATCGGCTTGACCGAGAACGGCGATTATTCGACTGTCGATTTTGAATCGGCGCGCAAGCGTGCGGGCAGTGGTAATGAGGAACAGCAGAACCGCGCACCAAAGCTGGCGGACATGGAAACGGCCAAGCGCAATAACTCGGCACGGTTTGCGACGGCGTTCCGCGCGGATGCGCAGTTTTGCATCGAGGCGCTGGAGCAGCTGGAACGCGTCGCCGATGCGCGTCTCGGCAACGACAGCCCGGGATTCTCATCAGCGCGCGATGCGGTGAAAGCGATGCTGCATGCGATGCCGGCGCCGGCCGGCGCTTCGGCAGAAGCGCCGGAGCTCGCGTCGCCGGCGCAAGAGGAAGAAGTGATGGAAGAAGCCACTGGCGCCGTGGCAGCGGACGTGGCGCCTACCCGGCCGGGCGTGATCAGCAACCGCGCGCAGGCCGTGGCGCAACTGCGCGCTGTGGCGGAATTCTTCCGCCGCACCGAACCCCACAGCCCGGCCTCGTACTTCGCTGAGAAAGCGGCACAAGCCGCGTTGCAAGACCTGCATACCTGGCTGCGCAGCGTCGTAAAAGACGAAGCCTCGCTGGCCCATATCGAAGAACTGCTCGGCGTGCCGCCCGCAGAATAACGTCATTCCCGCGAAAGCGGGAATCCATACTCAGCATGGGTTCCCGCTTTCGCGGGAATGACGTGCTTACTTCACGGTGTACTTGAACTGCCCCTGCTTGTTGGCGCTGACCTTGATCTTGGCGATCGCCGCGCCTTCCGCCATGCGGGCCAGCACCGATTCCGCAATCTCCGGCAGCAGCGTGCCATTCAGGATATTGTCCACATTGCGCGCGCCGGAATCGACTTCCGTGCAGCGCGCCAGCACCGCTTCCACCAATGCCTCGTCGTAGGTGAACTCCGCCTTGTGGTTGGCGGCGATGCGGCGCTCGATCTTGCCCAGTTTGAGCTTGATGATATCGACCAGCACATCGTCCGGAATCGGATAGAACGGAATCACCTTCAAGCGGCCCAGGAATGCAGGCTTGAACTGCTTCATCAACGCCGGACGAATCATCTGCTCCAATTCCTCCACCGACGGTAGCTCTTCCGGCGACTTGTTCAGGCAAGCCTGCATCATCGCGCCCGACGCCACGTTGGAAGTCAGGATGATGATGGTGTTGCGGAAGTCGATCTCGCGGCCTTCCGCGTCATCCATCACGCCCTTGTCGAAAACCTGGAAGAACAGCTCCATCACGTCCGGGTGCGCCTTTTCCACTTCATCCAGCAGGACCACGCTGTATGGATTGCGGCGCACGGCTTCGGTCAGCACGCCGCCTTCGCCATAGCCGACATAGCCCGGCGGCGAGCCTTTCAGACCGGAGACGCTATGCGCTTCCTGGTACTCGCTCATGTTGATGGTAATGAGTTTGCGCTCGCCGCCATACAGCGCATCAGCCAGCGCCAGCGCGGTTTCGGTCTTGCCGATGCCCGACGGGCCGACGAACAGGAACACGCCTTTTGGTTTGTTTGGATCATCCAGGTTGGCGCGCGAGGTGCGCACGCGTTGCGCCACCGCTTCGATGGCGTGCGGCTGGCCCAGCACGCGCTGTTCCAGATTTTCCTTCAGACGCAGCACGGTCTTGATCTCGTCCTTGACCATTTTGCCCAGCGGGATGCCAGTCCAGCCGGCTACGATTTCCGCCACCACGTGGCCGTCCACCTGCACCGGCACCATTGGCGTTTCGCCCTGCAGCGCGCGCAGTTCGGCCACCATGGCCTGGATGTCGCGCGCCTGCCCGCCCTCGCCCGCCGCAGCCTGATCGCCGGCCGCCGCAGGTGCCGCAGTTGCGGCGCGCGCCTCGATGATCTTGGCCGTCAACGTTTTTTCCTTCTCCCAGCGCTCGGACAGGGATTTGTGCTGTTCGTCCGCCGCCGCGCGCGATTCGCGCAATTCTTTCAGGCGCGCAGCCGCATCGGCGCCGCCTTCGCCCTGCTCACGTTCCAGCGCGGTCGCCTCGGCATCGATGCGCTCGATCTTGCGCGCCAGGTTTTCAATCAGCGCCGGCGTCGCATTCTGCCCCAACGCCACCTTGGCGCAGGCGGTATCCAGCACGCTGATCGCCTTGTCCGGCAGCTGACGGCCCATTATGTAGCGATGCGACAGGCGCACTGCTTCGGTAATCGCCTCGTCGTACACGCGCACGCCAAAGTGCTTCTCCATCAATGGCGCCATGCCGCGCAACATGGCGCAAGCCAGTTCCTCGCTCGGCTCTTCCACCTTGACCACCTGGAAGCGCCGAGCCAGCGCGGCATCTTTTTCAAAATACTTCTTGTACTCGCCCCACGTGGTTGCGGCGATGGTGCGCAACTCGCCGCGTGCCAGCGCTGGCTTCAGCAGGTTGGCGGCGTCGTTCTGGCCGGCCGTGCCGCCGGCGCCGATCATGGTGTGCGCCTCGTCGATGAACAGGATGATGGCGTGCGGGCTTTTCTTCACCTCGTCGATGACGTTCTTCAGACGGTTCTCAAACTCGCCCTTGACGCTGGCGCCGGCCTGCAGCAGGCCCATGTCCAGCGTGTGAATCTCCACGCCCTTCAGCACATCCGGCACGTCGTTTTGCGCGATGCGCAGCGCCAACCCTTCCACCACGGCGGTCTTGCCGACGCCGGCCTCGCCGGTCAGGATGGGATTGTTCTGGCGGCGGCGCATCAGGATATCGATGGCCTGGCGGATTTCCAGATCGCGGCCAATCACCGGATCGACCTTGCCATCGCGTGCGCGCTGCGTCAGGTTGGTGGTGAACTGGTCCAGCGCCGGCGTCTTGCTGGCGGCGCGTGCTTGCAGGTCGCCGACTGGATCGCCGCCTTCATCGGCTGCGGCGGCCGGACGCGCCACCGGCGTCTCTTCCGAGCCGGCGGTGATTTTGTCCAGATTGTGCTTGATCTGCTCCAGGTCGAAGCGCGCGAACAGCTTGGAGCTGCGCGCCGCCAGTTGCGACAGTTCGGTGTCGGTCAACAGCGCCTGTAGCAGATGGCCGCTGCGGATCTGCGCATGCGCATCGTCCTGCAAATCGAGCGACGCGATCAGCCAGGCGTTTTCAAACAATTTAGGCAGGCGCGCCGAAAACACCGGGGTGCGCGTATTGCCGTTCTTGAAGCGCCCCACTTCCGCGCGCAGGTCGGCTTCCAGCTGCGTGATGCTGATATCGCTCTGGCGCGCAATTAGCGCCAGGTCGCTCTTGGGCTGCTCCAGCAAGGCAAGGAACAGGTGTTCAACGTCCACTTCATACTGGCCCAGCGACACGCACAGGCTGGCCGCGCGCGTGGCGGCGGCGCGGCTGGTGTCATTCAATTTGCTGATCAGCGTTTTCAGGTTGATGCTCATGTTGTTGTCCTTTTTATGATGTGTGTATCTCGTAGCGGACATCGCTGCGGTCGTGCTGCTGCGCCTCGGTGACCAGGAAACTGTCCCAGCCCAGGCGCCCGCCGCTGCGTTCATCGTCCAGCCGCGCGCCCTGAACATCTTCGGCGCGCAGCACCAGCTGCACTTCATATTCCAGCGCCAGGCCGGTGAACATGGTGACCATGCTCTCCAGCGCGCGCGCCGCTTTCCCGCCGGGCAGGAAGGATTCGTAGCCTTCCAGGTCCAGCGGCCCTACCACCAGCCGCATGCGCAGGTCGCGCTGCCACACGCGCTCCCCCGCCATTGCACCGCCACCCAGGACGGCGTTGGCCATGCCCAGCATGGTCTGCTGGCCGGCCGGCACGTCGTACCATGCGCCGATAAACTGCTCGATGCGTATCGATTGACAAAAATACTCCGACAGCACACGCGCAATCTGCACCGCAGATGCAGGCCGCTGGCGGATGGCGGTGGAAAAATACGCCATCGATTCATCCAGCACGCCATCGCCGCCGTCCGACAGGCGACGCCGCAATGACGGACTATGCATGCCAGCCAGCGACAGCAGCAGCGGCAGGAATTCATCCTTGCCATGAATCTGGTATTTCAGCTCCAGCCGATACTTGCGCCACGCTTCATAGAACAGCGCCAGCGCGCGGTTGGAAAATGTATCCAGAAACGCGCGCGGCCCCTCGTCCTTCTGGTACAGCGCATGGGCTGCGATACGCTCGGTGTAATGTGCCGGCAGCGTGCCGCTATTACCCAGAAAGCCCATAAACGCGGGCGTGATGCGGATGTAGCGCAGCTGCGCACTTTTCAGCGCTTCGCCCAGGCTGCGGGCGTCGGTCGCCGTGTCGCGCGGCTCCGGCTGCAGCGATTCCAGCTGGCTGGCCGGAAAAGCAAGCGAGGTCGAATTCTGGAAGCGCAGGAAATTGGCGACCGCGCCATCCTGCGGCGCGCCATGCTTCTTGAGCCACAGCTCCAGCATGCGCACCGCCTGGAAGTATTCGAAACGGTACGGCTGCGCGAACAGCCGCTCGATTACAGCAGGCTCAAATCGCCGCTTCGTGGCAAGCATCGCAGCAGTTCCTCTCCATTTTTGTTCGACTTGATCACCAGCTGCGTAAAGCTGTTGGCGTGGACGTACAGACCGAGGAAGCGTTCGACAATCTGTGCAAACGCGTGGATGCCGCTGCCGACGAAGGCTTCTTCATCCACCGTCAAGGTGACTTCAATGCCGCGCACCAGGCAGGCAAACGGATTCCCCGGCAGCCAGGTGTTAGCCGCCTTGTGCGCCACGGCGACGATGCCGCCGATCTGCCGCTGCGACGACGGCGAACGTGGCAGGTCGTACAGCGTGAGCATTTCGCGAAAGGCGTCGATGCCGCCACCGGCCAGCGATAGGTGGTTCAGCGACAGGTGCGAAATCAAACGCCAGTGCGCGCCACGGCCACGGGCGAAGCGATACGACGGCGTTGGCTTGCGCAGGAAACTGATGGCGCGCACGCTCGAACCGCCTTCCAGGAACAAGTCGCCGCCGCGCATGCCGTAGCTCAGTAACGAAGGCAGGTCGCGGTTGGTGCAGCTCAGCTCCAGGCTCAGGGTGTCGGTTTCCACCTCGGCCGGATCGAAGTCGATATCGACGATGGAAATCTGTGTTTCGTAACCGGGACTTTTCTCGGCCAGGTCTTCGTTGCGGCGCGCGACCCAGTAGTGACCATTTTTTTCCGGCGTCTGGCCGTGGCGCAGCGAGTAGAACGGACGGAATTCCTGCACCGATTCGCCCTGCGGCGTTTGCCGCACCAGCTTGACCGATTCAATCGCCTGCACCTCGTAGGCGAAGGCGCGGCGGGCGTCGGCCAGTACCGGATAACTGGCGGTGGCGTGCGTCAAGCGTATCGGCTCGCCGCGTTGGCGGAACAGGTTGACCACCGGGGTGCAGCCCAGCAGCACGTTATTGGTCGACAGCGTGGCCAGCATGCGCGCCAGGTTGGAGTCGGTGCGCATGCCGGACAGCGCCAGATGCAGCGTCACCGTCTTGCAGCCGGCCGGCATTACGCCGCTGATGGCGTGCAGGTCGATGTCGAAGAAGTTGAATTTTTCAGGGAAGCAGAAATATTCGGTCAGCAGCCGGTAGGCGGTGTGCGAGCGCGCCGAAAAATCGATCAGCGCTTCTTCTTCCGCAAAGCCGGCCGGCGACACCGGCACCTTGTGCAGCGGCGTCCAGCGGCCGTTGTCGTCCGCTTCCACATAGGCGGCGACGGCGCGGGTGAACAGCGCATCGCGCAGCGCGGCGCAGAACGACGGTTCGCCGTCGATGAACACGCGCAGCTGGCCCAGGCCCAGTTGCGCCAGCGTCACCTGCTCCGCCGTGCACGATAAGGTCAGGCTGATGCTGGAGGTGGCCTGCGCCGGCGGCCGCACGGCTTCCGGCGCGGCGATGATGGGCGCGAAGCTGGCCGCACTCAGCGCCAGCGGCGCCACCGTCACCGGATACGCAGTGCGGAAGGTGCAGGTGGCGCCGCGCACCGGACGCGTAGTCAGCTGCGTGCCGCGCGGGATGTCGCTGGCGGTGGTCAGCTGCGCGGCGGCGCCGCTGAAGTCCATGCGCGCGATCGAGCATGATGGAAAAGGCCGCAGGTAGTGCGGATACAGCACTTCAAACAGCGCTTCGGTAAATTCGGGATAGTCGTCGTCGAGGCGCTTGGCGATGCGCGAATTGAGCAGCGCAAAGGATTCGATCATGCGCTCGATGTGCGGGTCTTCGCACACCTCGCCGCCGATCAACAGGCGGCCGGCGATTTTCGGGTAGCGTTCGGAGAACTCGCGCGAATAGCGGCGCAGGAATCCCAGCTCCCTCTCGTAATACGGCAGTAATTGTTCCAAGATCTCAGGCTCCCAGCGGCGTCGGGCTCACGCGGCGCGCCTTGCTGATGGTGTAATGCAGGCTTGAGGGCTGCAGGACTGCGTCAAAATTGACAGGTTCGTGTGCGCTGTTGACCACCAACAGCGCGGTAATCGCAAAATTCAAACGGTTGACCGAATCGGCCCGCAACTCCAGCGACGCCTGCACATTGCGCAGGCGCGGCTCGTGACGGGCGATGGCCCGTTCCAGACTGCGGCAGATGAAAGCACGATCGTCTGTGCTCGACAGCGACAAGCCAGCGAAATCATTCAGGCCATACGTCGCAATCGACCGGCCGCATTCCGGAAACCGTTTCAGGAGTTCCTCCGGGATGACGGTGCGCGTGTTCAGCAGCGCTTCAAGATCGCGCGCGACCGAGTCCTTCAGGTCCTCGATCGACAAGCGCGACACCGTGCCGCTGGACGAGCCGTGTACCGGCACGTCCATCAGACGGTCGAACAAACCCGGAGTAAATCCCTTCATGACAACTTAAGCCGTCTTGTTGGCCGACAGGTCCCAACCGCCCGAGGTGTTACCACCCGAACCGCCACCCACTTTTTGCTGGGTGTACTTCCACTTCACTTTCGAATACTTCAGCGACACGTCTTCGGTCAGGATGTTGCCTGGTTCGACCGCTGGCGCCACGCTGGAGATCAGCACGTTTTCCAGTTCGATTTCGAAGTACTTCACGCGGTCGCCATTGCCGTCAGCGCGCAGGAATTCCAGCTTTGCTTTTGGCAGGGTTTTGCCCGAAGAGCAGTTTTGCAGCAGCAGCGGCGTGGCCAGGTCGGCCAGCTTGCTCACCACAATATCTTTGTGCTCGGTACGTTCGGCGGTGTGACCACCACCAGTCGACGCGGTGGCCGATTTCGGTTGCAGCACTTCCCAATTGACCGACTTGACTTCGATCCAGTCTTTATGGGTGGTGTCTGCCGATTCGCCTTTGATACCGTCGATTTGCAGGTAGACGTCGATTGCCATGGTATTCCTTTCAGGTTTAAAAAAAGTTAGTGCGACTACTTAGGATTTGGTCGAAGCGGGGAGCTCCGCGACCAGACGGAGTGAAACGGACAGCTCGTCGAGCTGGAAGTGCGGACGCAGGAACGACACCGCGCGATACACGCCCGGACGGCCTGGCACTTCCGACACCTGCACCGACGCTTCACGCAGCGGGAACTGCGCTTTCTGTTCCTGGCTGGCGTTATCGTCCAACAGCACGTATTGCGTCAGCCAGCGGTTCAGGAAGTCTTCGACGTTGGAAGCGGCGGCGAAGCTGCCGATCTTGTCGCGCATCATGGCCTTCATGTAATGGGCAATGCGCGAGACGGCGAAGATGTACTGCAACTGCGCCGACAGCACCGCATTGGCGTTGGCGGCGTCGGTGTTGTACTTCTTGGCCTTCTGGGTCGACTGCGCGCCGAAGAAGGCGGCGTAGTCGGTGTTCTTGCAGTGAACCAGCGAAATGAAACCGAGGTCGCTTAGCTCTTTCTCGCGGCGGTCGGTGATGGCGATTTCGGTCGGGCACTTGAGCGCCACTTCGCCTTCGTCGGTCTTGAAGGTGTGGGTCGGCAGGTCTTCCACCAGGCCACCGCCTTCCACGCCGCGGATCGCCGCGCACCAGCCGTAGTCCTCGAAGGCTGCGGTCAGCTTGGTGCCGAAGGCGTAAGCGGCGTTACACCACAGGTATTTGTGGTGATCGGTGCCGTCCACGTCTTCGACGAAGTTGAAGCCTTCGACGGTGGCGCCATCGGCCGGATTGAATGGCAGGCGGCCCAGGAAGCGCGGCAGCGTAAGGCCGACGTAGCGCGAGTCTTCCGATTCGCGGAACGACTTCCACTTCGCGTATTCGACGGTGTCGAAGACTTTCGACAGGTCGCGCGGCTTGCCCAGTTCACTGTAGGTCTCCAGGCCAAACAGCTCCGGCGACGCGGCCGAGATAAACGGCGCGTGCGCGGCGGCGGCCACGTGCGACATCTGCTCGATGAAGTACATGTCTTCCGGCTGGCGGGTGATTTCGTAATCGCCGATCAGCGCGCCGAACGGGGCGCCGCCGAAGGTACCGAATTCTTCTTCGTAGACCTTGCGGAACATGGTGCTTTGGTCAAATTCCAGCGCCGACTGGAAGTCCTTCACCAGTTCTTTCTTGGTGGCGTTGAGCATCTTGATCTTCAGATTCTGGCCGGTGCTGCTGTTCTTCACCAGGTAGTGCAGGCCGGTCCAGCTGCTTTCCAGTTTCTGGAATTCCGGCGCGTGCATCACGGCCGACAGCTGCGCCGAAATCAGACGGTCCAGTTCCGCCACGCGGGCGTCGATGGTGGCGGCCAGGTTATCGGAGACGACCACCGTGCCTTCCATCACCTGGCTGACCAGTTCCGCGATCAAATCCTTGGCGCGCGCATGTTCCACGCTGGATTTGGCGACCTTGCTTTGCTCGACGATCTGGTCCAGCAGCGCCACTTCGGTGGCTGCTGGGGCGCCGCCGGGAGTCAGTTGTGCGGACATGATCAGCCCTCCTTCTTGTCGGCGTTTTGCTGGCTGATTTCGACCAGTTTTTCAGTGCTGTGCAGGACGTCGTTGAGGATGTCTTCCAGCTTGTCGTTGCCGGCCAGCTTGTTGCGCAGGTCGGCCAGCTTGGTGCGGGCTTCCAGCAGCTTGCGCAGCGGATCGACCTGCTGCACCACCGATTCCGGACGGAAGTCTTCCATCGACTTGAATTTCAGGTCGACCGCGAACTCGCCGCCGTCCTCGCCCAGTTCGTTCTTGACGCGGAAGTTGGCGCGCGGCTCCACGCCCTTCAGCACTTCGTCAAAATTGTCGCGGTCGACGTTGACGAATTTGCGTTCTTTCAAACGCTTTTGCTCGACTTCCGAATTGCCGCCGAAGTCGCCCACGACGCCCATCACGAACGGCAGTTCCTTGTTCTCGATGGCGTCGCCAATTTCAACGTCATAGGTCATTTGCACCCGTGGAGGGCGGATTTTTTGCAGTTTTTTCTGCACGCTGGTGCTCTTGGACATGGCTTGTTCCCTTCTTTGGTTATTTCAAGGCGTCAAATGGATTGGCGCTGCTGTCTTCCTGCTTGGCCTTGCCGCCCTTCTTGGCGGCGACCTTGCCGCGCGCCGGCGGCGGTGGCGGTTGGACCGTGGCGGCAGGCGGCACCAGCACCGTTTCGCCCAGGCTTTCGCGCAGCAGCTTGGCCAGATCCTGCGACTCGGTACGGATCGAGCCGGACAGGTTGTTCTGACGGCTCAGGTCGGCCAGCGAACGGGTCGACAAACGCAGGCCGCTGATGGCGATGATGCTGTTGGCCAGCGTGTCGTTGGGGTCACGCACCAGCACTTCCTGGGCGTTGATGATGGCGTCACCGTACTGTCCGGCTTCATAGCGGGTCTGGGCGATGCTCAGCCACGGCGACTTGTCGGCGGGATACACTTCCGCCGCCTGCTTCCACAGCTTGACGGCCTGTTCCTTCTGGCCGGTGCTGGACGCGGTGCCGGCCTGCGCCAGCATGGATTGGAGACTGGGCTTGGCCGCCACTGGCGGCGCCACAGGGGCGGTGTTACAAGCGCTCAGCGCCACGACGGAAACGAGGGCGGCAGCCAGTTGCGAGGCGCGGCCAAGGGAGAGTACGGTTGTCATGCTTACCTCAGATTCAATATAAATAAACCAATATTTAAAAAACAATTCTGCAACTCGGCGCCACGTTATCAGAAATCTATTGTTGACGACGTTCAATTGAACTCAACCGTGCGCAGGCGGCTTGCAGGGCGATTGCCCAGACGCTGCGCACCGTTAAAACTCAGCCGTGCGACCCTTTTTTGAAAGCAATGTTACTGTTCTGCTACTTTCAAAACGGATAACGGTATGAGCAGCAAAATACTCTGGGGCGAAGGCCTGTTCTTACGGCCGCAACACTTTCAACAGCAGGACCGCTACCACGAGCAGCGGTTGCATCAAAGCGTGCAGGCGCTGCACCCGTACGCCTGGGGCGTCAATCAGATTCAGATCGACCGCGACGCTCTGGCCAACAACGGCCTGCGTTTGCTGGAGCTGTCGCTGCGCTTCCAGGACGGCGAGTTCTACGACGCCCCCGGCGCCGACGACCTGCCCGATCCGGTTGACCTGAGCCAGCTACCGCAGTCGCAGCAGACGATCACCTACTACGCCGCCCTGCCCGCCTTCAAAGCGTTCGGCGGCAATTTCAGCGATGGCAATAGCGGCAGCAACAACGCCGTGCGCTACCTGCAAAACAACCAGGACACGCCGGACCTGTACACGCACGCCGCCTCGGCGCAACTGAGTTACCTGAAGAAGACGCTGCGGATGGTGCCGGAATTTGAACCGCGCGATTCCTACACCCACTTCCCGCTGCTGCGTTTGCGCCGCGCGGCCACCGGCGGCTTTGAGCTGGATGCGTCCTTCGTCGCGCCGAGCCTATCGGTGCGCAGCGCGCCGCTGCTGTTCCTGCAACTGCGCCGCCTGCTGGACGCGCTGCAAGCCAAGGTCAGCGCGTTGTACGGCCATCACCGCGAACCGAGCAAACACGTGATCGAATTCCGCTCGGGCGACATGTCGTCGTTCTGGCTGCTGCACACGGCCAGTTCCGCCTTCGCCTCGCTGACGCATTACTTCCAGCATCCGGCGCTGCACCCGGAACGGCTGTACGAACAGCTGCTGAGCCTGGCCGGTGCACTGATGACCTTCTCCAAGAGCTGGACCCTGGCCGACCTGCCGCCGTACGTGCACAACGATCCGGGGCCGGGCTTCGCCACGCTGCACCAGATCATCCGCGAGCTGCTGGACACCGTGATTTCGTCGCGCTACTTCGCCATTGCGCTGCGCGAGGTCAAGCCGTCCTACCACCACGGCATGCTGGACTCCGGCAAGATCGACGACAAAACCACCTTCTACATCGCCGTCTCGGCCGCCATGCCGGCCGCCGAGCTGGTGGAGGTGGTGCCGCTGCGCTTCAAGGTCGGCGCGCCGGACGACGTCGATAAATTCGTGCTGTCGGCCATGCCGGGCGTGCGCCTGCAACACGCGCCGCAAGTGCCGGCCGCCGTGCCGGTGCGGCCGGACGCCATGTACTTCTCCATCGAACCGAAAGGCCAGATGTATGAGCGCATGCTGCAAGCCCAATCGATTTCCATCTATGTCCCTGGCGGCATGCACGACCTGAAGCTGGAACTGGTCGCCGTCACTTCGTGAACCGAGGAACCATGAATACCGTAACCGCACCTTCCCTGATGGGCGCCGCCCCGGCGCCAGCCGCCAGCAGCGCGCCGCAAACCCTGCTCGACCTGATGTATGACGGCTTCTACGCGCTGTTCATGCTGAAGAACGGCAGCGGCCCGGCCGAAAACGCCGAATTCGCCAACAAGATGACGCAGTTCCTGGACGACTTCGGCCGCGCCGCCCGCAAGCACAACGCCTCACCGGACGACATCGACGCCGCCAAGTACGCCTTCTGCGCGGCGGTTGATGAAATCATTTTGCGTTCGCCGTTCGCCATCCGCGACGCCTGGGAACGCCGCCCGCTGCAACTGGTGCTGTTCGGCGAACAGCTGGCCGGCGAAAACTTCTTCCACCGGCTGGAATCGCTGCGCGCACGCGGTAGCGCGCACCTGCAGGCGCTGGAGGTGTTCCACATGTGCCTGCTGCTGGGCTTCCAGGGTCGCTACATTCTCGAAGGCTCGGAGAAGCTGAACTACCTGACCGCGCGCCTGGGCGACGAAATCGCCCACATGAAAGGCAAGCGCGGCGGCTTTGCGCCGCATGCGGAACGTCCGGACCAGATCGTCCACAAGCTGCGCAGCGACCTGCCACTGTGGGTGCTGTGCTCGGTATTCGGCCTGATCTGCGTGCTCGGCTACATCGGCCTGCGCACCTCGCTCAACCGCGGCACCGAGCAGCAGGTGGCGGCCTATAACGATATCGTCAAACTGGCGCCACGCCAGGCCAACCTGACCATCACGCTGCCGTAAATGGATATCGCATCGCTGATTCCCTCGGCACTGGGGCTGTTCGGCACCGGCTTGAGCCAGTTCGCGCGCCTGATCACGCTGGCCAGCGCGCAGGACTCGGCGCTGCCGGAATCGCTGATGGCCGAGCGCTTTGCCGGCCGCGAAGGCGTCAACGAACTGTATGCGTTTGAAGTGGACGCGCTCAGCACCTCGACCGACCTCGACCTGAACCTGTTCATCGGCGAGGAACTGACCGTCACGCTGCTGCAAGCCGACGGCACGCGCCGCGCCTGGCACGGCATCTGCACCGAAGCCGCCTGGCTGGGCGCGGACGGCGGCACGGCGCGCTATCGCCTGCTGCTGGAGCCGGCACTGGCGGTGCTGCGGCTGCGCCGCGACAGCTACATCTTCCAGGACCAGAACGCGCAGGACATCATCACCGAACTGCTGGCCGACTACCCGCAGTTGCGGTTTGAATTCGACGTCACGCAGTCGCTGTCCACGCGCGCCATCTGCACCCAATACCGTGAAAGCGACCTCGAATTCTTCCAGCGCCTGCTGGCATCGGAAGGCCTGAGCTGGCGCTTTGAGCACGACCAGCCTGCCGACGAAGCCACCGATGGCCAGGCCAAGCACAAGCTGGTGATCTTCGACAGCAAAGCCGGTGCGCCGGACATGCCGGGCAATGCCGACATCCGCTTCCACGGCGTGCGCGCCACCGACAGCGAAGACGCCATCGACCAGTTTGCCGCGCGCCGTCAGGTGCAACCGAACGCGGTCAGCATCAGCAGCTGGGACCCGGCGCAATTGCTGGCGCCAGGCGCCGAGCAGCAATCGTCCCTGGACGCCGGCACCTTGCCTGCTCTGGCCGTGTACGACGGCGCCGGCGAACGCATCGCCAGCAGCGAGGCCGACCTGCACAGCCAGTTGATGCTGCAAGCGCTGGAACTGGACAACAAGACTTTCGAAGGCGAGGGTTCCGTCCGCCAACTGGCGCCGGGCCACGCCTTCGCGCTGACGCAGCACGAACGCTACGCCGGCGACAACCGCTTCGTCGTTCTATGGGTGCGGCATGAGGCGCGCAACAACTTCCCGTCCCAGGTAAAACAGATCACTTCGCCGCTGGAAGCCGGCACCTATCGCAATACTTTCGGTTGCGTGCGCGAAGCAGTGGCCATCGTGCCGCGCGCCATCGCCGCGCCGCAGGCCGCTACCGCGCTGGGACCGCAGACAGCCATCGTGGTCGGCGTGGCCGATGCGGTCGCCACTACCACGCGCGACCATCAGGTACGCATCCAGTTTGCCTGGCAGCGCGGCCAGGGCGCCAATCCGGGCGGCATCGCCCATGACACCGATGAACGCGGCAGCGCCCCCGGCGACGACAGCAGCGGCACCTGGGTGCGCGTGGCGGAAGCGCTGGCCGGCCCCAACTGGGGATCGCAATTCACGCCCCGCATCGGCACCGAAGTGTTGGTCGACTTCATCGATAATGATATGGACAGGCCGCTGGTGGTGGCGCAGCTGTACACTGGCTCGGACACGCCGCCGTATGCCGCCGGCGAAGACTCCGGCGCCAACCATGCCGGCACGCTGTCCGGCATCCATAGCCACAACTTTGACGGCGGCGGCTACAACCAGTGGCAGCTGGACGATACGCCCGGTCAGGTACGCACGCGACTGGCCACCAGCAGCGCCGCCACCCAGCTCAACCTGGGTTATCTGATCGCCCAAGCGCCCTCCTCGGCACAGCGCGGATCGTATCGCGGCGCCGGCTTCGAACTGCGCACCGACGCCTGGGCAGTGGTGCGCGGCGGCGAAGGCGTGCTGCTGAGTACCAGCGCGCGCGCCGCCCAAGGTGCCGGTGTCAGCTCGACGCAGATGGATGCGGCCGAGGCGGTGCGATCTTTGCAGGCGGCGCAGGAACTGGGCAAAGTGCTGGGCGACGCAGCCGTCAAACAGACCGCGTTGATCAGTGCGGATGGGGCCAAGGCGCAACAGGAACTGCTGTCACGCATCGATCCCAAAGACAAGGGCAAGCACGACGGCGCGGTCAACGGCCAGGAAGCGAGCAAGGCGCAAAGCGGCGCGCGGACCCTGGACGCGGACAAGCCGGTGGAAAAATTTGCCGAGCCGCTGGTGCTGATGGATGCGCCGGCCAGCATTAACTGGGCTACGCCCGCCTCGACCGTGCTGTTCGCCGGCGAACAGCTGCACTGGACCTCGCTGGGTGATATGCACATGACGGCGGCATACACGCTGTCGTCGGTGGCGGCCAATGCGGCCGGCTACTTCAGCCAGAACGGCGGCATCCAGGCCATTGCCGCCAACGGCCCGGTGTCGCTGCAGGCACATACCGACCAGCTGGAGATCCTGGCGGACAGGTCGATCAAAGTGATTTCTGTCAACGACAGCATCGAGGTCAAGGCCAACCAGAAGATTGTGCTGCAATCGGGTCAGTCGTCGATCACGCTGGACGGCGGCGACATTACCTTTGCCTGCCCTGGCAATTTCACCGTCAAGGGTGGGCAGCATGCGTTTGAAAGCGGCGCCAGCGGCAACGCCGGATTGACTGAGCTGCCTCATCAATTGGTCACGCCCAAACTGGAACCGTACAGCATCCGTTGGGCGGCCGTGTCCGCCTTTACCGGCGCCATGGCAGCCGACGTGGATGTGATTTCGGTGGTCAAGAAAACCGGCAAGCTCGCCTTCAGCGGCGTCACTGCCGGAGACGGCCGAAGCCCGCGTCAGCGGGACGAGAAAATGCCACAGGAATATTCCGTGCTGGTCGGCAGCGGCGACTGGGCGACCGACCTGACCACCGGTGAAGAACCACAAATGCTGGACGACGATGCATGGATGGATTGGGAAGCAGAAGAATGAACGAAGAATACACCGTCAGGAAGGGCGATACGCTGACGCGCATTGCGGCAGCATTCGGCGTCAGCAAGCACGACCTGGCGAAACTGAACAAGATTCAAAACCAGAACATGATCCGGGAAGGCCAAGTCCTGCAGATCCCGCCGAAAGTGGTGGAACTGGCGCCGCTTGAGCCGCTGCAGATCGACTTGTCGAGCCTGCTGTCGCTGCAGTTTCTGGACGCCGCCAACAAACCCATCGAAGGCATGGAAGTGTCCGTGTGCGTGGCAGGCGAAGTGGAAAAGCACAAGACCGACACCACCGGCAAGGTGCCGGTCATCACGGCCAAACGGGACGACGTAGTCAAAGTCGAGGTGAAGAAACCCACCGGCGACTGGAAGAAGGTGTCTGAAGTCAAGCTGGCGGAGCCGGCAACCCATGCGCGCATCACCAGTCCAAAAGTCGCGCTGCCGGCCGAGATGAAAGTCCATGAGGGACCAATGCAGACCACCAAGACCGACAAGCCCGCCCCACAGCCTGTCGGTACGGTGACCGAGGTGCGCAGCGAGAACGGCAACCCGGTGCAAAAGGTGGCGCTGGAATGTCCCAACACGGAAAATCTCCGGCTCGGCCCGAATGCGAAATACCGCGACGTGATTATTGCGGCGGGCAAGCGCAGCGGCTTTACGCCGCAATCCATCGCGGCCATCATGAATGCGGAAGCCGCAACCATCACGAATGTGACCTACATCCCGGTGATCGACAGGAAGACCAAAAAACCTGCGCTAGGCAAGGACGGTAAGCCGAAAACCAAAAAACTCACGGAAAACACCGGCGAATGGGATCCGCGATCTGCCTCGTCCAAGTCGTCGGCACGCGGAATGACGCAGTTCCTGGACGCCAGCTGGGTCGATATGGCGCTGAATGACGGCACTTTCTTGAATGAACGTGCCAAGAAGGAAGGCTGGATAACGACGCAGAAGTCGACCGTCATCAAGAAAAAGCAGCCGGTCGAGGTCGAGACCCCGGCATTCAAACGCGCGGATGGCAAACTGGTTACCAAGACCAAAGATACCGCCCTGGTGCGGATTTTGTCGTCCAAGCCGTATATCACCGGCCGCGCAACGGCCAGTGACGCCAACTTGCAGAAATTGCTCGACCTGCGCTACGTCGCCGAATACGCCATCAACACCGCGGTCGACTACGGCTTGCAGAACCTGAAGGGCCTGAAAGATGACGATTTCAAGCTGGATGGACTGTCTGACGGCGACAAGGCCAAGTTGATTTACCTGACCCACCATCTGGGCCTGTCGGACGCCAAAAAATTCATCCGTAATACCATTACGTCCGATACGGCAAAAGTTCTGCTGACGGCGCAGGTTGGCGCGGACCGCGCCGCCGAGTATGCTGCGGATAATGGCAACGATTACGTCAAAGGCCATCGGAGCTGGCTGTTAAATTTCGTTGACAAGAAAATCAATATTACTGAAAAAATGTGTGACTCCAGCAAGGCTGCCGCCGTGCGCTCGTTGCTGGATGTGACGGTAGCGATCAAATAATTCACTCACTGATATGAAACTGCTTAACTATCTCCTGATTACCGCTCCCCTTGCCTGCTCGCTATGCTTCGCGGCGCCGACCACGGCACAAGGCAATGCCGACGACATCAACCGCGTGCTGAATGTGCGCGATCCCGCTGAATACACTTATCCCACCAAGTTCGGCGATTTGAAATTCATGCGTGCTGATGGCACTCCCGGCGAGCCGGCTGAAAACATCACGTTGAGCGGCGAGCCGCTGCTGTCGACCAAGGGTCAGATCGACAAGCAAGGTGAGCTTCTGTTCCTGATGTCCGAATCTCAAACCACTAGTTCGCGCGAAAAGCTGCCACGCCGTGCCGGCCAGGCCGGTAAGACCGAAACCACCCGTATGGTGGTGCTGGTTGGGCAAGGCACGTGCACCAAAAAACTGGTCGTGATGGACTTCACCGGTGCCAAGCCCTTCGTCTCCGAAAAGTTCGGCAATGATCCACAGGACCGCGCTTGTTTAACCTTCAAGAAGGCGAAATGGGGCAAAAAAGAGTCGGAGATCACGCTGAGCAGCGGTGGTACCTATATTTATGACGCCAAGGGCAAGATAAGCGGGCCGTTCGCATTTGAATGAACAAGCAATTACTGATGCTGTGCCTGGCGTGGCCGGTGGTCGCACTGGCTTTGCCGAATCGCTCTGATGACCAGGCCTGCGCGCTGGAGCGCACGCCGCTCACCCGCTGCGGCGAATTTGCCGAGTACGTGAAAGAAGACCGCATCCTCAACGCCAACTACAAGGCTTTGATGAAAGGGCTTGGCAAAGTGGACAAGGCCACGCTGAAAAGCGCGCAGCTTCAATGGCTGGATTGGCGTCTGGAAAAATGTGACGATGCCGACGAGCAAGCCCATTGCGACAACGGCATTTGCGCCGGCGTCGCGCATGACGATTGCATCGTCTCGCTCACCCGGCAACGGGCCGATGAACTGAAGCGGTTTGCAAATGATCCCGCAGCAGCGGTCGCCGCCAAGTTTGCCTTCTCAAAAGAGCTCAAATAATTCTATGAAAACCTCTTTGCTCATGATGTTGACGATCTGGGCCGGAGCCGCCAGCGCGGCGCCACAAACTTTGTGCCGTCCGCAGGAGCAGGTGTTTTTTTCTTGCAGCCTCGGTAAAAAAATCGTTTCCGTGTGCATGACGCCGGACAAGGCTGCAGTCCCGTACATGGAGTACCGCTTCGGCACCGCCAAAAACATCGAGCTGAAATATCGCAGCGACGCCCGGCAGCCGAAATTCAGCCGCGTCGCGGTCAATTATGCGAGTAACGCGGAAACCGTTCTTTGGTTCAGGAATGCCGATACGGACTACCTGCTGCATTTCCCAATGAAAGGCGGGCCTGGTCTGGAGGTCAAGCAACAGGGCAAGACAATTTCGGAAATGGCGTGCCAGGGAGGCTGGGCCGCGACGGTGGGCGAACACGATCAACCGTTGCCGTTCATTTCTGAGCAGCCTGATATCGATTCTTCCGAAGCACAGCACTATTGGCAGCGCTAAGATGATCCGCCTGATGACGGCATTGTTGCTATCCCACGCGTCGGCATCGGCGTTCGATGTCGATCGCCAGTCACCGGACCCACGCAATGGTGCGAGCTGCACTGCCTCCGCCAAGGCTATGCTGCGCGCCCAACTGGCTGGGCCCGCCGCTGCCGACGGCTGGAAGCTGATCGAGACAATGCTGTGCGCGCCAAAGTCGACAGCCAGCAAAGCTTTTATTGCCAGTCGCCTCAACCGCAAGGTCCGCTACACCTCTTTCAGCAGCGGCGACGAAAATGAAGACTTGCGCATTGTTGCCGCCTCAGCCGCACTGGTCGACGAGCTGCTGGCGGCAGGCGAAACCTGGGACGCTGCCCTCAGCATCAACGGCGATGAAATCGCATTGCATTACGCTCCTGACGAGGCGTGCATCCAAACCCGCACGCTGGCACTCGTCAAAGGGAAATGGCGAATTGCCGCCATGGGCGCCGCCTGCGACTGAACGGAAGAGGACGACGCGATATGCGACCGACATGCCACCGGCTTTTTGCTGCCACTACCGCAATGCTGGCTTTCGCGGGCTGCTCCATGGAAGACACGACGCCGGGCGCCTCAGATGACCTGGCTGCATTGCGTGACATCGTGACGATATCAATACCGGTCAAGTCCGGTCACTGGGAAATCTTCGGCACCCCGGAGTACAAAGGCGGCGTTCCCGCCCCGACCGATTTCACGACATTGATTGCTGAACTGGAACCAGCGGACCGGGCCTGGATTGAGCGAGACAAACACATGAGCGGAAAAGTTCACATCGTCCCCGAAGCAGCGCGTCCCTGGCTCAACGACCAGTTCCGTAGCTGGTTAGCGGCCAATCGCAACACCAGCGTGGATCTGACCAGCCAGCCCAATTGCCGCCAATACGAAACCTCCTTGAAAAAGACCGGGAAGGCGGTAAGCGGGTTGGTTTGCGCTGGTAGCCGTGGGCTACTGCTTTATTTAACGCTGTCGTCATCGCTGTAGCACCGCCACGCGACGGAATGTCCGGAAACGAACAGCGCCGACGTTCATTTCCGCACACTCCAGCCTGCCCCAAGGCGCAACACGCCGTGGCACAAGACTTGCAGTTCTCTCAATGATCAACCATAAGGAGACACCATGCACGACCTGACCTTGGGTGCCCGCGGCAAGGAAGCCAGTATCGCCGTCGACATCAACGCGCGCGGCCAGATGGCCGGCATCCTCGAAGACGAAGACGGCCACCAGCGCGCCATCCTGTACGACAAGCGCCCAGTCGAGCTGGGCACGCTGGGCGGCCGCGAGGGTTTCACCCGAGGCATCAACGCCAACGGCGACGTGGTCGGCACGGCACAGAACGCCAGCGGCTACTGGCGCGCCTTCATGGTCCGTCACGGCGAGCGGATGCAGGATGTCGGCACGCTGGGCGGCAACAGCAGCTACGGTGCCGCCATCAACAACGACGGCCAGGTGGCCGGTTTCTCCGATACCAGCGACGGCTATTACCGCGCCTTCGTCAGCACACCCGGCGGCGAACCGCTCGACCTCGGCACGCTGGGCGGCAGGATCAGCTACGCGGCCGGCATCAATAGCCAGGGCACCGTGGTCGGCACGGCCGCGCTGGCCAATGGCTACCGCCACGCCTTCCTGGCCGCGCCGGGCGGCAGCATGCAGGATCTCGGCACCCTGGGCGGACGGGTCAGCAGCGCCAGCGCCATCAGCGACAACGGCGTGGTGGTGGGCGCGTCGGAGACGCCAGACCGCCGCTGGCACGCCTTCATGTGGAACAAGGGCAAGATGGTCGACCTGGGCGCGCTGATCGGCTACGGCGACAGCTACGCCACCGCCGTCAACAATGCCGGCCATGTGGTCGGCAGCATCCGCGTCGGCGACGAACGCCGTTCCTTCGTCTACCGCGACGGCAAGATGACGGTGCATCGCGGCGGCTACGGCCTGTATCTGGTCAACGCCATCAACGACCAGGAGCTGGTCATCGGTGCCTACAGTGTCGGCAACAAGTTTAACGCCGCCACCATGGTTTCCAGCCAGCCGGCGGTGGCCACGCACGGCGGGCAGGATTTATTGGGCCTGATCGCCCTGGTGTTGGTGGGGGCTGTCGGCGTGGTCGTCTACCGGCGCCGCTACTACGGCATTGCCCTGCCGGCCATGTAGCACGTTTGTGCGACAGACAAGCGTGCGCCTCCATGGGATAGTGCTGAATACACAATTTCCATATCAGGGAGACACTACATGCACACCATGCTACGACACTTCGCCGCTGCCAGCATCCTGCTGGCGGCAGCGACGGCGGCCCACGCCACTACGTACGAGTTTTCGTATCATTTCCTGAACGGCGAGGTAGTCAGCGGAAAATTGGACGGCGCCGCCAGCGGTAATCTGGTCGAACACATTAGCAATGTCACGTTCAGCATCAATGGGACTGCCGTCGCCGGTCTGATCAATTCGCAAAACAGCACGTTCTCGGGCAACGCGGTGTTTTCCTTTGACGGCCTGGCGAATAATTTCCTGCTGTTTGACCGCAGCTTCCAGAACGTGTTGTTGTCCGGCCCCGTCAATGGCGCCACCGCCACCAACGTCATCAATTACTCTACTCCGCGCGGGGCTTACGCAGAAGGTCCGGGTGTCGAAGCATACTCGGCCAGCCGCTGGAGCCTGACCAGTGCGGTGCCGGAGCCTGCGACCTACGCGATGCTGCTGGGTGGCCTGGCGCTGGTCGGCACGGTTGCCCGGCGGCGCCGGGCGCGCTAGGCGATCAGCGACACCAGCCTGGCCAGCACCGCGCCGATGGCGCACCAGCCCAGTAGCGGCAACATCTCGCGCTGGAAGAAGTACAGCGCCTTCGGCACGCGACGGTCGCGCGCGCGATACAGTCGCAGCGCCAGCGGATAGGCGACGTGATTGGCCGGCACCGTCGGCACAATGCGCAGCAGATAGCGGACCAGCAAGGCCAGCAGCGCCATGGTCACCCCCGGCATGACCTTGACCAGCTCGGGCGCCATCCAGCATCCCACGCCCAGGCCTGCGGCCAGCACCGCCGCCAGCAGCAGCCGCCGGTTGACTTCGGCGTGCGCCGGCGGCGCTTGTTGCATGCGCTGCGCCAGCACCGCTAATGTCACCAGCATGAGCACCGCCACCACCGGCACCAGCCAGCCGCGCCGCACCGGCTGCGTCGTTTCCGATTTCTCGCTGGCCGCGCCGGCATCCGGGCTGCTGTACAGGCTGTAGCCGACGGCGTCCCGCGCCTGCTTCAGATGGGCCGCATAGTTGCCCATGTCGCCCGGCTCGATGGCGTCGCGCAGCGCCTTGTAGTGGGCGGCGATGAGCACGCTCTTGCAGTCGGCGCCCTTGGTGACCTTGTAGGAAAACTCAAACGCCGGGTCACGCACGGTGGTCTCGCTGGTCTTGATGTTCCATGCGTACGGCAGGCGCACTTCGGTCACTTCGATAATTTCGCGCGGATATTCCTGCCGCAGCGGCGCGTTGCGGCTGATGGCTTCCGGGGCCTTCAGCGGCTCCTCGATTTCCGACGATTCCACCTGTGCCTGGCTGCGGCTGTGCTTGTCGTCGCGCACCCAGAAACGCGGAATGCGATAGGACTCCAGCGTGGTCAATTCATTCAGCGCCTCGTCGTCCTTGATATCCATGCCGCCGCTGGCGTGGATGCCTTCGTAGCGGCGCGCGTAGAAATTCTGGTACTGCGTCTCCATGTCGCTGCGGGTGTAGCGCAGCTGGCGGCGCAGGTTGTCGGCGCGCTCGCCCTGCACCGTGGTGTGGATGGTGTAGTTCACCGGCTGGTCGACGCCCGCCGTGGAATCGAACACCGCGCGGATGGTCTTGAGGCTGCCGGTGGAAAGCGCCATGCGGCTCAGCGCCGTACTGCCCGGCTCCAGTACCAGCGCGTAGCCGTAGTCCGGCTGGTACAGATGCGCCAGTTCTCCCTGCTGCATGCTGCGGGTCGGATCCAGCCAGTAGACCTGGCCGTCGATGCGCGCCCGCACCAGCACATGGTTGAAGGCCAGCGGCGTCGGCGCCCAATTGGCGACATCCCTGGTAATTTCGGTATTCACCAGCGCCGGCGCGGCGTCGATATCCAGCGCGCGTAGCATGGTGACGGTCAGCAGTGTCTTGTCCTTGCAGTCGCCGAAGCGGCGCTGGTAGACCTTGTCCGGCGCGGTCGGCGCGTGCGAGCCCGGACCGACTTCGATGCCGAGGTAGCGCACGTCGCGCTGCACCAGCTGCAATACCGCTGCCGCACGGCCAGCGGCGCTGCTGTACTCGCGTCTGATGCGGGCGATTTCGTCGTGCAATGCCGGTCCGGGCGCGCGCGGCGTCTGGTACAGCGGCAGCGACCATTGCACCACCGACGCCCAGTCGTCGAACTCGGTCCACTGCACCGCCGCATACGGGTTGAACCATTCCGGCGCGCCCTTGTCGACCTTGGTAGCGGCGATATTCTGCGCATCCCAGCGGTAATCACGATAGCCGTCCGCTTCGCTGACCACCGGTTGCAGCTTGCTGTTGTGCGTGACCAGCCGCAGCGGCCGGCTGGATGGGATCAGCAGGCGCGCGAATGCACGGTCCACCGGCACCGACCAGGACATATCGACGCGGCTGGTAACCTTACCCTGGAACACCGGATTGCTGCCGTCCAGGCTGAAGGCATACTCGACGATGTCGCCGATGCGCACATCGTCCAGCAGCACGCTGGCGGTCTTGCTGCCGTCGTAGACCAGGTAGTCCAGTTCGGTCTCGCGCTGCAGCAGCTGGACCTTGGCGCCGGGCAGTTTGGGAATCACCTTGCCGGCGCGGATCAGGTTGATGGCGTGCAGCGTCAGGCGCTGGTAGGTCGGATCGAAATTGATGCTGAGATTGGCGAGCTTCTCGACGCCGCCGCCATCCAGCGCCTTGCTGGCCACGTGGACGTAGGTGACTTTGCCGCGCTGGTCGACCCGCGTTTGCATGTCGCGCAGCAGATAGGCGACGCTGCCGCGCTGCGGTTGCCAGGTCGGCGGCGTGGCTGGCTCGGCCGCCAGCGGCACCACCCAGGCCGGCGCCGCACCGGTTTTATACGCTTGTGCGCCAGCGGCGCACGTCCATAACAAGCCCAGCAGCAGCCACACAACACGCATGGAGTAACCCGGTGAGAAATTAAACCGCCACTGCTGGTGCGGCGTCGCGCCGCCGGCCAGCACCTTGTTGCGCAACGGCGGCAAAGTCAGGCCGCCGTGCCGCAGTCCGTGCAAAAACGGGCGTCGCTTTCCATGCCTGCGCCACACTGCCTGCACATTGGCAGCACCGGCATGACCACCGGTGCGGGCCGGTGCCCGCCCAGCAATTCTACCGCGTCCACGGCCGCCTGGCCGGCGACGACCTTGCCGATCAGCGCCATGTTGTGCGCCCGCTCCAGATCCTGCTGCGACGATGGCGCCACGATCGAGGCGCGGGTTTCGCCAAAGCCCTTGAGCATCTGCGCCAGTTCATTGGCCAGCGCCGGCACGCCCCGCATGCCGACCAGCTGCCGGTACTCATCCTTGCCAAAAATAACTGTATCAATCTCCGACACCCAAACCCGCATGGTCATCGACTCGATATTGATGACATTTTTGCTGCTTTGCACCTGCGACGTCACTTGGTTACCGATGTGCATCTGGGCCGACTCGTAGCTGCCGTTGATATCCACCCAGATCAGCTCGGAAACAAAATCGAAGCGTCCCCACAGCACATGCGCGGCACGCAGGCAGAACACGCCGACCGCGAACTGGCTGACCGCAAACGCCATGGTGCCGGCCACCGGTTCGGCCTGTAGAATATGCTGGCTGACCAGCATCGCGGCAATGGTGCCGGCCACCACGCAGGCAAGGCCCAGCGCCGTCAGGCAGGTCAGCCAGAAGAACCGCGGGCTGGACACCGCATGGCCGAGGCCCTCGGCGACCCGGTCGGCTTGCGGACGCGGCTGGGTTTCCTCAAACATCTCGGCGGCAAATTGGCCCTGGCGGCCGTCGACCTGGGGCGAACGGCGCGTGTAGCGGCGATTCGGAATGTTGCTGTACCAGCGCGTCATCAGGATGCGGTCCAGCTCTTCGATCAGCTTGTTCGGATGGGCGTTCATGGTCACCGTTTCCATGACCCGCGCCGAACCGACGGCGGCTGGCGCGGCGCGCAGCTGGTTTTTCAGCGCCATGCCAAACACGGCGCAACTCAGCAACGCACACACCAGCCCGACAAACACCACGCCATTGATCGACAGCTGGCCCAGCGGCGGCAGATGGCCGGCCACCATGCCCAACAGCACCGGCCCCAGCACAGCGAGCAGCACCAGCACGATCAGGCTGCCCTTGCCCACCTGCTCGTCGCCATTGACGCCACGGCTACCGGCCATCGGCTGCATGATCTGGACGAACGCGAACAGCCCGTAGACCAGCCCGATCCAGCCGGCGGCGCCACTCTGGCCAAACGCCAGCCAGCACACCAGGAAACTCGCCAGCGTGGCGGCCAGCGCCAGGAAATTGTAAAACTGGCTTTGCGCCGCCTGCCGGATCACGCGCGGCGCGAAAATCAGCGCCGGCATCATCGAATACAGCAAGCCATTCAGCGCGCCCTTGGGCTCGGGATAGCTGATGGCGTTCTGGCGCAGCGTCTCTTTGTAATGCTTGGCGCCATTGCTGTCGCCATCCACGTCGGCCGCCACCACCGGCGCCAGGCTGGCGGGACGATTGCGGCCAAAGAAATAGCGCAACTGCACGAACGCGCGCGCCAGAAACCAGAACCCCAGTCCCATCAGCAACACCGCAATGCCGATGACTTTCAGCGCGGCCAGGTCGGCGCCGAGCGCGATGCGTTCGCGCACCGCCACCAGGGTGCCGATGCCGCCCAGCGTCAGTAGTCCGCCAGCGGCCAGCCAGGCCATATTTTCGATCTTGTACGGGTTGGGAAACTCGAACAGTTTACTTTCAGGATTGAATTCGTAGCTCATGTTTTACTCTTTAACACGTTCCAGCAGCAGGGAGTCGTTGCCGGCGAGGATGCTGATGTGGTCGTCGTCCTGGATGGTGAAGACGTCGCTGGCGTTGCGTTGGGTGTAGCGGACGACTACGGTATCGCCCTTCACCTCGTAGGTCACGGGTTCATTCGGGCGCCCTACCGAAGCCTGATCGGCAGCAAAGCTGATCACGCCATTGTGCAGCCACGAGATCGTGGTAATGCGCCATTTGCCGATCAACGGATTGCCGGTGCGGAACCAGCCTTTCACACGCTGCAGCAACGATGGCTGCGGCGCCATCGCGCCACGTCCGGCCGCGCGCATGCTGGCCACGTCGGGGTCGTCGGTGGTCATGATCCATTTACCGTCGCGCAGCACCATGACCGCCGCATGGTCTTCGTCGAGCGACAGGGCGCGCGCCGCGCGTGCGGCCAGCTTGCCCGTCAGCCAGGCTTCGGGCTGCTTGAATTCGTAACGGAACAAGGCCACCTGCTGTGTCCCCGATTGGCCGTGGCCGAGCTGTACAGTTTTTATCCGCAAGCCCTGTGCCACGCACAGCCTGCCATTTTGCACGGCGCGCGTTCCCGCCTCGGTGCGGCTGTAGCGGTAAGTTTCCAGCGACATGAAGCCGCCACCGCCCTGCACCGCCGGCGGCTGGTACAGGCCGGCGGCCACCAGTTCGTCCATCAAGCCGCGCCGGCCCGACTCAAAGCTGTTAAGCACCACCGGTTCACCGTTGAGCTGGAGACCACCGACGCACAGCAGCTTGGCCGCTGCGGCAGGACTGGTGGCGTAATAATGATCGATGGCTTGGCTGAACAGCTCCGGCGTCGCCTGCTCGTCGGCCAACAGATAGGCCGCCACCCCGCCGGCCAACAGCACCGCCGTCACCGAAGCGCCGGCGATGGCCAGGCGCTTGCTGTTGCGGCCGGTTGACGCGGGCGACAAGGTGACCGCCTGGACTGCGGCAGCTTGTGCTACCGGCTTGAATGCTGCGCCGCAATCTTCGCAGAAGCGTGCATCGTCATCGGCCGGCGTACCGCATTGCGTGCAAAAACGTGTCATTGCCGTTCCTAGTCGTTTTTCTTGCCGCACTCGCCGCAAAACACGTCGTCCGCCGCCAACGGCGCATGACAGGCGAAGCAGCTACGCTGTGCCGCCGGGACTGGGGCCGGCTCCGCTGCCGCCGGGGTATCCGCCCGCTGCGCCGAGGCTTTGGCGGCCTGCATCTGTGCGTTGGCACGGTCCTTGGCTTCCTTGGCCAGTCGCTTGGCATCGTCCATGCGGGCGCGGATTTCTTCTTCCGCCTGCCCGAAGTGCAGGCCTTCGATGGTTTGCAGATACACCAGGCAGATGCCGTTGATGTACGTCAGGCCGGGAACAATGCCGCCCACCATCAGCAGCAGGCCGCTGGCAAACGCCACCGCGCCGCCATACGACTGGCCGTCGCCGTAGCCGCCATACCCCATGCCGCCCATGCCGCCGCCCATCATCGTACTTTGCAGGGCTTGCACCACGCCGCCAAACGGATTGATGCCCACCGCAGCCGACAGCCCGGCCGTGGTCATGTAGCCCGAATACAGCACCAGCGAAACCACGCCGGCCAGCACGAACACCAGTAGGCTAAGGATCACCAGGTTGATGATCACGGGAGCCAGGCGCTGGCGCATGATGACCAGCAGCCGCGCGGTAGTCTGCCAGACGGTGTTGCCTTCCCATACCGCCGGCGCCGCCAGCGGCAAGGCCACGTACAGCATTCCGGCGATGAGCGTGCCGATCAGCACCGTCAGTGCCGGGAATGCAATTGCATACAGCAGGCTGCCGATACCGGGGATCTTGCAGCACAGCAGGATCAGCGTGGCACCGATGCTGACCACGATCACGAGGAGCAGCATCATCAGTGCCACACCCAGCAGACGGTGCACGGTAAAGACGGCCTGGGTGAAGGCGTCGACGATGCCGACTGGCTGCTGCTGCGCCTGGCGCATCAGCAGGATGCCGACCGCCGAGTAGCCGGACAGCGCCACCACCAGCGTGAGCAGGCCGCCGGCGGCGCCGAGCAGGAAGCTGGCCTTGGTCAGCGCGATACTCAGAAATACGCTGAGCAGAATGGCCAGGCCGGCCAGGCCGGTCGCGGCCAGTGCCCGCCAGTTGGTGACGGCTTCGGCCGCGCGCAGCAGCCCGTACGATGGCGTGACGCCATTTGCAGTGGAAGTCATGAAGTGTCCCAGGTAAAAATCAGGTTAGCGAGCGGCGACGGCCATGTGCGGCGACGGCAGGTCGAGCGCGGCGACCTGGACGCTGCTTTCGTGGACGCTGGCGGGCTTGCCGTTCAGGAAGATCTGGGTCTTGAATTTATACATGCCCTGCGGCGCGCCGTCCGGCAAGCGCAGGGTGAAGGTGTTTTCGTATTCGCCGCTACCGGTGCTGTCGTTGACTTTTTTCTCGCCACGCTTGAATTCCTCGCCGCTCGGGGCGTAGACCACCAGTTGTTCCTTCACCTCGGTGACCGGATCGCGCACGCCGGAAATGGCGCGGATGCTCGATTGCACGCGGATGGCGTCACCGGCCTTGGCCACACCGTTGGGCGTGACCGACATGGTGTAGGCGTCGATTTTCGCGGTTTGCGGCAGCTGGTTGCGGTTGCTGCTGCGATATTGCTCGTCCACAGTGGCCGACGATTTGGTCTGGCGCGAGGCGATTTCCACCACGGCGCAAGCCGCCAAGCCTACCGCCGCGCCTTTGACTGCCGCGCCCTTGCCGCCGACCATCACCCCCAGCAGCGCGCCGCCCACGCCAAAGGCGGCGCAACGCAGTGCGGTGTCGCTGTTGACGCTGCCGCTCTGGCCGCCCTGTCCGCCAGGCGCGGCACAACCGGCCAGCACCAGGGAGGTGATGCACACGGCCAGAATGGATTTTTTGAAGTTGATCATGATGTGTCCTTTCGTTAATCAAGAGTGCTGCCAGAGCGCAGCGCTTCCAGTTGTTTGGTTTTGGCTTTGTTGATCATGGCGCGTGCTGCGTTGCTGCCAGGATCGAATTCAAGGACGTTTTCGGCGGTGGCGATGGCTTTGTCGTACTGTTTGTTCTCGATGTAGCCGTTGGCTTTGGCGAGCAGCGTCGAGACCTTGCGGGCCATGATTTCGGCCGCATCTGAATTGCCCGCCGGCGCGGCGAGGGCCGCTGCCGGGGCGCGGGTGGCGTGACGCGCGCGCGCGCGTCCGCCTTGGCTGCCGCCGCAGGTTTGGCAACAACTGGCGCGACGACCACCGGGACCGGCACTGGGGCTGCCGGTTCAGCAACGATCGCTGGCGCGGTTTGCTCAGGCGTTGGCTCAGGCGTTGGCGCAGGTGCTGGCGCTGTCGCCACTTCCGCCGGGGCGGCAACCACGGGAACTGCAGCCATCGCCGGCGCTTCGGCACTGGTGCGCTTGTAGGCGTAGAAAGCGCCGCCGGTTGCCACGGCAACAACGCAGACTGCGGCGGCAATTTTGGGCAGCAATGATGCCTGCTTGCCGGGAAGTTCCACAGGCGCAGCAGGCACGGGCGGAATCACCGGCTTAGGCGGCGTGACCGGCGCAGGTGTTTCGATTGACTCAGGCGGCGTGACCGGCGCAGCTGATTCAATTGGCGCGGGCGTCGTCATCGGCTCAGGTACTGAAATCGGCGCAGGCGGCTCGATTGACGGCGGCGCGACCGGCTCAGCGGTCGTGATAGACGCAGCTGGCGCGATAGACTCCGGCGCTGCTACTACTTCTGGCGGCGCGACCGACGCGGGTTCAATGGCAGCTGAAGCCGGAGTACCGCACTGCTTGCAGAACTTCGCGCCTGCCTGTAGCGGCGCATTGCAAGTCACACAAGCCAGCGGCGCGACAGGCGCAGCCAGCGCATCGCCACAAAACTTGCAAAACTTAACACCCGGCCGATTATCATTGCCACATTTTGCGCAACTGCTCATGACACTCCTTGCAAGTAAAGATATCTAAATCATCAAAAGAAGTGTACTACAGGAAATAATTTACTGAAAGCAAAAGTGATCTATTTCGTAATTTACTCACGGAAATAGTTGCCAGCTGCGGATTGCTACGGCCAGTATGGAACGCAGGAGGATGAGGGATCTGATCTAGATCTGATGTGGCGCAAATAAAAAACGGCACGCCGTAGCGTGCCGTTGCATTGAATCAAAACTTTTTACAGCGCAGCAAAGAGCAGCTTGACGCCGGTGGCGGCCTGGATCTGGTCCTTGGTCACGCCCGGCGCCAGTTCGGTCACCTTCAGGCCGGTATCGCTCACTTCCAGCACGCCGAGGTCGGTGATCACCAGGTCCACCACGCCAACGCCGGTCAGCGGCAGGTCGCATTTCGGCAGCAGCTTGTGCGAGGTCGAGCCGTCCTTGGCGGTGGCCACGTGCTCCATCAGCACCACCACTTTCTTGACGCCGGCCACCAGATCCATCGCGCCGCCCATGCCCTTGACCATTTTGCCCGGAATCATCCAGTTGGCCAGGTCGCCCTGCTCCGACACCTGCATCGCCCCCAGGATGGCCAGGTTGATCTTGCCGCCGCGGATCATGCCGAACGAGTCGGCCGAGCTGAAATAGGCCGAGCCCGGCAGCGCCGTCACGGTCTGCTTGCCGGCGTTGATCAGGTCGGCGTCGATCTCTGCTTCGGTCGGGAACGGGCCGATGCCCAGCAGGCCGTTTTCCGATTGCAGGAAGACTTCGATGCCGGTCGGCACATAATTGGCCACCAGCGTCGGCAAGCCGATGCCGAGGTTGACGTAGTAACCGTCCTGCAGTTCCTTGGCTGCGCGCGCAGCCATTTCATCACGAGTCCATGCCATGATTATGTTCTCCGTTATTCTTGGTTGGCGGCGCGAATGGTGCGCTGCTCGATGCGTTTTTCCGGCGTGGCGTTGACCACAATGCGATGCACATAGATGCTGGGCAGGTGCACCTGGTCCGGATCAATCTCGCCGGTTTCCACCAGCTGTTCGACTTCGGCGATGCAGATCTTGCCGGCCATGGCGGCGTTGGGGTTGAAATTGCGCGCGGTCTTGCGGAACACCAGGTTGCCGGCCTTATCGGCCTTCCAAGCCTTGACCAGTGCCACGTCGGCTACCAGACTGCGCTCCATCACGTATTGTTCGCCGTCAAACTCGCGGATTTCCTTACCGTCGGCGACGATGGTGCCGACGCCGGTCTTGGTGAAGAAGGCCGGAATGCCGGCGCCGCCGGCGCGCAGTTTCTCGGCCAGCGTGCCCTGCGGCGTAAATTCCAGTTCCAGTTCGCCGGCCAGGTACTGGCGCGCGAACTCCTTGTTTTCGCCCACGTAGGAGGCGATCATCTTTTTAATCTGGCGAGTCTCCAGCAACTGGCCGAGGCCGAAACCGTCGACACCGGCGTTGTTGGAGATGGCGGTCAGGCCAGTGACGCCGGAATCGCGCAGTGCGCCGATCAGCGCCTCCGGGATGCCGCACAGGCCGAAGCCGCCAACGGCAATGGTCTGGCCGTTCTGGACGACGCCGTTCAAGGCGGAAGCTGCGTCCGGATAGATCTTGTTCATGGATGTCCCTTTATGATTTATGTTGCGTGTGCCTTGCCAACGATGTTAAATACGTTAGCGATGCGGCGATCCAGCATAGAATACGCCCATCGAAAGTTCAATACCGTAGAAATACCTGCACCCTACCCATACATGCGCGCTCAGCCGATTATTGATTACGAATCGATTTTCCTTCATGCGCCAGTCGGCATGTGCATTTCGGAAAATCGCACCATCCAGACCTGCAATGGCGCGCTGGCGGCCATGTTCGGCTACACCCGCGACCAGCTCGAAGGCCTGTCCTTCCTGGTGCTGTATCCGACCATGGACGAATTCCTGCGCACCGGCGACCGCATCGTGCCGATCATGAACGCCAAGGGCCGCTATTCCGACGAGCGCATCATGCGCCGCGCCGATGGCGAACTGTTCTGGTGTCACGTCACCGGCCACGCGATGCTGTCCGACGCCCCGCTTGGCGCCGGCATCTGGACCTTCGAGGACGTCAGCGAAAAACGGCCGGTCACCGCCGAACTGACGCCGCGCGAACGTGAAATCGCCGCCCTGCTGGTGGAAGGCAAGACCAGCAAAACCATCGCCCGCCAGGTCGATCTCAGCCCGCGCACGGTGGAAATGCACCGTGCCAAGCTGATGCGCAAGTTCTCGGCGTCCACCTCTTCCGAGTTGGTGCACAAATTGGTGGGTGTCCAGCTTTAAGTCGCGGTCATGCCGTCGTCAGCGGAAATGATTGCGCCGTTGATGAAGTTGGAATCCTCGCCGGCCAGCAGCAACAGCAGGCCGTCCAGGTCTTCCGGCTTGCCGGGACGCTTGCGCGGCAGCATCTGCACCAGCTTTTGGCCCTGCTCGCTGGCGAAATAATCCTCGTTGATCTCGGTCGAAATATAGCCCGGGCAAATGGCGTTGGTGTTGATGCCGTACTTGCCCCACTCCACCGCCATGGCCTTGGTCATCTGCACCACGCCAGCCTTGCTCATGCAGTAGACGCCGATCTGCGGCAGCACGCGCAGCCCCGCCACCGAGGCGATATTGATGATGCGGTGCTGCTTGCCGGGATCGCCCTTGGCGCGCGCGATCATGCGCTTGGCGGTCTCCTGCGCCACAAAAAAGGCGCCGCGCAGATTGGTGTCCATCACGAACGCATAGTCGTCCGGCGTCACGTCCACCAGCCGCTGGGTGGTCGACACGCCCGAGTTGTTGACCAGGATGTCGATCGGTCCCGCTTCGGTCTCGGCGTGGGCGATGGCCGACTTGATGCTGGCGTAATCGGTCACATCCAGGCTGACCACATGGGCGGCGCCGCCGTCGGCCTCGATCTCGGCGCGCAGCTCTTTCAGCCGCTCGGTGCGGCGCGAGGCCAGCACCACTTGCGCGCCCGCCTGGGCCAGCACTTTGGCAAACCGGGCTCCCAGACCGCTGGAGGCGCCGGTGATCAGCGCAATTTTTCCCTCAAAGTTAACTTCTATGCCCACGTGATGCTCCTGTGTGTTGGTTGCTGTCTAAGCGTAATCATTACACAAATCGCCAGTATTAGATTGCGGTGTCTAATAATGTCGCGGAAAATGGCAGCAATCCAGCAGAAAAAGAAGCACACTCGTGCTAAAATTTTTACATTCATCAAAACCACTATAACAATAGACCATGACCCAGCCTCAATCCTTAGTAGAACAGTACGGCCCACGCGATGCGATGGAGTATGACGTCGTCATCGTCGGCGGCGGCCCGGCAGGCTTGTCGGCAGCGATCAAGATCAAACAGCTGGCTGCGGCCAAGGGCCAGGAAGTGTCCGTCGTCGTGCTGGAAAAAGGCGGCGAACTGGGTGCCCACATCCTGTCCGGCGCCGTGATGGACCCCCAGGCGCTAACCGAACTGATCCCGGACTGGAAAGAAAAAGGCGCACCGCTCAACACCGCCGTCACCGAAGACCGCGTGCTGTTCCTGACCGAGACCGGCTCCTTCAAGACCCCGAACTTCCTGCTGCCGAAGTGTTTTGAAAACCACGGCAACTACGTCATCTCGCTGGGCAATGTGGTGCGCTGGCTGGGCCAGCAGGCCGAAGCGCTGGGCGTGGAAATCTTCCCCGGCTTTGCCGCCGCCGAAATCCTGTACAACGACGACGGCTCGGTCAAGGGCATCGCCACCGGCAATATGGGCGTCAAGCGCGACGGCGAAGCCGGTCCGGAATTCCAGCTGGGCATGGAACTGCACGGCAAATACACACTGTTCGCCGAAGGTTCGCGCGGCCACCTGGGCAAGCAGCTGATGGCCAAGTACGACCTGAACAAGGGTAAAGACCCGCAGTCGTACGGCATCGGCATTAAAGAGTTGTGGGAAATCGATCCGGCCAAGCATCAGCCCGGCCTGGTGATCCACACCACCGGCTGGCCGCTGGACAGCAAAACCTACGGCGGCTCCTTCCTGTATCACCTGGAAAACAACCAGGTGATGGTCGGCTACGTGGTCGGCCTGAACTATGCCAACCCTTACCTGTCGCCGTACGAAGAATTCCAGCGCTACAAGACTCACCCGGAAATCCGCCAGTTCCTCGAAGGCGGCAAGCGCATCTCGTATGGTGCCCGCGCGATCACCGCCGGCGGCCTGCAATCGCTGCCGAAGCTGGTATTCCCGGGCGGCGCGCTGATCGGTTGCGACGCCGGTTTCCTGAATATGAGCCGCATCAAGGGCAGCCACGCGGCGATCAAGTCCGGCATGCTGGCCGCCGACGCCGTGTTCGAGGCGCTGGGCGCCGGCCGCCAGGCCGACGAGCTGGCCGCCTACCCGGTCGCGTTTGAACAGTCGTGGCTCCACGAAGAGCTGCACGTGGCGCGCAACGTCAAGCCGTGGCTGAACAAGGGGCTGTACCTGGGTTCGCTGATGACCGGCATCGACCAGATCGTGTTCCGCGGCAAAGCGCCATGGACGCTGCGCCACTCGCACGCCGATCACGAGTGCCTGAAGCCGGCCTCGCAGTTCACGCCAATTAATTACCCCAAACCGGATGGCAAGCTGACCTTCGACCGCCTGTCGTCGGTGTTTATCTCCAACACCAACCACGCGGAGGACCAGCCGATCCACCTGACGCTGAAGAACGCCAGCGTGCCGGTGGATGTCAACCTGGCCCAGTACGCCGGTCCGGAACAGCGCTACTGCCCGGCCGGGGTGTATGAATTCGTCAAGACCGACGACGGCGGCGACCGCCTGCAGATCAACGCCCAGAACTGCGTGCATTGCAAAACCTGCGATATCAAGGATCCGACCCAGAACATCGTCTGGGTGACGCCGGAAGGCGGCGGCGGCCCGAACTATCCAAATATGTAAACAAAAGCAACACCTTAAAAACAGCGCGGCTCACCACCGCGCTGTTTTTATTTGATCCTCAGCCATAATCGGCCCATAATCACCCGGTGGCAGCGGCCACAAACGACGTAAAACAGCGGCTCGCAGCGCGATTACAAATTATTTTCAATAAATTTCCGCGAAGCATTTAATGTCCTTCCAGATACGGTCGTCTTGTACTTGGGAGAGCGCAAAAGATTCGTTGCTCCGAACTGAATCCACCTACCAGGAGTTATTTCATGCTGAGCCTTCACACCAACGCCGCGGCCCTTTCCGCACAGAACTCGATCTCCCGCACCCAGTCGGCCCTGTCGACCTCGCAGACCCGCCTGAGCACCGGCTTCCGTGTCAATTCGGCAATGGATGACGCAGCAGGCCTGCAGATCGCAACCCGCCTGAAAGCGCAAACCAGCGGTATGGCCATGGCCATGCGCAACACCCAGAACTCGATCTCGCTGCTGCAAACCGGCGAAGGCGCGCTGGACGAAACCACCAACATCCTGACCCGCATGAAGGATCTGGCCACCCAATCGGCGGATGCCTCCTCGACCTCGGCTGACCGTACCGCAATGCAAGCTGAATACAACGCCCTGACCAACGAGCTGACCAACATCGTTGGCAACACCTCGTTCGGCGGCAGCAAGCTGTTCGCGACCACCGCCAGCGGCCCATCGAGCACCTTCCAGAACGCCACCCTGACGTTCCAGATCGGCGCTTCGAAAGACGAAAAAATGGACGTCACCGAACTGGCAACCGCCGTCGGCTCGATGACCGATGCACTGGGTTCGGCAGCTCTGTCGTTCAGCGCTGACGGCACCGCCGGCACCGCTGGCGGCACCGAAATCAGCGACACCGTCGCTGACGACGGCTCGGGCGGCACCAACGCCAATGCCACCATCGACCTGCTGAAAACCGCAATCGACAAAGTGGGTTCGATGCGTTCGCAGATGGGTGCAATCGCTAACCGTCTGGACCACGTGTACAACAACTTGCAAAACATCTCGAGCAACACGCAGGCTGCTACCGGCCGTATCATGGACACCGACTTCGCGGCCGAATCGTCGAACATGACCTCGTCGCAGATGCTGCTGCAAGCTGGCACCGCGATGCTGAAGCAGTCGAACAGCACCTCGTCGCTGGTTATGTCCCTGCTGCAGTAATCGTAGTACTATCCGGATATGTCAAGCGCATATCCGGATCGACCAAAGGGCCAACCGGAACACTTCGGTTGGCTTTTTTTATACCCCCGATTTAAGAAAGCAAGCTGATGGCGGTAGATCGTATCGGACCAGCAACGCGCCCGATCAGTGTTCCGGACCGGCCGCAGGCGCAGCCAGGCCAGATCGCGCGCGCGCCAGGCAGCGAAGGCCCGCTCGACACCGACTTCGCCCTCGGTCCGCCGGCGCCGAACGGCGCCATTGGTCCGAATGCGGTCGGCGCCATTCTCGACGGCCCCGATAGCGCGCCGCTGGCTCCTACCGCCGCCGATGCGCTGGCCGCCGCGCTGGCCGAAATGCCGGACGGCGCCGACCCGGCGGCCATGCGGCCAAACCAGGTATTCCTGTCGCGCCAGCTGGTGTGGCAACCGCCCGATACCAATCTGATGGCCGCCTCCTGGCAAGTCATGATACGCACCTACGGCGAGCAGCGCGCCGCCTGGCTGGAACAGGCGCGCGGCCAGCATGTGCCGGCCAGCCTGTTCATGGCGGACCAGTCGCCGCGCGACAGCCGCCCCGGCATGCCGCTGGTGACCGAGATGGAGCCATGGCGCTTTGCCGTGTTCGCCTGGGGCGCCGAACGGCTGGTGCTCAAGGTGGTGGTCAAGGAAGACGAGGAGTACGACCGCCAGCGCCGTCGCCGGTCGCGGGGCGCGTTGCGGCTGGAAATGATGTTGCCCGGCATAGGCCGGGTGGTGATCCAGATGGAGCCTGCCAGCGGCAATGGCGTGGTGATGGAAATCGGCGCGGCCCAAACCGCCGCCATGCAACACATGCGCGACATCCTGCCACGACTGGCGGCGGTGGTCGGCCACGCTGGCCTGACCATCCTGCGCTGCCGCCTGCGGCGCGAACTGCCGCCGAACGGCGACCACCTGCAGCCGACGCCGCTGCACACAGCAGCGCTGACCACGGCGCTGTTCAAGGCCATGGCCGAAGTGGCGACGCTGCTGTCGCGGCCCGCCGTTGCCGACGAACTGCAATAAGGCGCGGCTTTTCGGCGAGCGCCGCCCCCCAGGCCGGGTGAGGCTCAGGTATGATCCGCAGTGACGGATTCTTCTCTCATTTCTTGCTATCTATGACAACCTCCTCCAATGTAGACCAGTTGCTCGCACAGGGCATTCAATTCCACAGCGCGGGGCAATTGCCGCAAGCACTGCAAAGCTATGAGCAAGTGCTGCAACTCGAACCCCAGCACTTCGACGCGCTGCACAATACCGGCATTGCCGCCTTCCAGAGTGGGAATTTTGACGTGGCGGCCAGCTTTTTCCGCTCGGCGCTGGCGGTCGATCCGGCGCACGCTGCCGCCCATAACAACCTCGGCAACGCGCTGCGCGAAATGCAGCTGATGGAAGAGGCGCTGCGCAGCTACGACCGCGCGCTGGCGCTGGCGGCGGACGATGCCAACACCCATTTCAACCGCGCCGTCACCTTGCAGTCGCTGCTGCGCACCGACGAAGCCCTGCAAGCCTACGAACAGGCGCTGGCGCTGGACGCCGGCGACGATCAGGCCTGGAACAACCGCGGCGCCCTGTTGTGGCAGACCAAACAGCACAATCTGGCGCTGATCAACGTCGAGCAGGCGCTGCTGCTCAATCCGCAGAACATCGAAGCGCACAACCATCGCGGCAATATCCTGCAAGACCTGGGACAGCCGGACGCCGCCGAGGAAAGCTACCGGCAAGCCCTCGCCCTGCTGCCGGACTATGCCGACGCGCACTACCACCTCGGCCGCCTGCAGCTATCGGCCCAACGTTACGACGAGGCGCTGGCCAGCCTGGATCAGGCCATCACGCTGGATCCGCAACACCTCCAGGCCTACCGCCAGCGCGCGCTGGCATTGCGCCAGCTGGACCAGGCAGCGGAAGCACAGCGCACCGACGATGCCGCCCAGGCGCTGCAAGCGCAACTGGTGGCGGCCTATCGTCAGCGCGGCGGCGAACTGGAGCAGCTGGGGCATTTCGAATCGGCGGCTGCCATGTACGTCGCCGCGCTGGAACTGGATCGCGACAACGCCGAACTGCAGCGACTGCACGCCCGCGCGCTCGACAATACCCGGCAGAATGCCGAGGTGCTGGCCAGCCTGCGGCACGCGCTGGAACTGCGGACGGAACGGGTGGCGCGCCATGCGTCGCCGGAGCAGTTGGCCGCCAACGACATTCAGCGCGACTACGAGTCGGCGCGGGTGGCGCTGGAAAAGCTGATGAAACTCGCGCCCACCAATCCACAGGTGTATATCGACCTGGGCACGGTGTTGCGCGCGCTCGGCCTCGATGACCAGGCCATGGCCTGTTACGAACGCGCGCTGGCTTTCGCGCCGCGCTCGCCGCTGGCCAACTGGAACCGCGCCCTGCTGCTGCTGGGCCGCGGCGACTTCGAAAAAGGCTGGCCCGCCTACGAATGGCGCTGGCAAGTCAAGCAGCTGCCGCTGTACAAGGCCAAGCGCCACTTCCTGAAACCGCAATGGAGCGGGCGTGAATCGCTCAAAGGCAAGACCATCCTGCTGCATCCCGAGCAGGGCCTGGGCGACGCCATCCAGTTCGGCCGCTACGCCAGCCTGGTGAAACAGCGCGGCGCCCGCGTGGTGCTGGAGGTATGGCAAGAACTGGCGCCGCTGATGGCCTCGCTGAAAGACGTCGACCAGGTGGTCGTGCGCGGCGCAGCGCTCCCCGCCTTTGATTACCATATTCCGCTGATGAGCCTGCCGTTGGCGTTCAACACCAACATCGACACCATCCCGGCCAGCCCGTCCTATCTGACCAGCGATGCGGATAAACGCCAGCAGTGGCATGCCGAACTGGGACCGCAGAAGCGGCTGCGCGTCGGCGTGGTCTGGAGCGGCCGGCCCACGCACGGCAACGACCATAACCGCAGCCTGCCGCTGTCGGTGCTGGCGCCGATCTTCTCGGAGCAGTACGAATTCATCTGCCTGCAAAAGGAAGTGCGGCCGGAAGACCAGGCGCTGCTCGACACGCTGCCGGTACGCCAGGTCAGCCACCTGCTGAAGGACTTCAGCGACACCGCCGCGCTGTGCGACCTGGTGGACATTGTGCTGACGGTCGACACCAGCGTCGCCCACCTGGCCGGCGCGCTGGGCAAAAACACCTGGATCTTGCTGCCGACGCCGTTCGAATGGCGCTGGCTGGAGCATGGCAGCAGCAGTCCCTGGTATCCGAGCGTCACCTTGTACCGCCAGCAACACATCGGCGCCTGGCAACCGGTGATCGACGCCGTGGCGGCCGACCTGGCCCGCCAGCGCCCGGCTTAACCGACCGTGCCGATGATGCTGACTTCGCGATTCTCCGGAATCTCGTTGTACGACAGCACATGCAGGCCGGGCGCGAACAGGCGCGCATAACGCGCCAGCAGCGGCCGGATCTGCGGCAGTACCAGCAGCAGCGGCGGCGTCGCCTGCTGCTTCATCTGCTCGCGCGCCACCGGCATATTCACCTGTAGCTGGGCCAGCAGGTGCGGGTCGATCGGGTAGTTGTCCAGCACCACCTTGCCGCTCTGGCGCGCCTGATTCAACGAGCCCAGCAGCATATTCTCCAGGTCGCCGCCGAGGTTGAAGGCGCGCATCTCGGTCTTCTGGCCGAACAGCGCGGTGACGATCTGGCGCCGCAGCGCGCAGCGCACCTCGGCCGCCAGCAGGATCGGGTCCTTGGTGGTTTCCGAACTGTCCACCAGCGTGGTGGCGATCGGCACGATATCCTTCAGCGAGACGTTTTCCGCCAGCAGCACGCGGAACACGCGCAGCATCTGCGTGTGGGTCAGCGCCTTGTCCAGCGCCGCCGCCAGCTTGGGCGAACTGGCGGCGAGCCGCTCCATCAAGGCCGGCACGTCTTCGTGGCGGAACAGCTCCGGCAGGTATTCGCGGATCAGCTTGGACAAATGGGTGGCGATCGCGCTTGGCGCCTCCACCACCTGGTAGCCCAGTCCCAGCGCATTGGCTTTCTCGCTGGTCTCGATCCACGTCACCGGCATGCCGTAGGCCGGCTCGATGCCGGGGATGCCGTCGATCTGGCCGTACACATTGGGCGACGGGATGGCCATCAGGCGATCGGCAAACACCTCGGCCTGCGACACCACGCTGCCCGACAGCACCACCGAATACTGCGACGGCTTCAGGCCGAGGTCGTCGCGCACCTGGATCGGCGGCAGCAGCAGCCCCATGGCTTCCGAAATACTCTGGCGCACGCCCTTGATGCGCTTGGTCAGCGGCTCGCCGTGCGCCTTGTCGATCAGGCCCACCAGCTTGTAGCCGACCGCCAGTTGCAGCGGCTGTACGGCCGGCAGCGAGGTCCAATCGAGCTCGGGCGCACGGTCGTCGCGCAGCGCCGCCTCGATGGCGTCCAGGTTATTGGTAACCGGCGCCTTGACCCTGGTTAATAACTTCCAGCCGACATACGCCAGCGCCAGCGCGAACACGCCGAACATCTGCCATGGCATGCCCGGCACCATGGCCAGGATCAGCATCATCAGCGCGGCGCTGAACATCACCTGCGGCGAGGTCAGGACCTGACTGCCGACTTGTTGCTCGAAGTCGCCCGAATCCGAGATCCGGGTGACCAGAATCGCCGCGGCTGCCGACAGCAGCAGCGCCGGGATCTGCGCTACCAGGCCATCACCGATGGTCAGCAGCGCGTACTGGCGGAAGGCGTCGCCGAACGACATGTCCTGCATCAGCGCGCCAATCGCCACGCCGCCCACCATATTGATGATCAGAATCAGGATCGACGCCACGGCATCGCCGCGCACGAACTTGGAGGCACCGTCCATGGCGCCGTAGAAGTCGGCCTCGGCCGCTACTTCCAGGCGGCGCTGCTGGGCTTTTTCCTGGTTGATCAGGCCGGCGTTAAGGTCGGCGTCAATCGCCATCTGCTTGCCGGGCAGCGCATCCAGCGTGAAGCGCGCCGACACTTCGGAAATCCGCTCCGCACCCTTGGTCACCACCATGAAGTTAATGATCATCAGAATCACGAACACCACGATACCGACCACGTAGTTACCGCCCACCACCACATTACCGAAGGCCTCGATCACATGACCGGCGGCGGCCGTGCCTTCATGGCCGTGCAGCAGCACCACGCGGGTGGACGCCACGTTCAGCGTCAGGCGCAGCATGGTGGTGGCCAGCAGCACCGTCGGGAACACCGAGAAGTCCAGCGGACGGCGCACCTGCACCGAACCCAGGATCACGATCAGCGCCAGCACGATATTGAAGGTGAACATTACGTCCAGCAATATCGGCGGCAACGGCAACATGATCATCGCCAGGATGACCAGCAAGAATGCCGGGGTGGCAAACTTGTGGCGACGGATCTCCGTAATCATGGTCTGAAAAAAATTCACTGCTCAACCTCGCTCATGGATGTGGGCACAACAACGTCTTCTGGACGCACCGGCGCGGCGTTACGCCGTCCGGCACGGAATGCTTGCAACTGCAGCACATAGTTCAACACCTGCGAGACCGCCTGGTACAGCTGCACCGGGATCTGCTGGTTGACCTGGCTGGTGTTATAGATGGCGCGCGCCAGCGGCGGCAGCTCCATCACTTCGATCTTGAACTCGGCGGCCAGCTGCTTGATGTACAGCGCCATCTCGTCCACCCCCTTGGCCACCACGTACGGCGCCTCGGCTTTGTCGGCATCGTACTTCAGCGCCACCGCATAGTGCTCCGGGTTGACGATCACCACGTCGGCGCTCGGCACCGTCTTGCGCGCGCTGCGGCGGGCCATGGCGCGCTGCAGCTGGCGGATCCGGCCTTTCACTTCCGGCCGGCCTTCGGTCGACTTGTGCTCCTCCTTCAGGTCCTGCTTGGACATGCGCTGGTTCTTGGCGAAGAAGAAGGCCTGCGCCGGCACGTCGATCAGCGCGAAGATGATGAACACCGCCACCAATGACATCAGGCCGTCGAGCATCAGGTTGGAGCCGCTCATCATGGCCTGCCCCATCGGCATCATTTGCAACTGGGTGTACTGCGGCACGGTGGAGCGCGCCACGTGGATCAGCACGGCAATCAGCACGCCGGCCTTGCCGATCGAAATCAGCAGCTCGAACGCGTGCTTGCCGCTGAACAGGCGGCCGATATTCGCCATCGGACTCATGCGCGACAGCTTGGGTTCCCAGTGCTTCATCGACACCACCCAGCCGCCTGGCACCATGGCGCCCAGCACGATGAACAGCGGCACCACGAACAGCGGCAGCAGCATCTTGATCAGCAGCCACATGGCGCTGCTGAAGACGATCGACAATGCATTGTCGATGGCGCCGTCGCTGTCGAACGGGGCAAAGCTCAGGTGAAAAATCTCGTGGAACTCGGCCATATAGCCAGGCAGCAGATAGACGAACAGCTTCAGGCTGACCAGGATGCCGATCGCGGTCGACAGGTCGCGCGAACGGACTACCTGCCCTTCCTGGCGCGACTTCTTCAGCTTCTGCTGTGAAGCCTTTTCTGTTTTGTCGCCTGTGCTGTCGTCAGCCATGGATGGCCACCTGCATCTGCTGGCGTATCATCTCCAGCACCATATTGGTCATGCGCACATAGTGCTCGGGAATGAAGCGCACCACCTGCGCCAGCATCAGCAGCCCGAAGATGGTGATCACCGAAAAGCCCAGCGCGAACAGGTTCAGCGCCGGCGCCACGCGGTTGAGGAAACCGAAGCCGATCTGTACCACCATGGTGGAAAACACCACCGGCAGCGCCAGCAGCATGGCGGCCGAGAAAATCCAGGCGACGTTGTAGGCCACCGTCTGCATCAGCAGCGGGCCGAAGCCGTGGCCCAGCGGCCAGGCGCGGAAGCTCTGGCCGATCACGTTGGCGATCACCAGGTGGCCGTCGATCGAGAAGAAAATGATGATGGCCAGCGTCGACAGCAGCGCCGAGGTGACGTCCGACGACTGCCCGTTCATCGGGTCGTTCATCACCGCCATCGACAGGCCCATCTGCGACGACACCATAAAGCCCAGCACGCCGATCACCGACATGGCGAAGTGGAACGCCAGCCCCAGCACGAAGCCGATCAGGCCCTGCTCCAGCGTCGCCACCACCCCGGCCAGCGAGAACGGATTGATGGCGGCCGGCCCCCAGTCGGCGCCGGCGGTCAGCGGCATCATGATAATCGCCAGCACCAGCGCAATCAGGATGCGCACCGTGGTCGGCGTCACCGCCTCGCCCAGTACCGGCGCGCCGATAAACATCGCCAGGATGCGGCAGAACGGCCACCACAGGGCGGTCAGCATCGGCAGCAGCTGGGCGAAGATGGCTTCCATGAGAATTGTTAGCCGACCAGGGTGGCGGCGCGGGTGAAGATGGACACGCAGAAGTCCATCAGCAGGGTCGACATCCAGCGCCCGGCCAGGATCACCGCCAGCAGCGTGATCAATAGCCTGGGCAGGAAACTGAGCGTCTGTTCATTGATCTGGGTGGCGGCCTGGAACAGCGCCACCAGCAGGCCGGTGATCAGGCCCGGCACCACCAGCACCACCACCAGCAGCATGACGATGTGCAGTGACTCGACCACCAGGTCGACCGCAATTTCGGGTGTCAGCATCGATCCGCCCTATTCCTATCAGTAAGCCTGGATGCTCGTCACGAGCGTATTCACGGTCAGCGTCCAGCCGTCCACCAGCACGAACAGCAGCAGCTTGAACGGCAGCGAAATCACCAGCGGCGACAGCATCATCATGCCCATCGCCATCAGCACCGACGACACCACCAGGTCGATCACCAGGAACGGAATGAACAGCATGCAGCCGATCTGGAACGCGGTCTTCAGCTCCGACAGCACGAACGCCGCCAGCTTGACGGTGAAGGCGTGCTGCGCCGGCTCGGTGATCTTGTCCTCGCCGGCCAGGTGGGCGATCTGCTGCAACGCCGCCTTGCTGGTTTGCGCCAGCATGAAGCGCGACACCGGCTTTTCGGCGATCTGCAGCGCGGTTTCCAGGCCAATCTTGTCCTGGTCGTACGGCACGAAGGCTTCGGTCCAGATCTGGTCGCCGATCGGCCGCATCACCAGCAGGGTCAGGATCAGCGCCACGCCGGTGATGACCCGGTTGGGCAAGCCCTGCTGCAAACCCAGCGCCTGCCGCAACAGCGACAGCACGATGACGAAACGGGTAAAGCTGGTCATCATCATGACCATCACCGGGAGCAGTCCCAGCAAGGTCATGATGATCAGGATTTGCATCTTGACCGTCAGTTCGGTCTTGGCGCCCGGCACCACGTTGGCCAGCAGGTCGACCGCCTGCGCCGGCGCACAGGCCAGCCCCAGTCCCAGTCCCAGCAAGGCCGCCAGCGGCGCGGCCAGCGTCAGGCGGCGGCGCCACGGCGCGTTGATACTCCAGGTCATGGAGTCATCATGTCCAGATTCAGACCATCGAGGTCGATCACTTTGAGGCCGTAGTTTTCGCCCGCCACCACCACTTCGGCGCGGCCGATGGCGGTGCCGTTGACCTTGATGACCAGCGGTTCGCCGGCCAGCACATCGAGTTCCACCACGCTGTCGGCGCCGATGTTCATCAGCTCTTCCAGCGAGATGCGGGCCGACCCGACTTCCAGCGTCAGCGTGACCGGGATCTTGCGCATCATCGCCGGCAGATCGCGGCGCGGCGCGACCGCCGGGATGTCGGTCAGCTCGTTGCCGGGCTGGTCGATAATCATCTCTTCCGACAGGTCGTCCAGCAAGGCGTCGCTAGGGTTGGCTACGTTCATGTTCATCATTATTCTGCGTCTTCAAAAGAGGTTAAACAGAGTTTGCCTTTGTGCTCGGTGACTGCGGCCGTAAACAGGCGGGAATCTTCGAGCAGGACGTCTGCTCTGGCCAGGCTGATCGGGATCACATCGCCAACCTGTAAATCGTACAAGCTGCCCAGCGAGACTTCCTTGCTGGCCAGGCGGCCGATCAGGCCGACCTGCAGGCGCTGCGCCAGCGGCGCGGCAGTCTTGGTTTTCTTGCCATTGTCGCGGTCGCGCAGCAGGCCGCGCAGCACGCTGGCCATCAGGCTCTTGTCGAGGGCAAACCAGAACTGGCCGGTGGCGCCGCTGCTGATGTCGGCCACGGTGACGGTGATCGCCCACGCGCCTTTCGGCGGCTGCGCGCCAGGCGCAGGCTTGAATGCGGTATCGGCCGGCTCGTGGTTCTCCCCTTCGGCAGGGACCGGTTTATCCACGGCGGGCAGGTTGAGTTCGATGCGGCCGGCCAGGGTGCCGGTCAACTGTTGCCCCAGTACCACAGCGAGACGCTCCTCGGTGGCGGTCACGCGCACCGAGTTTTCGTCGACGGCGGCGGCGGTGTCGGCCTTGCCATCGGTCTTGGCGTCGCTCTTGGCGCCGCTGCCATAGCGGTAGTTCAGCACGCTGAGCAGCACCTTGCGTTCCAGCGAGAAGGCGATCTGACCGGCCGGCGCCGCAAAGCTGAGCCAGCGGCTGCGGATTTCATTGCCTTCGAGCCGGTTGAACGTCACGTCGTCGACCTGGAAACCGCCCCAATAACGGCGGTTCATGTTAAGACGCATCGACTGCGTCAGATCGTCGCGCAACTGGGCCGCAAAAATATGCAGCAGGTGTACCGGACGGCCCAGCAGGCAGGGGTCCAGCACTTGATGTTGCGTCTGTTTTGTCGTTGTCATGTATTGGCCATGGCGGTTAATTCTTCCTACTCCTCCATCATCGCACTATCCAGCTAAAAACTGGTTACTTCAGGCGCAATTTTTTCGTAAAGTAGGACGATCTCGGTAGCAGCATACCTCAAAATTCACATTATTGCTAATGAACAATATTTGGCTGAATAATTTCCTTGGAGACAAATTCTGCTTTACAAGAATATTGCTAGCCGGTAAGCTTAGTTCAGATTGTAGGGTCTTTCGCTGCTCTGCAACATACCTGAACACATGGCGCTTAGTGAATGATTTATAACGATATTTGCCCCAGCATAATTGTTTTGCGCGCCGCCCGCCGGTGCCGTAAAGAAATTTTACAGTTGGTCGATAACGATCAGGCAAAAACGGCCGCGTGGCACGGCGTCCGGCCCGATACGTCAGCGTTAGTCTGACAGTCCTACACTACCTTTTTTACAAGACTGTGACATGCACAACAGATGTGTCGCAGGTTTGGTATAGGACGCGAGAATATCTGAACATGAGCTTGCTGCTTAACGGCAATCTCGCTAAGGTAGTCATCTGGAATTAATGCGGTAAAAACGGGGGTAGCAAGATGAGTAACGGATTCTCCAGCCTGATACAGGCCGACCTGGCGTCGTTGACCAACGCGGCGCAAAGCCTGGCGAACAGCAGCCCCACGATTGCTGCCGCCAACCAGTACGGCGCACAGGCGGGCCAGCACGGCGCCTCCTTCGCCCAATCGATGCAAGGCGCCATCGAACACGTCAACGCCATGGACGCCGAAGCCGGCCAGAAGATGGCCGATGTCGATTCCGGCAAGAGCGACGACCTGGTCGGCGCCATGCTGTCCAGCCAGGATGCCGGCCTGTCCTTCTCCATGCTGATGCAAGTACGCAACAAAGTCATGGGCGGCCTTGACGAACTGATCAAATTACCGCTGTAAGCCTCCGCGAAAGCCTTCACTGTGATTAACACCCTTAAGTCCGCCTTCGGCCGCTGGCGCGCGAACCCGTCTGCGCCGTCGCTGCCCCCTGCCCTGCTGAGAACCCTGTACCCGCTGCTGATCCTGGCCATCGGCCTGACGGCGCTGACCATGATGTACATGTGGAGCAACCAGTCCAGCTACAAACCGGTGTTCGGCGCGCGCGAGAAAGTCTCGGCGCCGGACATGATGACCGTGCTCGATACCGACCACATCCCGTACCGCATCCATCCGGAAAGCGGCCAGGTGCTGGTGCCGGAATCGATGCTGGGCAAGGTGCGCATGCTGCTGGCCGCCAAGGGCGTCACCGCCCAGCTGCCGGCCGGCCTGGAGCTGATGGACAAGAACGACCCGCTGGGCGTGTCGCAATTCGTCCAGGACGTGCGCTTCCGCCGCGGCCTGGAAGGCGAACTGGCGCAATCGATCATGACGCTGGATGCGATCTCGCATGCGCGCGTGCACCTGTCGATCGCCAAGTCGACCTCGTTCGTATCGGCGGATGGCGACAAATCGTCGGCATCGGTCGTGGTAGCGCTAAAACCGGGCGCCACGCTGCCGCCGGAAGCGATTGCCGCCGTGGTCAACATGGTGGCCGGCAGCGTCGCCAGCCTGGCGCCGGCGCGCGTCAGCCTGGTGGACCAGGCCGGCAATCTGCTGTCGTCCCACATCGACCTGGCCGACGGCTTTGACGCCGGTACCAGCGGCAACGACGCCAGCAAGCGCTACCAGGACGACGTCAAGAACAACATCAAGGGCCTGCTGGGTCCGGTGATCGGCGACGACAACTACCGCATGTCGGTGGCCGCCGCCGTCGACAACGACCGCGTCGAGGAAACCGTCGAGAAGTACGGCGCCGATCCGAAAGTCACCAGCGAAGCCATGCGCGAAGAGCAGGACCGCAACCGAATGGTGATGGGCGTGCCGGGCACGCTGTCCAACCGGCCGCCGCCGGCCGCCGCCAATCCGGCCGCCGCCGCCCAGCAGACCGCCGGTGGCGCCACCGACCCGAACGCCGCCCCGGCCGATGGCACCGCCCGCAAGAACGCCACCACCCGCCAGTATGCGTATGACCGCAGCATCATCCAGACCAAGCGCAGCCGTGGCCGCCTGGAAAAACTGAGCGTGGCCGTGGTGCTGGCGCAAGCCGCCGCGCCGACGCCGAAAACCGGCTGGAGCGCCGCCGACATCGCCAACATCGACAAAATCCTGCGCAACGGTCTCGGCATCAACGCCGAACGCGGCGACCAGCTGGTGGTCTCGGCCATGAACTTCCCGGCCAAGGCCGCCCCGGTCGCGTGGTGGGAAGAGCGCGACAACATCGTCGACATCAGCAAGTACGCGATCTACGGCGTGGCCGCCCTGCTCGGCTACCTGCTGCTGCTGCGTCCGCTCATGCGCCTGGTCACCATGCGCTTCGCGCCGGACCCGCAAGAAACCGCGCGCATCAACGCCGAACGCCGCGCCGCCGAACAGGCTGCCGTGGCCGCCGCCAAGGAAGCCAAGGAAGCCGGCGCCAAGGATCAGGCCGTGCTGGCCGGTACCGCCGGCGCCGCCGGTGGCGCCGCGGCGCTGGGCGGCACGTCCGCTCAGCCTGGCATGCCAGTGGTGCCGCTGCTGGAAAATTACGATCTGCCGCCACCAGGCTCGGCGGTCGACGTCATGGTCGACCACCTGAAAGTGCTGGCCGCGAAAGAACCGGAACGCGTAGCCGAAGTCGTCAAACAATGGATGCAGAAAAATGGCCGAACTCAATAACATGGATGATGACGGCGGCGAATACGCCATGCCGACCAAGCTGACGCCGGTGGAGCAAGCGGCCATCGTGCTGCTCAGCATCGGCGAGGAGCCAGCTGCGGCCGTGCTGCGCTGCCTGTCGCGCGAGGAATTGCTGGAAGTCACGCAAGTGATGTCGCGCATGAGCGGCATCAAGGTGGAGTCGGTCAAGAACGCGATGCAGAAGTTCTTCGACGACTACCGCGAACAGTCGGGCGTGCATGGCGCGTCGCGTTCCTACCTGAAACGCTCGCTGGACCTGGCGCTGGGCGGCGATCTCGCGAATACCGTGCTGAACAACATCTACGGCGACGAACTGCGGCCGAAGATGGCGCGCCTGCAATGGGCGTCGCCGAAATGGCTGGCCGAATATATCTCCAACGAGCACGTGCAGATGCAGGCGGTGTTCCTGGCCTTCCTGCCGGCCGCGCTGGCCGGCCAGATCATCGACGGCCTGCCGCAGGATACCCGTGACCTGGTGCTGCTGAACCTGGCGCGCATGGAAGAAGTCGACGCCGACCTGCTGCAAGAGCTGGACGAGCTGGTCGACCGCTGCCTGAGCTCCTTCGACTCGCAAGGCACCAGCGTCGAAGGCATCCGCCAGACCGCCGAGATCCTGAACCGCCTGCCGAGCAACCGCGCGCAGATGGTCGAGCTGCTGCGCGCCCACGATCCGGACGTGGTGTCCAAGATCGAGCTGTCGATGTACGACTTCTTCATCCTCGGCAACCAGACCGAACAGGCGGTGACCCGCATCCTGGAAGATGTGCCGCTGGAACAGTGGGCGATCGCGCTCAAGGGCGCCGATATTTCGGTGCGCGATGCGATCCTGAAAACCATGCCGAAACGCCAGGCCCAGGCCTTCGAAGACATGATGCGCCGCGCCGGTCCGGTACCGATGTCGCGCATCGAACAGACGCGCCAGGAAATCATGGCCACCGTCAAAGCGCTGGCCGACGCCGGCGAAGTCGAGATCCAGCTGTTTGCTGAACAGGTGATTGAATGAAGCAGTTCCGTCCCTACCGCTTCCCGCCGCTGGCGCAGTTCACCACCCAGCGCGCCGCTGCGGCGGCGGCGCACGGTCATGGCCACGGCCATGGCGGCGACGGCGGCGCCCAGTGGGCCGCCTCGGTCAGCGAGGGGTTTGAACAGGGTCAGCGCGACGGTTACGAAATCGGTCTGGCGCGCGGCCAGGAAGACGGCTTTGAAACCGGCCGCCAGTCGGGCCAGGAACAGGGCCGCGAAGAAGGCCGCCACGAAACCCTGGTCGCCTACGACCAGATGGCGCGCCCGGTCGACGCCATGCTGAAAAGCCTGAAGAAACTGCGCTCCGACTACCGCGCCGCGCAACGCAAGGAAGTGGTCGATCTGGTCGCCAAGGTGGCGCGCCAGGTGATCCGCGCCGAACTGGCGCTGCAACCGGTGCAATTGATGGCGCTGGTCGAAGAAACCCTGGCCTCGATGCCGCCGACCCGCGATGAAATCGATGTCTTCCTGAATCCGGAAGAGCTGAAACGCATTGCCGAGCTGGACCCGAAACGTTCCAAGCGCTGGAACCTGATCCCCGATGCCCGTCTGGAAGTAGGGGAATGTCGCATCAAGGCCGGCGATAATGAAGTGGATGCCGGTTGCCATCAACGGCTTGCGGCGGTCATGGAACAGGTCGATAATCAATTACAGATCGCCGACAGCGGCGATGAACCGGAGGGCGACGAGTGATCGCTGATGCCTTACGCAATCTCGAACTGGGCTCGGTACCCATGGCGACCCCGACGGGCCGCCTGGTGGGTGCGTCCGGTTTGTTGCTTGAGGCAGTAGGTTGTCCTTTACACACCGGCCAGCGTTGTCAGATTGAGACAGTCAGCGGCGAATGGCTGGATGCCCAGGTGGTTGGCTTCCGTGACAAGCTTTCCTTTCTGATGCCGTTCAAAAAGGCGGTCGGCCTGACCACCGGCGCACGCGTGTTGCCGTCGCCGGAAAAAGTCAGTCTGCAAATCGGTTCCAGCTGGCTGGGCCGCATGGTTAACGGCCTCGGCGAACCGATCGACGGCCTCGGCAAGCTGAGCGGCGATTTTCCGCTGGAGTCGCAGCCGCCGCGCGTCCATCCGCTGCGCAAGAAACCGGTCACCGAACCGCTCGACGTCGGCGTGCGCGCCATCAATTCCATGCTGACGCTGGGCAAGGGCCAGCGGGTCGGCCTGATGGCCGGCTCCGGCGTCGGCAAATCCGTGCTGCTGGGCCTGATGACCCGGCAGACCGTGGCCGATGTGGTCGTTGTCGGCCTGATCGGCGAACGGTCGCGCGAGGTGCGCGAATTTGTCGATATGTCGCTGGGCAAGGAAGGTTTGCAGAAAGCCGTACTGGTCATCGCGCCGGCTGACGAAAGCCCGCTGATGCGCGTCATGGCCACCGAACTGTGCCACTCGATCGCGGCCCACTACCGCGACCAGGGCAACAATGTTTTACTGCTGGTCGACTCGCTGACCCGCTACGCCATGGCGCTGCGCGAAGTGGCGCTGGCGCTGGGCGAGCCGCCGGCTACCAAGGGCTATCCGCCGTCGGTGTTCTCCAACCTGCCGCAACTGGTGGAATCGGCCGGCAATGGCGAAAACCAGACCGGCAGCATGAGCGCCATCTACACCGTATTGGCCGAGGGCGACGACCAGCAGGACCCGGTGGTCGATACGGCCCGCGCGATTCTCGACGGCCACATCGTCATGACCCGCGAACTGGCCGAGCGCGGCCACTACCCGGCCATCGATATTGCCGCCTCGATCAGTCGTTGCATGATGCAAGTGATCGACCACGAACACCAGATGGCGGCGCGCGCGCTGAAAGCCAGCATGGCGCGCCACGAGCGCGTGCGCGACCTGATCCCGCTCGGCGCCTACGTGCCGGGCGCCGATCCGGTCACCGACAAAGCCGTGCAACTGCATCCCCGCGTGGAAGATTTCCTGTGCCAGGGCACCAAGGAAGCGGCGCCCATCAACGACTGTATCGCGCAACTTGAAAAGCTGATGACACCATGAGCCAACAAAAGATCCGTAACCTGACCACGCTGGTGGCCTTGCGCCACACCGAAGTCGAGCGCCTGCAGACGGAAATGGCGGAAAAGACCAGCGTGCGCGAACGCTACCAGAAAAACCTGGACCGCCTGACCACGCTGTACACCAACAGCGGCGCCAGCGGCAACCTGCACCCTGCCCTGGCCGGCAACTGCGGCGACTACAAGCAGGCCGTGATGGCCATGGCCGACAGTCACCGGCTCGACCTGCATATGCACGAGGCCGATATGGCGGTTTCGCAACAGGCGCTCAATGCGGCCTGGGCAAAACGGGAGGTGATGGGCAAGGTGCTCAGCAAGGAACAAAAAATCGTGTCGCAGGAAAAAAACGCCAAGGAACGCAAGCAACATGACGATCTGGCAACGCAATTGTGGCTGCGCGGCCAAAAATAAACGCCGTTACAAAAAATTGTCCGGAATATTTTCATAGGGAAACGATTAAGGTCGCCCTGTATCAGGGTACACTTCATAATCCTTCCAGGGAGCACGAATCATGGCAGTTATCAGCAGTCCTACTTACGACCCGACCACCACCGCGACCAACCTCGCCAACTCCTATGTCGCGCCGACCAAGGCCATCCTCGACAAGCAGGGTACCAAGGCCACGGCGGTCGGCACCGGTCTGACCGCGCTGAGTTCGGCGCTGAGCGCGTTCCAGACTGCGCTGCAAGGCCTGGCCAGCAGCACCACCACGGTCACCGCCACCAAGGCCACGTTCAGCAACACTGCGATCGCCACCGCCACCGCCAAGGCCAGCGCCACCCCTGGCACCTATTCGTTCTATGTGCAGCAAATGGCTACGGCCGGCCAGGTCGCCTACGATATCGATAGCGGCGCTGGCGGCGCCGGCCCGGCCGGCGCCAACGCCGGCAACTTGACCATCAACCTGAAAACCGGCGACCCGATCGACGTCGACCTGAGCAAGGCCGACAGCAACAACGATGGCTTGTTGAGCGCCAAGGAGGTCGCGGCCGCCATCAACGCCTCCAGTGACAACAAATCGCGCGTGACCGCCTCGACCATGACCATCAATGGCAAGACGCGCCTGGTGCTGACCTCCAACACGACCGGCGCAGATAACCAGGTGGCCTCGATCGATAGCTCCGCTTCGGTGGACGCGGGCCTGAGCGACGCCCTGTCGACCACCAACCAGAGCGTGCTGACCCAGGCGGTCAATGCCCAGGTGCTGGTCGGCGGCAAGAACGGCACCCTGGTCGAGCAAGCCTCGAATACCTTCAACGTGATCGATGACGTTTCCTTTACCGTCACCCAGGCCCAGGGCGCCAGCGATGCAGCGGTCAGCCTCACAGTCGGCCAGGACAGTACGGGCACCGCCGCCAATGTGCAGAAATTCGTCGACGCCTACAACGCGCTGATGAGCGCGGTGGGCACGCTGACCAAGGCCGGCGACCACACGGTGGTCGAGTCGACCGACACCAATGCCACGCCGTCGCCGACGGCGGAAGACGCGGCGTTCTACAACGACGCCGGCGTCACCAACCTGCGCGACCGCCTGAGCGCCATCCTGCGCGACGCCACCGGCGGCCAGTCGCTGGTCAGCTACGGCATTACCGCCACCAAGGACGGCACGCTGTCGCTCGACTCGACGCGCCTGAACAAGGCCATCGCCGCCAATCCAAATGGCCTCGACAAGCTGTTCGGCCGCGCCGGCATCGGCGTCGACAGCGGTGTGCTGGGCGCGATGAACAAGCTGACCACCGCCTGGACCTCCAGTGCCGGCGGCTTCATCACCCAGCGCAAGGAACAGAACGACAAGCTGCAAAGCAACCTGGCGGACCGCCAGGCCACGCTGAAAGACCAGTTCAACAACGCCTACAAACGCTATCTGACGCAGTTCACCGCGCTGCAGCAGCTGCAGGCGTCGATGACCAACACCTCGAATATGTTCACGGCGATGTTCACGTCGGACAGCAGCAGTTAAGTAACTTATTTTTTGACGCAGTACAGGGAAGACCATGATGAATCAGGAAGCCTACAGCAGTTACCACTCCACCAATCTGGACGCCCAGGTGGCACGGGCGTCGCCGATCGAACTGGTGCTGGTGCTCACCGACGGCTTGCTCGAAGAGCTGGCGCGCGCACGCGGCCATATGGTAGGCAAGCGCTACGAGCTCAAGGCCAACAGCCTGAACAAATGCACCGACATCATCAACGGCCTGTCGAGTTCGCTCGACTTCGATAACGGCGGTGAGGTGGTGCAAAACCTGGGCCGCCTGTACGAATACTGTGCCGGCCGGTTGTACACGGCCGGCGTCAGTCTCGACCCCAGCGTCATCGACGAAGTCACCACCCTGCTGACCACCATCAAGAAGGGCTGGCTGGGCGTGCAGCAGATCCAGGCCAAAAATGGATAGACAGCGCACCCTGCTGCAATTGACGCAGAAAATGAGCGCCGCCATCGCCGCCGAAGACTGGCGCACGCTGACGGCGATCAACACCATGCTAGCCACCACGTTGCCGCAAATGGCGGCGCAAGGCAGCTGGAGCAGTGCTGAACGGGCCGCGCTGGCGGCCCTGCGGCAGATGCACAATGAAGCCGTCAAGCGCTGCGACCTGGCCACCGATGCCTTGGGCCGCAAGTTGCAGCAATTGCAGGCAACCCAGGAGGGCTGGTTGGCTTACGCCCTCGACAGTGAACACGCAGACACCGGAATCCAAGCATGACCATGACACTCTCCAGCGCAGCGGCAGCCGCTCAAGCCGCACGCGCCGAACTCACCGCCCCGGTGGCCGCCAACAACGCCACCGCGGCGGCTGCCGCCAATACCGGCAAGAGTACGGCCGTCTCCGCCAAACCGGCGAATAGCAGCAACAGCAGCAAGAACAACAGCGGCAACAGCAGCGCGAACAGTGCCAGCAGCAGCACCAAGAACATCACGGCGCAAGCCAGCCAGAAGCCGGCGCAAAAGCCAGTCCAGGCCGTCACCCAGCAGCCTGAGCGCAGCAGCGCCGACGCTGCCGCCCAGGCCGCACTGGCAGCCGCCACTGCCGCCGCGCCGGTCGCCGCACCGCTGTTTTCCCAGCTGCTGAATCTGGCCGATGTGAGCAACGCCGCCCAGGCCGACGCGCAAGCCAGCACCGACGGCAGCCAGCCGGTAGCCGATGACGCCGCCGTTGCCGGCAGCAGCAGTGCCGCCGCCAGCAGTCTGCTGCCGGCCATGATCACCTCCATGCTGAGCATGACGCCGGCGCCAACCCAGGCCGCCCCGGCAGCCACCGACGGCGATGCCGCGCGCACCGACGCCATCAGCGCCACCTCGACGCTGAGCGCCAACGCCACCCGCCTTAACCTGGCCGCCGCCAGCGTCGCCGTGACCCCGGCCGAGGACGCGTCGGCCATTAGCGCCGCCGCCAAGCTGGCCGCCACCGCAGTCGCCGCACCGGCGGCCGCCAGCAGCAACGCCGCTGTTGCCAGCAGCAACGCCGCTGTTGCCAGCAGCGTGGCCGTGGCGATGGCCGAACCGCGCCAGGCCACCAGCGATTCCCCGGCCCCGACCCCAGCCCCGGCCGACAACGCCGCGCCAGTGGCTGAGGCCGACAACGCCGTGCCGGTGCAGCCTGCCGTGGTCGCGCGTCCGCAGCCATCGTGGGCCGCGGCTGCGCCGCGCGCTGCCGACAGCAGCGCCAGCTATGCCGCCACCGCCGCCAATACGGCTGCCGCCAGCAATGCCGGCGCCGACGATGGCAACCGCAGCCTGACCGGCGCCACCACCTCGGTCAACAGTCTTAACATCAGCCAGGGCACGACCCCGGCCAGCAGTCAGGCCAGCAGCACCGTGACCCTGGCCGGTTCGCCGGAACAGTGGCAACAACCGCTGCGCGACGCCCTCGGCGACCGCCTGCAATTGCAGCTGCAACGCAATAACGACCACGCCGTGATCCGCCTGGAACCGCCGAACATGGGCAGCATCGAAATCTCGATCCGCCACAGCGCCGGCGCGCTGCAGGTCAACCTGACCGCCAGCAACAGCGAAGTGGTGCGCCAGCTCAACACCATCGGCGACAGCGTGCGCCAGGACCTGTCGACCAAACAGTTCACCGATGTCGCCGTCACCGTGTCGTCGTCGCGCGCGCAGTCGCAGACCGACCAGGGCGGCCAGGGTGGCCGCAACGGCCAGCAGCGCGACGAGTCCGGCCGCACGCCGGGCCGCGCCCTGTCCGACGATGACAGCACCGCCACCTTTGCCATGACCGGGGAGTAATCTGCACAATGAAGAACATGAAAGTCATCATCGCTGTCGTCCTGGCTGTGGTCGTGGGCGGCGCAGTGGCCGGCGGCGCGGTCTGGTATATGTCTAAAGGCGGTGAGGAAGCGGCGGCAGCGGACGGCAAGGATGCCAAGAAGAAGCCGGCCAAGAAGGAAGAAAAGAAACCGGGCGAACCGCCCAAGTATCTGACCGTCGATAAAGTGGTGGTGATGCTCAAGCATCAGCCGGACGAAACCGTGACGCATTATCTGTCGGCCGACCTGGTGGTGTCGACCAGCGCCAAACGCGAGAAGGAAGCCAAGGAAACCCTGCCGATGCTGCGCAGCGTTGCCGTGAAAACCCTGTCCAACCTGCCGATGGCGACCGCGCGCGTGATGACCATCGACCAGTTTGCCGCGGAATTGAACAAGGCCTTCGACCACGAGTTCGAGGAAGAAGGCCGCGAGAAGCCCTTTGACGAAGTCATGATTGGCAAGCTCATCGTCGAGTAAGCCATAGCAGCATGAACACCAGTGGAGCGGGCATGGGATACGTGGAAGAATTTGCAGATACTTATGCCGAGAGTTATGGCGAGCACGGCGCCGCGCCGCTGACGCACAGCGTGGCCGACGAGCAAAAGCATCTGATGGCGTATGCGCCGCTGGTCAAGCGCATCGTGCGCCAGCTCAACTCGCAGATCGCCGGCGCCATCGACCGCGACGACATGGAGCAGATCGGCCTGATGGGTCTGCTGGAAGCATTGCGCCGCTACGGCGAGCCGGACGGCGCCTTCGGCAGCTATGCCAGCCTGCGCATCCGCGGCGCCATCCTCGATGAGCTGCGCCGCCAGGACTGGCGGCCGCGCGCGGTGCGCCAGCAAAGCCACAAGCTGCGCGACGCCGTGCGCGCCCTCACCCGCAAGCTGGGCCATGAACCCAGCGAGCAGGAAATCATGAGCGGCCTGAACCTGACGGCGGACGCCTACCAGGCTTACCTGCTGGATGAGAACGCCGAGCTGATCGCCAGCTTCGACGACATCCTGCACGAAAGCCTGAGCAACGACAGCGCCCCCAGCCCGGAAGACCAGCTGGTGGTGCGGCGCAGCCTGGAGCAGGCGCTGCGCGGCCTCGACGAGCGCGAGCAGCGGGTGGTGCAAATGTATTACGAGTTCGAATTGAGCTACAAGGAAATCGCCGCCGTGCTGGACCTGACCGACGCCCGCGTCTGTCAGCTGAACAAGGCGGCGCTGAACAAAATGAAAGCAGTTCTGCAAAGCACCTGATACACATCGGGCGCGAGGCAGCAGGGATTAGAAAAATGACGCGGAAAGGCGAATCATCATGCAGCAAATAGTCGGCATTATCATCGTTTTAGGCAGCGTCTTCGGCGGCTTCTTCATGATGGGCGGAGCATTCCATCAGATCTGGCAACCGATCGAGCTGATCGTGATTGCCGGCTCGGGCATTGGCGCGCTGGTGATCGGTAACCCGACCCACGTGCTCAAGGAGCTGATGACGCAGATCAAGAAGATCATGAAGAAGAAGTACGACTCGGAATTCCAGCGCCAGTTGCTACTGCTGATGTACGAGCTGCTGCAACTGGCCGCCGGCGGCCTGAAGGCGCTCGACGCCCACGTCGAGGCGCCGAAGGACAGCCCGCTGTTCCAGCGCTATCCGCGCATTCTGGAAGAACCGAAACTGCTGGCCTTCATCGTCGACAACTTCCGTCTGATGGCCATGGGCAAAATCAACGCGCACGAACTCGAAGGCGTGCTGGACCAGGAACTGGAAGCCATCCACACCGAGCAGGAACAGCCGGCCAAGTCGCTCAACAAGATCGGCGAAGCGATGCCGGGCTTCGGCATTCTGGCGGCGGTGCTGGGGATCGTGATCACCATGAACACGGTGAGCGAAGGCGCCACCTCGGGCGAGATCGCCGAGCACGTCGGCGCCGCCATGGTCGGGACCTTCATTGGTATTTTCCTGTGCTACGGCCTGATCGATCCACTGTGCAATATGCTGAAACAGCTGGTCAACTCGGAAGCCGCCAACAAGGAAACCGTCAAGGTGGTGCTGGTCACCCACGTGGCCGGCAAACCGCCGCTGCTGGCGATCGACGCCGGCCGCCGCCTGGTACAGCTGAACATCAAGCCAAGCTTCGCCCAGCTGGAACGCTGGATCAACGATCTGGAAGGCCGCGACAGCGGTTCGTCCGACAACTCTGGTCGCGGAGGACGTGGTGCTAAAGCCGCATGATAAAGCGCATGACCAGACCATCATCAAGCGTGGTGGCGGCAAGCACAAGCACGACGACCACGGCGGCGCCTGGAAAGTAGCGTTCGCCGACTTCTGTCTCGCGCTGATGTGTTTGTTCCTGGTGCTGTGGCTGATGGCGGCGCGCAATACCGAGTCGCTGCAACAGATCCTGACCGAGGCCGACGGCGCCAAGACCGACCAGGGCAAGGGCGTGATGCCGGAGCAGGTCGGCGGCCCGCGCGGCAGCCTGATCGACCGCTTCCCGATGCCGCACTTCGGCAGCACCGAAACCGAAGGCACCAAGAAGGCCCAGGCCGAGCAGACCGACATCCCGTCCGAACCATCGTCCAAGGTACGCTATGACAGCCCGGACGACCTGGCCGCGCTGTCCAAGGCGCTGACCAAGATGAGCGCCGACTACGGCCTGACCTCGAATCTGGAAGCGGTGATCACGCCTTACGGCCTGCGCGTGATGATGCACGACACCGACCGCCAGGGCATGTTCGTGCGCGGCAGCGCGGTGCCGACCGACAAGTTCCGCGCGCTGCTGCGCAAGATGGGGCCGCTGTTCAAGCAGATGGAAAACCAGATGCTGATCGTCGGCCACACCGATTCGCTGCAATACGCCGACACCAGCTATGCCGCCTTCTCCAACTGGACCTTGTCGGCCAACCGCGCCATGTCGGCCCGCGCCCAGCTGCTGGCCGGCTCGATGAATCCGGAATCGGTGCTGCAAGTGGTGGGCATGGCCGACCGTGCGCCGCTCGACACCAAGCGCGTCGACGCCGGCGTCAACCGCCGCATCGAATTGCTGATTCTGACCACCGCCCAGGCCAAGACCATTGCCGCCATGTTCGGCATGCCGGAAAACAGCAGCGCCCTGATCCACGATGTCGACACCGCATTGCCGGACGCCACCGTGTTGCAGAAGCTGCGCAACCAGCTCACCGGCCAGGGCGACAGTCCGTTGCGTGATCCGCGACGCAACAAATAAGACAGACGTATGGAAACCAAGCCAACAAGAGGCACCCGCATGAGAATCTCGACATCGACTCCGGACGGCTTGGCCGTCCAGCGCGTAGCCGACAGCGCCCCGGCCGACGCCGCCGAGGCACTGGCGCCCGCCCCGTCCGCCGCACCGTTGCAATCGTCGGTCATGCAGCCGGCGCTGCAGGCGATGCGCGAGATGCCGGAAATCGACCAGGAAAAAATCGACATGCTGCGCGATGCGCTGGCCAAGGGCGAACTGCCGTTCGACCCGGCCAAGCTGGCCGGCTTGATCCAGCGCTTCCACGGGAGCGAACAGTGACGGTTAGCACCGCAGTAAGCAACCTCAGCCGCCAGGACGCCATGCGCGCCCTGCTGGCCGGTATCGCCGATGACCTGCAAGCCTATGCGCAGTTGCAGGAACTGCTGCACGAACAATTCCGCGCCTCGCTGCGCCACAAAGCCAGCGAACTGCAGGCCGCCGCCGAAGGTATCGGCACGCTAGTCGACGCCATGCAGCAACGCCGCAGCGATCGCGTGGCGCTGGTACAACGTTTAGTTGGTGAAACTGGCAATATGGCTCAGGCTTTTGCCTTGCTGAAAAATGCGGCACGGGAGAAAATGGAGGCTGACTGGGCATCGCTGGAAACTGCGGTGCTCGAGTGCAAGCGCCTCAGCAAACGCAACGGCGATTTGCTGGCCGAGCAATACACCATCATGCAGCGCGTGCTGCATGGCGAGGAGCAGATTTATGCGCCAGCTTAGCGGGATGCAAGCCACCGCCCCCACTGCCGCCACCGTTTCCAATATGACCGCCAGCCGCCCAACCGCAGCCACTGGCGGTGTTGCGTCTGCCGGCAGCTTCAGCAGCGCCTTTCAGCAGGTCCAGACCGACGTCGCCACCTACATCGCCAAGGGCGACGGCGGCTTTCCCAGCGACGTCGCCCCGTCCCAGGCCATGAGCTTGCAAGCCATGGCGCTGCGCAACCGCGCCAGCGGCGTCATCGACGAAGAGAATGGCGTCGACAGCGACAGCCAGCAGCAATTCCTGGCCGCCATCCAGCCGTGGGCCAAGGAAACCGCCGACAAGCTGGGCGTGGCGCCGGAACTGGTGGCCGCCCATGCGGCGCTGGAATCGGGCTGGGGCAAGCAACCGCTGAAGAACGGCGCCGCCAACGCCAACAACCTGTTCGGGGTCAAGGCCGGCAGCAGCTGGCAGGGTGACGTCGCCGTCGCCAGCACCACCGAATTCGAACATGGCGCATTGCTGAAGAAGACCGAGCGCTTCCGCAGCTACCCGGACACACGCAGCGCCTTCCGCGACTACGCCGATCTGCTGACCAGCAATCCGCGCTACGCGGCCGCCCTCAACACCGGCAGCGATGCACGCGCCTTCGCCAGCGGACTGGCCAAGGCCGGCTATGCCACCGATCCCAACTATGCAGACAAGCTGAGCAAGGTGGCCACGCAATTGCAGCGCGGCGGCAAACTCAGTCCTACTCCGACGGAGAACTAGCCGTGACCGGCATCGACATGGGTTCCACCGTGGCGGCGCCGGTTACGCGGGCGCGGATCACCGTGCCGTTGGCATTGCGCACCCGCACCGTGTCGCCACGGGCGCCGGCGTCCAGCGCCTCGCCAGCCATACTGACCTCGATTTCATCGCGGCGCGCGACAATCCGCACCGGGTCCCCGCGCTTGACCACCGTCGGCGCCATCAGCAGCGTCTTGCGCACTACCTCGCCAGCCCGCAGCGCCCGCTTGCCGCTCATGCCGACCACGTCTTGCGGATCGCTGATGACGTCGGTCAATGAGCCGATTTCGTGGCGCTCCAGCAACACATCTTCGTCTGCCAGAACTTTACCAATCGCCAAGTCATTTGCCATGACGGCAATGCGCGCACTGATCTGGGCGCGCACGATGAACTCGTACCGCCAGCCGCCGGCGCCGGCGCAAACGGCGATGAAACGCATGCGCGCCGGTTGCCGGGTATCGGCGCCCTGCACCGTGACGCCTTGGGAACAGGCCGCCAACGGCCGCGAACCCGGCACGACGGTGACGCTGAATTGCGGTTCGATCAAGCCGCTCGACGCTGTCCAGCGCGCGACATGGTCGTGCGCGGCTTTTTCCACGAGCGGCGGCACCTGCTCGGCAGTGACCGCACTAAAGGCGACCGTTGGCAAATAAAATGAAATGCAAACCAGCAACTTACGGGCCGAAACAGTTACAATAGGTTTGTTGAACATGAGCAATACCTCTACTATGATGCCGGAAGCGGTGGCCCACCAGGGCTTGGCCGCCATTCTACATGGCAAGTAGCAACTGGTACTCATGCCGATGCGTTTTACTGCAACGTCACACAGGGGAAGAAGATGGGCATTAACTTCAAAGATGCGGCTGGCGTCCACGCCGATGCACTGGCCTTGCGCGCCGACCGCACCCGCATCCTGGCGGCCAACATCGCCAATGAAAACACGCCGGGCTTCCAGGCCCGCGACATGGACTTCAGCGCCACGCTGGCCAATGTCCAGGCCGAAGGCAATGGCGACATCGGCGACGGCGGCGAAAGCGCCAACCTGTTCCGCGTGCCCTACCACCCTACGCGCGACGGCAACACCGTCGAGATCGGCGTCGAACAAGCCGCCTTCTCGCAGAACGCCACCGATTTCCAGACCAGCCTGACCTTCGCCAATATGCGCTTCAAGGGTCTGGCCAAGGCCATCAGCGGTCAATAAGCGGCCGTCACAGGAGTATCAGATGTCGTTCAAGAATATTTCCGAGATTGCCGGTTCGGCCATGGCGGCCCAGACTGTGCGCCTCAATACCATCGCCAGTAACCTGGCCAATGCCGATTCCGTGGCCGGCACCGAAGCCGACACCTACCGTGCCCGCAAGCCGGTGTTTGCCGCCGTCATGGGCGACAGCCCGGACGGCATGGCCAGCGCCGGCGGCAAAGTGCAGGTGCTGGACGTGGTGCAGTCGGCCGAGCCGCTGCGCCAGGTCTACGAGCCGGGCAATCCGATGGCCAACGGCGACGGCATGGTGTTCTACCCCAACGTCAACCAGGTGGCCGAGATGACCGACATGATGTCGGCCTCGCGCGCCTTTGAGACCAATGTTGAAGTTCTCGGCCGCATCCGCACGATGCAGCAATCCCTCCTTAAACTCGGTGAAGGCTAAGTCATGACCGTCAGTCTCCTTAATAACAACAGCAGCACCGGCACCACCACTGGCACCAGCATCACCGGTAACACCGCCAGTGAAACGTCGGATATGTTCACCAAGCTGCTGGTGGCGCAGATCCAGAACCAGGACCCGCTGTCGCCGACCGATCCGGCGCAATTCGTCCAGCAGCTGACCCAGCTGTCGCAGACCGAATCGCTGCAGAACATGGCCAGCATCACCTCGGCCAGCGCCAGCGCGCTGTCGAGCCTGCAAGTCATGGCGCTGGGCGGCCAGGTCGGCTCCGACGTCATGATCAACACCAGCACGGTCAAGCTGGACGGCAGCACCAAGGTTACCGGCCAGGCCACGCTGACCGCGGCCAGCACCAGCACCACGCTTGTACTGACCGGCAGCGACGGCGCCCGCCACGAAGTGGCGCTGGGCACGCAGGCGCCGGGCATTGTCGACTTCAGCATCGACCCGGCCAACCTCGGCCTGCCGGCCGGCAGCTACACGGTCGCGCTGGAAACCAGCAGCAAGGAGACCCCGAGCGTCAACATCCAGGGCCGCCTGAACAATGTGCGCCTGCTGTCCAACGGCAGCGTGCAGCTGAACGTCTCGAATGTCGGCGATACCGGTTCCGACACGCTGTCCGCCTTCAACGGCAAAGCCGCCACCACCATTTAATCTGCCCATTCTTCAGGAAGGTCCATCATGAGTTTCGATATCGCACTGTCCGGCATCCAGGCCATCAACGAATCGCTGGACGTCACCAGCCACAACATCGCCAATGCCGGCACCTACGGCTATAAATCGAACCGCGCCAACTTTGCCACGCTGGTGGCCGGCAGCCAGCTGAACGGCGTGCAGGTCGGTTCGACCACGCAAAGCATCGGTCTGTCGGGCGGCATCCTGAACACCGGCAACAACCTGGACGCGTCGATCAGCGGCCGCGGCTTCTTCGTCACGCGCACCGCCAACAACAGCATGCAGTACACCCGCGTCGGCATCTTCGACACCTCGCTCGACGGTTACTTGGTGGACGCTTCCGGCCGCCGCGTGCAAGGCATGGCGATCACGCCGCCAAGCACCGAACTGGGCGCCGAGGGCGACCTGGCGATTCCGAACAAATCGATCCCGGCGCAGATCACCACCAAGGCCACCTATGTGGGCAACCTGTCGGCCGACTGGACCGTGAAGGACGCTTTCCCAGACGACGTGACGCCAACCACGCCGCCGGATCCATCTACCTACAACGTCAGCAAGTCGACCGACATGTACGACAGCGTCGGCACCAAACACGTGCTGACGCAGTACTTCAGCATGACCGGCCCAGGCGCGGTGACGGTGAATTACGCGCTTGACGGCAACCTGGTCGGCCCGGCCAAGGAACTGGCATTCGACCCGGGCACCGGCCAGCTGAACGCCGACGCCGACAGCACCAAGACCGTCAACGCTCTCGATTTTTCGCAGCTGGACACCACCGACGCCACCAAGTGGCCGAAGTTCGCCAGCGGCGCCAAAATGAGCGGCGCCGTCACCATCGACTACACCGGCACCACCTACTTCGCCGGCGAGACCTCAACCGCCTCCAACTCGCCGGTTGACGGTTACAGCGCCGGCGCATTTTCCGGCGTCTCGCTGGGTACCGATGGTTCGGTGATCGCCAAGTACACCAACGGCCAGAGCCAGACCGTCGGCCGCGTGGTGCTGGCCACCTTCGCCAACGAGCAGGGCCTGACCCAGGTCAGCGACACCAGCTGGGAAGCCTCGACCGCCTCCGGCACCGCCAATACCGACGTCGCCGGTGTCGGTGTCAACGGCACGCTGAACGTCGCCACGCTGGAACAGTCGAACGTCGACATCACCTCGGAACTGGTCGGTCTGATGACCTCGCAGCGTAACTACCAGGCCAACTCCAAAGTGATCCAGACCGAAAGCACCATGCTGCAATCGCTGATGCAGGCGATCTAAGGACTAACCGATGGATGCGCTGATTTACACCGCCATGAGCGGGGCCGAACGGGCCCTGCGCGGCCAACAGGTCCACGCCAACAACCTGGCCAACGTCGACACCGGCGGTTTCCGCGCCAATATGGAGCTGACCACCGCGCAGACCGTCAACGGCTACGGCTACGACGACCGCCACATGGCGCAGTTGCAGGCCAATAGCGTGTCGACCAAACCGGGCACGATGAAGAGCACCGGCCGCGAGCTCGACGTGGCGGTGGCCGGCGCCGGCTTCCTGACGGTGCAGACCGCCGGTGGCGGCGAAGCCTACACCCGCGCCGGCAATATGGTGCTGGATGAAACCGGCACGCTGCGCGTCAACGGCGACGTGGTGATGGGCGAAGGCGGTCCGATCACGCTGCCGGAGTACACCCGTATCGACATCGGCAACGATGGCACCATTTCGATCCAGGCGCCCGGCACCACCATCATGCAAACCATCGACAAGCTGCGTCTGGTCAAGGCCGAAGGATCGGAACTGACCAAGAACGAAGCCGGCCTGCTGGTGGCGCGCGATGGCGCGCCGCTGGCCACCGACCCGAGCGTAGTGGTGCGGCCCGGCCACCTGGAAGGCAGCAATGTGTCGGCGGTCGAAGAAATGGTCGCCACCATGAGCCTGAACCGCACGTTTGAAATCCAGATGAAGTTGTTTACGTCGACCGATTCGATGACCGAAGCCGGCAACCGCCTGATTAGCGGCAGCTAACCACACACCACCAGGGAGAAATCATGAATCCAGCAATGTGGATCAGCAAAACCGGCGTGCAAGCTCAGGACATGAAGCTGCAAACCATCGCCAATAATCTGGCCAATGCCAACACGGTCGGCTTCAAGCGCGACCGCGCGGTGTTCGAAGACCTGTTCTACTCGGTCGAAGCACAGCCAGGCGCACAGCGCGCCGACAACAACACGCTGGCGCCGTCCGGCGTGCAGCTGGGTAACGGCGTGCACCTGGTCGGCACCCAGAAGGTGTTCACCCAGGGCGTGTTGCAAACCACCAGCCGCGACCTCGACATTTCGGTGATGGGCAATGGCTTCCTGTCGGTGCGCCAGCCGAACGGCGAAACCGCCTACACCCGCGCCGGCCAGTTGCAGGTCGACGCCAATGGCATCCTGGTCAACGCCAGCGGCCTGCCGCTGATTCCGCAGATCACCGTGCCGGCCAACGCCACCGCGCTGACCATCGGCGAAGACGGCACCGTGTCGGCCAAGATCGCCGACAACGTCACGCCGCAGGCGCTGGGCCAGCTGACGCTGACCTCGTTCATCAACCCGACCGGCCTGCTGGCCCTGGGTGAGAACCTGTTCGCCGAAACGCCGTCGTCGGGCACGCCGACCGAAGGCCAGCCGGGTACCGCCCAGTGGGGCAAGATCAAGCAAGGCACGCTGGAAGGCTCGAACGTCCAGGTGGTCGAAGAGATGGTCGACATGATTGCAGCCCAGCGCACCTACGAGATGAACACCAAGGTGCTGTCGGCAGCCGACAATATGCTGCAGTACCTGTCGGCGGCGGCACGCTGATGCACACCGCACTGCGCTCCACGCTGCTGCTGGCGACGCTGGCCCTGGCCGGCTGCGCCCAGTTGCAGCCGCCGGCGGTGCGGCCCGGTCCGTCCGACGAACCGCCACCGGCGGCTCGCAACAGCGGCCCGCGCGGCGTCTCGGGCGGCGTGTTCAGCTCCGACGTCGGCCTGTCGCTGACCTCGGACAGCCGCGCCTTCCGCGTCGGCGACGTGGTCACCGTCAACCTGCTGGAAACCACACAGGCCAGCAAGAAGGCCGGCACCAGCTATTCCAAGCAGTCGGCCGACAACATCAACGCGCCTAATCTGCTGGGCAAGACCTTCGGCAAGGCGGCGATCGGCCTGGGCGCCTCCAACACCTTTGCCGGCGACGCCACCAGCACCCAGCAGAACGCCTTGACCGGCGCCATCACCGTGATCGTGCAGGAAGTGCTGCCGAACGGCCTGCTGCGCATCTCCGGCGAAAAAACCCTGACCCTGAACAACGGCGAAGAATATGTGCGCCTGCGCGGCTACCTGCGCGCGGCCGATATCGACGCCGACAACCAGGTGTCGTCACAACGCATCGCCAACGCCCGCATCGCCTACTCGGCGCAAGGCACGCTGGCCGAAACCCAGCAGCCGGGTTGGCTGACGCGCTTCTTCAACGGCCCATTGATGCCGTTCTGAGTTTTACTGAAAGACGGGTGACCACATGAATTTCCGCAAGTTTATCGCCGTGTCCCTGGCGCTCAGCATGACGCTGGGCGCCACCCTGCCGGTGCAGGCCGCGCAGGCGCTGCGCAATCTGGTCGCCATCGAGGGCGTGCGTGACAATCCGCTGGTCGGCTACGGCCTGGTGGTCGGCCTGAACGGCAGCGGCGACTCGACCCAGGTCAAGTTCTCCAGCCAGTCCGTGATCAATATGCTCAAGCAGTTCGGCGTCAAGGTGCCGGACGGCACTGACGCCAAATCGAAAAACGTCGCCACCGTGATGGTGTCGGCGGTGTTCCCGCCCGGCTACCGCAAGGGCCAGTCGATCGACGTGGTGGTGTCGTCGATGGGCGACGCCAAGAGCCTGCGCGGCGGCGCCCTCCTGCTGACCCCACTGCGCGCGGCCGACGGCGAAACCTATGCGCTGGCGCAAGGCAATGTGGTGGTGGGCGGCTACAGCGCCCAGGGCAAGTCGGGCTCGTCGATTACCGTCAACACGCCGACCTCCGGCCGCATTCCAAGCGGCGCCAATATCGAACGCGAAATCCCGAGCGACTTCAACACCAAGCCGTCGGTGCGCCTGTCGCTGCGCCATCCCCACTTTGAAACGGCGATCAACATCGTCAACTCGATCAACAAGCGCTTCGGCGACATCGCCACCGCCAGCGACGCCACCAGCGTCGACGTGGTGGCGCCGGCCAATCCGACCCAGCGCGTGGCCTTCATGGCCAAGCTGGAGTCGATGAATGTGGAAGTGGGCGAAGATGCGCCGAAAGTGGTGTTCAATTCCCGCACCGGCACCGTGGTGATCGCCGAAGGCCTGCGCGTGCGCGCCGCCGCCGTCACCCACGGTTCGCTGAAGGTGGTGATTTCCGAATCGACCAAGGTCAGCCAGCCGAACGCGCTGGCCGGCGGCACCACCGTGTCGTCGCCGCAGTCGCAGGTCAGCGCCGACCAGGGCCCGGCCCAGATGTTCAAATGGCCGGCCGGCGCCAAGCTGCAATCGATTATCGACGTGGTCAACAGCCTCGGCGCCACCCCGGACGACATCATGGCGATCCTGCAGGCGCTCGATCAGGCCGGCGCCATCGAAGGCGAACTGGTCGTCATTTAAGGATTCCGCATGAACTTCGACACTCCCCTCGACCGCAACCTGGCCAACGGCGTCGCCGGCCAGCTGAGCAGCACCGCCGTGGCGCCGCAAGCGGCGGCGCCGGGCGACACCGTCGATCCGGCCTACCGCGCCAAGGCCACCGAGGCGGCGGTCAAGTTTGAAAGCTTCTTCATCGGCCACATGCTGCACCAGATGCGCGACGGCACCCGCGCGCTGGCGGCCGACGACAGCCCGAGCAAGGACCGCATCAACCAGGACATGCTGGACATGGCCGACAACCTGGTGGCCGACCAGCTGGCCGGCAAACGCGCCTTCGGCGTGGCCGACGCCATCCTGCGCCAGCTGCTGCCGGCCGCCCCGGCCGTCCCCGCCACCACGGTCGCCGTCAATAATTCCTCCGCAAAAGTTTCCGAATCGCAAAATTCTCCGGAATCGCTTAATCAGCAGCAATAAACGGTCGCCCCTTATTACTATCGGACCCGTGGGCGCCGGCGTTGTGCAGCGCGCCACGGGTTCCTCGGACTTCACCAGGAAAAGACCCGCACCATGACCATTACTTATAACGCACTGTCGGGCGCCCTGGCCGCCCAGGCCGCACTGAATACCGTCAGCCAGAATCTGGCCAACGTCCAGACCCCGGGCTACACCCGCCAGGGCGTGCTGCTGAAGGCGACCGCGTCCGATCCGGGCACGCTGTCGGCGGGCAATGGCGTGCAAATTGGTTCCTTGCTGCGCTTCAGCAATACCTACCAGCTGCAACAGATGTGGCGCGCCAATTCGGATCTGGGCGCACACGCGCAGACCCAGCCTTACCTGACGGCGCTGGAAACGGTCATGAGCGACGAGCAGTCCAGTATCAGTTATGGCATCGACAACTTTTTCAAGGCGCTCAATGCGGCCGGCGTCGATCCGACTTCCAGCCCGCTGCGCCAGCAGGTGGTCACCACGGCCAACTCCATGGCCCAGCAGTTCAACTCGATTTACAACGTGGCTGCCAACCAGGTGATCTCGGTCACCCAGCAGCAGCAGGCGATCCTGCCGTCGCTGAACGAATCGCTGGCCGGCATTGCCTTGCTGAACAAGCAGATCGTCTCGGTCGGCGGCACCGGCACCAACACCTCGGCGCTGATGGACAAGCGCGAACAGCTGATCGACAGCGTCTCGGCGCAGGTCGGCGTGGACGTGGTCTACAACCCGAACGGCAGCGTCAACGTCTCGCTGAAGAGCGGCGAGCCGCTGGTGATGAGCGACTCCGCCTCGACCGTGTCCTACAGCACCGAAAGCGGTTCGCCGGTGCTGCAGCTGAGCTACTCGAATGTCAAGTTCACGCTGGACGACACCAAGGTCGGCGGTCAGCTGGGCGGTTTGGGCGACTTCAAGCAAAACACGCTGATTCCGCTGCAGACCTCGATCAAGGAATTGGCTGACCAGGTCGCAACGCGGATCAACGCCGCCCAGGCCACCGGCTACACCGCCCCGGGCGTCACCGGCGAGCCGATGTTCGAGGTGCCCGCCACCACCGGCATCATGCAAATCAGTGACGGCTTTACCAGTGGCGGCCTGGCGTTCTCCAGCGACGGCACGCCGGGCGACAGCGGCAATCTGCAGAATCTGATTGACGTCAAGGGTCAGAAGATCCAGCTGTCCTCGCTCGGCAACACCGACGTGGTGCTGAGCGACGCCGACACCCAGCTGGTCGGCAAGCTGGGCATCCAGAGCCAGCAAAACCAGGCCCTGCTGGCGACCGCCACCACCGTCCGTTCGCAGGCGGAAGACGACTGGAAATCCACCAGCGCCGTCAACAGCGACGAAGAAGGCATCAACCTGGTGGAATTCCAGAATATGTATCAGGCCAATATGAAGGTGATTGCCGTGGCCAATACCCTGTTTGAATCCACGCTGCAAATGTTCGGTTAAGGAGAGCTTCATGCGTATCGCCACCAGTCAATTCCAGGCCACCATGACGCGCAGCCTGCAATACAACCAGGGCCAGTTGTCCTCGCTGAGCGCGCAAATGTCCAGCGGCAACAAGATCCAGGTACCGTCCGACGATCCGGTCACCGCCGTGCGCCTGTCGCGCCTGGCGCGCGAGGAAGCCATCCTCGGCCAGTACCAGGACAATATCGGCGCCATCAAGATCCGCCTGTCGTCCAACGAGACCTATCTGCAGAGCATGGTCAACGACATCACCCAGGCCCACGACCAGCTGGTGCTGGCGGCCGACGGCAGCAACACCGGCGACGACCTGAAGTCCATGGTGACCACCTTCACTTCACTGCGCGACAGCCTGCTGTACAGCGCCAACGAAAAAGACCAGGAGGGCAATTATGTGTTCTCCGGCACCGCTACCGGCACCCCGGCCATCAGTTACGATGCCAGCGCGCCGCTCGGTTCGCGCTACACCTTCAGCGGCAACACCAATCAGCAGAAGTCGGTGATCGGCAACGGTATCAGCCAGACCGTCAACGTTGACGTCTCCGGTCTGGAAGGCATGCTCAACAAGCTGGACACCACCATCGATGCCTTGTCGCAGACCACCGTCGACCCGGGCGATCCAGCAGTCAAGGCCGCCATTGCCGACAGCATGGACAGCACCAGCGCGACGCTGGAGCTGGTAGCGGGCAAGATCGCCACCTTCGGCGGCGCGCAAAACGTCATGGACACGCTGAACGGCAATCACGCCAACGTCAGCCTGTCGAACCAGAACGCGATTTTCGAATTGAATTCGCTGGACTACGGCCAGGCCACCGTCGAGCTGAACGGCTATAACACGGCGCTGCAAGCCTCGTACAAGGCTTACGCCAAAATCAGCGGCCTGTCGCTGTTCAACATCCTGTAATTTTATAAGCGCCGCCTCGTATGCAAATTTCGTCCGCCTCCACGCCTCCGGTGATTGTTCCCGGCGCCAACGCCGGCAGCAATGCCAGCGCGGTGGACGGTACCGCGCTGGGCTTGAACGGCGAAAACGCCGCCACCGCCACGCCGGTCACGCCGACCAATAATGCAGCGGCGCCGCTGCGGCGCGGTCTGAGCAATTGGGACCAGCCGCTGCAAGGCGATATCTCCGGCGCCCAGCAGGCGCTCGACTTTCTGGAACAGAGCGCGGCCCAGCTGCGCAGCCTGAAATCCGACCTCAGCACCCGGCTGGCGACCCGCCAGCGTTCCGACGGCGCGCTGGAAGCACGGGTGCGCCAGTTTAGCAACAGCTGGCGCAGCCGCACCAGCGCCTCCGGCGGCACGCTCGACAGCCAGCTGAATTTCAGCACCAAGGGCAGCAACACCAGCTTCACCGTGCGCGGCCTGAACCTGAGCAACCTGCGCGGCGGCGCCCGCGAGGTGATCGCCGTCTCTATTGGCGGCGGCCAGAATGTGCGCTCGGTGGTGCTGGAGCCGGGCTTGAGCGACGAGCAGATTGCTCAGCGCTTCAATGACGCGCTGGCGCCGGCCGGCGTGCGCGCCGAGATCAGCGACGACGGCCAGCTGACCTTTTCCACCGCGGAATCGCAGTGGGCCAATGTGCGCGACACCATCTCCCTGCAGGGCGGCGGCATCCGCTTCCCCGGCGGCCAGCTGACCCGCGTCAAGGCCGATGCGGAGGCGCCGCAAGTCGATCCGGACACCTGGCAAACCACCGACCTCGAATCGATCCGCACCACGCTGGCCCAGGTGGTGCAGTCGCTGTCCAAGGTCGAGCAGTCGATCGCCTCGGTGCGCCAGGCGCTGGCCCAGGTCGCGGCCCGCGTGCAAAGCGCCGATCCGACCGCCACCAAGGGCGGCATGGACCAGGTGGCGCAGAATTTCGTCTCCACCACCAAGCAGCCCGGCTACCAGTCGCTGCTGTCGATCACCTCGGCGCTGGCCGGCATCAGCCGCGAGCGCGTGATGTCGCTGCTGCGCCTGCGTTCTTGAACCGTTAGTGCAGTAGCTGCAGGCCGCGCTTGGCCAGAGCGGCCAGTTCTTGCGCCGGCAGCGCGCCGGCAAACGCATATCCCTGGGCATAATCGCAGCCGGCCATGGCCAGCAAGCCGCTTTGCGCCGCCGTCTCCACGCCCTCCGCCACTACCCGCAGCCCCAGCTTGTGGGCCATGACGATCAGCGCCTCGCACATCGCCAGGTCGCCGCTGTCGTTGGCCAGATGCTGGATAAAGCTGCGGTCCAGCTTGAGCAGGTCGATGCCGAAATGCTTGAGATGCGACAGCGAGGAATAGCCAGTGCCGAAATTATCCAGCGCCACCTGCAAGCCCATCTCGCGCAGGTCGCGCAGGCGTTCGGCGGCGCGGCTGGCGTCCATCAGCACGCCTTCGGTAATCTCCAGCACGATGCTGCGCGGCGCCAGGCCCAGCTCCGCCGCATGGCGCAGCCAGTCCACATACAGCGCGGTATCGCCGCGCAACTGCGCCGACGACTGGTTGATGCTGACCTGGAAGCCCTTGCCCAGCTCGTCCTGCCACTGGCGCGCCTGCTGCGCGGCCTGGCGGAACACCCAGTCGCCGATTTCCAGCATCATGCCGCCGGCTTCGGCGCACGGCAGGAATTCGGCCGGCGCCAGCAGTCCGCGCTGCGGATGGCGCCAGCGCAGCAGCGCTTCGGCGCGCTCGATCTTGCCGCTGCGCAGATTGACGATGGGCTGGTAATGCAGCGCGAACTGCTGCTGCGCCAGCGCCGTCCGCAGATCCAGCGTGGCCTGCTGGCGCGCCTGCGCCGCCAGTTGCAGATCTTGCGTGTAATAGCTGTAGCGGTTGCGGCCGCTTTGCTTGGCAGCGTACATGGCCTGGTCGGCCGCGCGCAGCAGCTCATCGGACGCGCTGGCGTCGGCCGGATACAGCGCGATGCCGACGCTGGCCGAGATCGACGGCTGCGCGCCGTCCAGCACGAACGGCCTGCTCAGCAGTGTCAGCATGCTCTGGGCGATGCGGTCGACGCCATCAACCTGTTCCAGCCCCGGCAGAATGACGATGAACTCGTCGCCGCCCAGGCGCGCCACCGTGTCCGAATTGCGCACGCAGCGGCCGATACGGCGCGCCGCTTCCACCAGCAAGGCGTCGCCCTGCGCATGGCCAAGCGTGTCGTTGACGGCTTTAAAACCGTCCAGATCGATGAACAGCAGCGCCAGCAGCAAGCCTTCGCGGCGCGCCTTCTTCAGCTCCTGGCCGAGGCGGTCCTGGAACATATGCCGGTTGGGCAGCGCGGTCAACGTGTCGAAGTTGGCCTGCTGCCAGATCAGCTCGGCGGAGGCGCGGCTGTCGGTGATGTCGCTGACCAGCGCCAGCGCGCCACGGTAGCCGCCCTCGCTGTCGAAGATCGGATTGGTGGCCAGCGTGGCCCACAGCTCGGCGCCGTCCTTGCGGAGGAATTTGAACTCGTGGCGCGCGGCCTGGCCCTGCTGACGGCGCGCGATATTGCGTTCGAGGATGGTGCGGCCTTCCTCGTCCATGAAGGCCACCAGCGGCTGTTCCAGCATCTCCTCGATACTGTAGCCGAGCATCTGCGCCATCTTCGGATTGACGAAGCTGGTACGGGCGGCGGCGTCGATTTCCCAGATCCCTTCCTCGGCATTGTGGACGATGCGGCGGAAGCGTTCCTCGCTGTGCTCCAGCGCCGGCAGCTTGCCTTCGGCCGGCTCCAGCACCACGCGCACGGCCTGGCCGCTGCTGTCGGCGCTGGCGCGCAGCGACACCGGAAAACCCTGGCGGTCGCGGCCGCGCAGCATCTGCAGATTGCATTGTTCGGGCTGGGCGCTGTTGACGGCGCGCCGCAGGAAACGGTCGAAGTCGTCGTGGAAGCGCGGCGCCACGAACTGGCGTAGCGTGGCCCGCTCGGGATTGGCGCGCGGAATGCCGAGCTGATCGGCACCGACCACATTCATCTGCAAGATGGTGGTATCGAACGACAACACGAAATAGCCGACCGGCGCCAGTAGGTAGATGTCGTTGAACCATGATGGCTCGACGGCATCGGCGGCGGCCGCATCAGCGTTTGCATTGATAGCATAAGGCTCGATCGCAGCCTGCCCCGGCAATACCGACAGGCCAGCAATCTCAGCGTGCATAGTCTTATCCATACACCCCCTTGGTTGATGTTTTAAGACTAACATCTCGCAACGGGGATGTCGAGCGTACCGCTTATCTGCTGCGGTGTGCGCGGTTCAAGCGTTGTTCCGCGCGCCGTTGCAGCGCCTCGAACAGCAGGCTGAGCAGCCAATAAATGGCCGCCGCGCTCAGGTACAGCGGCAGCGGCTGGAAGGTGGTGGCGATGACTTCCTTGGTCGACAGCATCAGCTCGGTCAGCGTGATGACCGACACCAGCGAAGTATCCTTGATCAGGCTGATCAGCGTATTGCTCATGGCAGGCACCGCTACCCGCAGCGCCTGCGGCAGCACCACGTAGTACAGCGTGCGCCAGTAGCCCAGGCCGAGGCTGTAGCTGGCCGCCCACTGGCCCTGGCTGATCGAGGAAATCGCGCCGCGCAGGCTCTCCGACAGGAAGGCGCCGGAGTTCAAACTGAGCGCCAGGATGCCGGCCGTGACCGGCGTAAATTCAATGCCGACACTGGGCAGGCCGTAGTAGATGACGAACATCTGCACCAGCAGCGGCGTGCCGCGCATCAGGCTGACATACACGCCGGCCGGCCACGCCAGCAGGCGGTACGGCAGCATGCGCAGCACCGCCACCGGGAAACCGATCAGCAGCCCGCCCACCATCGCCGCCAGCGCAAACAGCACCGTATAGCCGGCGCCGCGCAGCATCACCGGCGCGGCTTCGCGCAGCAGGTCCAGCAACTCCATCGCTTACGGCGCCTTGCTGACGTCGACGCCGAACCACTTCAGCGAGATGGCCTTGAGGCTGCCGTCTGCCGCCGCGTCCGCCAGTACCTTGTTCAGCGCCTGCTTGAATTCGGGATTGCCCTTCTTGAACGGAATGCCCATGCGCTCGACCGCGCCGACCTGCGCGCCAGCCTTGATCGGCAGTTTGGAGATCTTCAGCAGATAGGCCGACATCAGGCTATCGTTGAGTGCGGCGTCGATGCGGCCGGCCGCCAGGTCCGCCATGGTGTCCGGCGCCGCCGCATAGCTGCGCACTTCGATGCCGGTCGCAGCCTTGGCCTGCTGCTCGTAGACGCTGCCCTGCCCCACGCCCAGCTTCTTGCCCTTGAGGTCGGCCAGCGACTTGTAGCCGGCCGTCTCGTTGTTACGGACGATCAGCTGCGGCATCGAGTAGATATACGGTGCGGAAAAATCGAAGGCCTGCTCGCGTTTGGGATTGATGCCGACCTGGGCGACAATCACGTCATACTTGCCCGCCGCCAGCCCGGCCAGGATGCTGGCCCACTCGCTGGTGACGAATTCCACTTTCAGGCCCAGCTTGCTGGCGACCAGGCGCGCGACGTCGACGTCGTAGCCGGCCAGTTCGCCATTCTTCTCGCGGTAGTTAAACGGCGGATAGGTGCCTTCGGTCGCGACCTTCAGCGTGCCGCGCGCCTTGACGGTGGCCAGCAGGTCGGCCGCCGAAGCCGGCACAGCGAGGCTCAGCGCAACCAGCGCCAGCATAAATTCACGTTTCAACATGGAATTCCTTTCAGGGCGGACGCCTACCAGGCGCCCATGCGACGACGCAGGCCGAAGTTATGGCCAACGACCAGGATAGAACTGGCGATCAAACCGCTCAAGCCTATCATCAACTGCACCAGCTTATCGTCCGGCAGCACCCACAGCGACCCGGCCGGTGCTTCGGCAACGCGCGCGGCCGCCATGATCAGCGGCGCCACCCAGGACGCTTCGTCGGTCACGTCCAGCACCAGATGGCCGTCCTGCGTGGTTTGCAGATAGATCTCGCCGCCCTCGGCCAGCGTGAAGCAGACCCCATAGCCAGTCTCGTTCTTGCCGATATGCTGCTGCAAAGCCTGGTTGTGCTCTTCGATCCACAGTTCCACGTCGACGGGCGTTTCCAGCCCGCTCCACGTCACCGGACGGAAGCGTGGCGGCTCATTGTTGTCTTGCATGCTCATCCTGTTGCGTTGCCAAGACGCCAGTGTAGCCGATCGCGCTCAACCCTTCCAGGTGCGCTGCAAGCCGGTGTCGGCGTGGATCCAGCCGCCGCGCGGACCGGCGCGGTAATAGAAACCGACGCCGCCCTGGCGGAAACTCTTGACCAGCCCGCCCAGCACCTCGGCATTGAGCGTGGCGATGCGGATGTCGGCGGCGCGGCCGACCATGTGCAGCGACTGGCGCGCGGCCGGCACCCCGGCTTCGCGCAGCTTCTGGTTGGAAGCCGGCGTGCGGTAGCCGGACAAAATTTCCAGCGGCGCATCGATACCGTAGCGCTGCACGAAGGCTTGCGTGCCCCACAGCGTTTCAAACAGTTTGGGATCGATGGTGCGGGTCTCGTTGCCGCCGTTGACGTCGCGCAGCAAATGGCACAAGTCCTGGTAAGCCGATTCGATAATTTCGCCGTCTTTCCAGTACAGCAACTTGGCGCGCTCCTTGCTGGCCGGACGCACCACTTCAATAGTGCGCGGACGCAGCCAGAATTCCAGGTCAAGCGCCTGGGCGTCGAAAATATCGGGTGGCGGTTCCATGCCGTTCATGCCGGCGCCGGATGGGGCCAGTTGGTCGGCGGCGCGCGGCATGCTTTGCGCCTGCGCCTGAACTGGCGCCGCCGGTTTGACGACCGGCTTGCTGGAAGCCGTCGTGCTGCTATGCCGCACCGGCGTGCTGGTGGCACAGCCGATCAAGGGCACAGATAAAAAACTCGCAGCGGTCAGCCCTAACCCCTGCTGTATGAAAGCTCTGCGCGATGCCATAGTCTATCCGTGAAAAGCAATGTTGTTACTATAGCCTATGCAGAGGGAAACACAAATGACCCTAACTTACGCTTAAGAAATGATACAGCTGCGTGAGTGATACGAATATTGTGTATCGGAAATAGAATTTACCACAGAGTTATACAGCTTGCTAATGGCAGGCATTCCAACAATAAAGTATTCATATATGGTGCGTCGCAGTATAGTTCACTCATCGAATTAAGTTTTCCCGTTGAACTAACTACTGGAGCCTACCATGATCATCCGTTCTATCGCCGCCCTGTCCCTGATCACCCTGTCGACCCTGTCGAACCAAGCTAGCGCAGCTACCACCGCGCCACGTCTGGCCGATGCAGAATGCGACGCACCAGCCTACCGCAACGCATGGCAAGACGACGAACTGCAAGGCAACGTCAAACTGGCCGTGCTGGTAGATGCCAACGGCAATGTCAAAGACAGCAAAGTGATCTCGTCGAGCGGCCACGTCGCCCTGGACAAAGCATCGCTGCGCGCCAGCACCGCTTGCAAATTCAAGCCAGCCAGCAACGGCGCCGAGCCAGTCTGGGCCCAAGTGCAATACAAATGGGTACTGAACTAATCAGTGTGCGCAATGCGGCTCATGCTGCGCGCCGCGCCGGTTCCCCAAGCAACACCGAGCGCGGCTCATCCAGCAAGTAACCCTGCACCAGCAATGACACACCTGCGGCCGCGCCAAGTTCGCGCAACGCCGTCAGGTGCTGCTCCGTCTCTACCCGCTTGAACACCACCGCCACATTGGACGCAGCACTGCGCTGCAATAGCTCCAGCAATCCCTTCTGATCCTGCAATTCGCGCGCGTCGAGCTTGAACACGTCCGGCCGCAAACGATCCAGCACGCCCAGCCCATCGCGGGGACTGTTCACATTGACCGCAAAGCGGAAACCGTTGCGACGATAGTTGTCCGACACATAATTCAACAGCCAGCCCTGCTGCGGTGTGGCCGCCGGCAATTGCAGCACCACCCGGCCCAGCGGCAATTCCAGCGCATCGAGGATGCGGCGGAAGGCATGGCCGTGATTGCTGCTGACCGCGCTCAGCAGGCGGTCGTGCACGTTCAGGTACAGGTCGGCCGACGATTCGCCAGCCTGGCGGAAGAAATTAATCGCGTGCAGCATGCGGCACAGCCGGTCGAGTTCGATCGACTCGTCGTCGCTGGCGGCGTGGTCGAGCAGCTTCCACAGCGATAGTCCCTGGTCCTGCGCCGACACACTGCGCGCCAGCCCTTCGTAGGCCTGCGCTGCGCCGCCGTCCAGCTGGCGGATCGGCTGGAACGCGCTACTCATGGTGCAATTAAAAAACCGCCCTTGCGCCTTGCCCTCGTGATCGAGCCAGATGCTGGAAGCAGCGCCGGTGGCGTCGGATAGACGCGCCAGGTACTTTTGCAGGATGGGGAATGACATGGAACGCCTCTACGGGTACTGAGAATGTCGACAGCGTATGCCCGCGCGCAGGAAAGCTGAACGAATGCTTTCGCCTATGGATATGCCAAAACATTCGTTCCGCCCGGGCAGTGCGACCGCTATCGTGAGGTCATCGTTTAACCAGGTCGTACACCATGTGCCAACTCCTCGCGATGAGCAGCCATAAACCGGCTGCGGTAGATTTTTCCTTTGCCGGCTTTTCCGAGCGCGGCGGCCGTACCGGCGAACACAAGGACGGCTGGGGCATCGCCCTGCACACGCCGACCGGCTGCCGCTTGTACACCGATTACCTACCGTCGATCCACTCGCCGCTGGCGGCGCAGTTCAAGCGCAGCCCGATCAAGGCGCGCAGCGTGGTGGCGCATATCCGCAAGGCCACGCAGGGCCGCGTGTCGCTGGAAAACAGCCACCCGTTCACGCGCGAGCTGTGGGGCCAGACCTGGTCGTTCGCCCACAACGGCGACCTGAAACTGTTCGATCCGAATCCCAGCCTGTATGCACCGTGGGGCGACACCGATAGCGAACGCGCCTTCTGCCACCTGCTGTCCGGCCTGGCGCTGCGCTTCGACACCCAGCCGGAGCGGCACCAGCTGTACGCCGCGCTGGAAACGCTGGCCGGCGAAATCGCCGACTACGGCACCTTCAACTTCATACTGTCGAATGGCGACCTGGTGTTTGCCCATTGCAGCACCGACCTGCACGTGGTGGTGCGCGAGTACCCGTTCTCGGTGGCGCACCTGATCGATTGCGACCTCAGCATCGACTTCAGCCGCCACAACCACCTGGACGACCGCATCGCCGTCATCGCCACCCAGCCGCTTACCTCCAACGAACACTGGACGCGTTTCAATGCGGGAGAATTGAAGCTGTTCGCCGGCGGCGTGGAAGTCGGCGCCGCCCCGGCGCTGGAGCCGGAGGGACAACTGGCGGTGTGCTACTAGACCGGGATCAGTCGTGCGGCTCGGAAGGCTCCGAGAACGTGGTGACCTTGCCATCTAGCGTGAACTGGTAGCGGGTGGCATTGCCGTCCGCCGTATTTCTCGCGGTTAGGCGCGCTTTTTGGCTGCCAACCGGGAACGTTGCCGGCAGCGTTTCCGTCTTGTCGAACACAGCGCCAATCACCGGCACCGAATACGGCGAGCCATCCTCCTTGTTCGCCGCAATCCGCATCACCACCTGCATCAGGCGGGTCCACTGCTTGCTGTCGACCGGCTCGGCTTCATACACATATGGCAGCCCCTTGATGCCCTGCATATGCTCGGTGAAACCAGAGTCGACCGCATACTTTTTCAGCACGGTATGCAAATTCACCGCCGTCAGCTTGCTGACTTTCACGCAGCACACCACAATCTGCCCAGAGCCGTGGGGTTGCAGTCCGGTGAACACGGTCGGCTCGGTGAGCTGGCGATCCGTGAAAACATAGTTTGGCCGCGCCACCACCTTTAGCTGTGTATCCAAGACGGCTTGGTTTTCCCACAGCCCAACGACAGGCGCGCCATCGGCCCAACCGCAGCCGAACAGCAATGCCGTCATTGCCAGAAGCGGCCACCAGACCCGCATCAGTCGTGCGGCTCGGCCGGTTCGGAGAAGGTGGTGACTTTGCCGTCCAGCGTGAACTGGTAGCTGATCGAATTACCGTCGGCCGTCTTTTTCGAGGTCAGGCGCGCTTTTTGGCCGCCGATCTGGAACGCCAGCGGCAGCGTTTCCTTTTTCTCGAATGCAGCGCCAATCACAGGCACCGAATACGGCGACGGATCGTTCTTGTTCGCCGCAATGCCCATTACAGTCTGCATCAGATTGGTCCACTGCTTGCTGTCGACCGGCTCGGCTTCATACACGTATGGCAAGCCCTTGATACTCTTCATATGCTGGGTGAAGTCAGTATCAGCGGCATATTTTTGCAGGATGGTCTTCAGATCCACGGCCGTCAGCTTGCTGACCTTCACGCAGCACACCACCACCATCTCGGCGCTGTCGTTCTGCAAGCCGGTGAACACGGTTGGCTCGGTTAATTGACGGTCGGTAAAGACGTAGTTAGGCCGCGCCAGTACCTTCATCTGCGTATTGACGACGGCGTAGTTTTCCCACAAACCGACAACCGGCGCGCTATCGGCCTGGCCGCAGCCGAACAGGAAAGACAGGAGAAGGAGAGGTAGTGATTTTTTAGTAGACATAAGTTTCTTCATCAGTGGCCGGTATCGGACCAGTGCATATTTTCTGCGGGATAGTAAAGGACGCCATAGGTCTTGCCAATGGCGACCAGGGAGGAAAAGCCGTCGATTTTAACGTCATCGCCTTTGGCGTCTTTCATGGTCTTGTGCGCGTAGCTGGACAGGTTCATGTCGACCGCGCCGCCAAAGTTGTGCCGTGAGCGTCCCGGACGGCCAACTTTCTGCCGCGCGGAATCCGGACGCACGCCATATCCCGCGCACATCGCCCGCGCTGCAGCCTTGGCGGCAGCGACGTCGGCCTTGCCTTTGGCGTCGCGATGCGCCCAGTCGATATTGACGCCATCTTGCGGCGGAATCTTGGTGACATCATCGCCCTTGCAAATGCGGAACGCGTAATACATCAGGTAGGAACGTTCGATTGGCCGCAACGTGGCATTGAGCTTGACGGTGATGCCGGCCGCCCGCATGGCGGCGATAAACTTGTCGGCTTTGGGTTTGAAAGCGGCGTTGAGCGTATTGAGCGAGCTGCTGCCGGGGAAACGGGCGCACCATTGGCGGCCGCTTAACTCCAGCGTCGGCGAACTGACCACCGTTACCGGGTGCTCCTTGTCGGTATGCTGGTGATCGACTGCCACGGCCGGCGCGGGGGCTGGCCGAGGAGCCGGTGTTGGTGCGGGCTTGGGCGCCGGCGCCGGCGCGGGTGTCGGCGCTGGCTTCGGCGCTGGTGCTGGTGCATGAGCCGGGGCTGGTGCGGGCTTGGGCGCTGGTGCTGGCGCCGGCTTTGGTGCCGGTGCTGGCGTCGGCGTCGGCGTTGGAGCCGGGGCTGGAGCGGGTGCAGTAGCGCCCTTGCCCGGCACGCGCAAATGCTGACGCTCAAAAATCTTGTCCGGGTTCTTCAGATTATTCGCCTTGACCATCGCCTCCACGCTGACGCCATGCTTGGCCGCAATGCCAGCCAGCGTCTCATTGGCCTTGACGATGTGCACCTCGGGCGCGGGCGCCGGTTTGCCCGATTCGTGAACGCGCGGCGCCGTCTTCAACGTGAAATACGGCGCCACAAATGTCATCGCCGAGTTTGCATGTTCAGACAGCACGTCGCCGATTTTTTCCAGCTGGCGGAAGCCGGTGTCATAGTACAGCGACACATTGCCGAACAGATCCGGATACATCACCGGCAAGTTGCCTGCGTGGTCGGTACGCAGCGGCACTTCCTTGTCGCCGCTTTTAGCTTTCACCTGCTGGTCTGCCAGCGGCTTTTGCAGCTTGTCCTTCAGCGCCACGTCCGCCGGCTTGCCCAGCTTGACGATGGTGCCGGGAATATAGCCCTCGTGCCGCCCCATCGCCGCCGCCAGTTTCGAAAACTGGTCATCGGTCAGGTCGTTGAGCACGGTATCCTTGGACACCCCGGCCGCCTTGCTGATCGACGCGATGTAGCCGTCGGTATCGTTCTCGTTGCGCGGCGCGTAGCGTTCCATCATGTCGGCGATGCTGTCCTTGCCATACACCTCTTTCATCAGGCGGATGCGTTCCTTCTCGCCGGTTTCCTTATCCGGGAAGATCAGGAAGATGCTGTGCTTGTCCGAGGTGCGCTGCGCCAGCCCGATCGAGGTGGTGATGACGCGCTTTCCCGGCTTGGCCAGGTTACCCGGATTATGCATGCGCCAGGCAAACGAACCACCGATGTACAGCGTCTCCTCGCCATTCTCGTCGAAGTAATGGACGGTCTTTTTTTCACGGTAATAAGTAGCGCGTACAAACATGGCTCAGTCCGCGATCAATGGGTGAAGAATTCGCCAGGCAAGGCGTCGGCCGCGTCATGGAAGCTGCCCTTGGTGGTCATGGCGCCTTCATTGTCGAACTTCGGCACGTCCCAGTCGCGATTGAATTTGAAGACCTTGATATCAACATGGGCCTTGGCCAAATTGACCTCGGCGCCACCGCTGGGCCGCGCCGCCTGCACTGCATACAGCTGCCCACCCTGCTGGTAGAAAGCGATCGACTGCACGTTGGCGTCGGCCGTTTCATAAGTGCGCAGGTTGTAGCCAAGGCCTTTCTGGCCTGGCACGGTGGCCTGCAGCCAGGACTCGCCTGCTTTGCGCGGCAGCACATAGACCGTGAAGGTATCGAACGCGCTAGCGTCCGGGCTGCCGACATGCGCCTTGACGATGCGCAGCGTCATGTCGCCAGTCTTAACGTCGGTATAGCCTTCCGCCAGCTTGAGCTGGGTGGCCGCGGGCACCGGATTGATCGTGGCGGCGAACGCCGTACCGGCCAATGCCATCATCATCGCTACCGCCCCAAATTTACTTCGCATGCCCATCCTATTCCTCTCCATCCTGAATTGCTTTTAGTACGTCGGCCTGGTTGAATACCAAGTGGTCGAGCAGTTGCAGCGCAAACGCCGGATCGAAGCCCGGCAGCGAACTGGCGCTGCCCTCATCGTGCGCTCCTGCATCCTCTGCCGATTCAGCGCTCGCTGTGGCCGCAGGCTCGCTGGCCTGGGCGGCCGGCTGATCATGTTCGTGGTCATGATCGTCACCATGCTCCTCGCCGCAACCACAGCCAGAATCGTCGTCGTGGATCACCTGAGTCCAATCGCCGGTTTCGCCAAACTGCACCGTCAACTCGTTGGCGACCGGGTGGTACACGCGCTCCGTCGTGCCCTTGTCATTGACGACGCCTTTGGCCACCACCTTGCCCCGCGCATCGAGGAAGCGATATGGCAACGTCCCGCCGCCGACCGCTTCCATCAAATCCTGCAGCTGCCGGTCAATCACCACCTTGGTACTGAGGTCGTAGACCACCTTGCCGGCCTCGTTCAATTTCGGCAGCGGCAAGGAGCCGTCGAGCGGACCGGTGAGCTCCTTCATGCTGGCCTTGAATTCCATCTTGCCCGGGCCATGGATCATGATGTTGCCGCCCTCAAGCTTCAGGTAGGCGCCTTGCGCCGTGAGCATCACATGCTCTTTGCCGCGCACGCTGACGCTCTTGGTGACGCTCGCCACGGTAATCAGCTTGTCGGCGGTCAGCGAGGTCTGGTCGGTCTGGCTTTGCGTGCTCAGCTTGCCGCTCGCTGCGTGCAGCCTGATGCCCGTTTCCTGATTCGGCTTGTCCGCGCTGGTGGCCTTGCCGTAGCTGAACAGGCTGATGCCGTTGCGCACCGCATGCAGGCTGTTGCCCTGGCTGGCAAAATTGATGTCCTGTCCGGCGGTCAGGCTGCCGGTGCCGCCGGCGCTGACAATCGCGCTGGCCGGCGTGACGGCGGCGATACCGGCCGGCGTCGACAGCTGCAGCTGGGCCGCGCTGTAGGCGCTGACCTGCCCTGCGCCGCCGCCAGCCTGCGCCTCTACCTGCTGCACGGCGCCGATCACCTCGCCGCTTTTCGCCAGCTCCGCCAGCGCCGGCAGTTCGTCCTTGCCACTATCCGCCACCGGCGCAACCGCTGCGCCTTCAGCCGGCCTGAATACCGCGTTCTGTTTTTTGGCGACATCCGCCAGACTGGTTTGCAGTGCATGGCTTTGCTGGATCTGCGACTGCGCCTCGCGCGAATCGAGCTGGGCGCCGCTGCCGCCATTGCGCACATCGGCGGACAGCAACATGCCGCGACCGGCGCGCAGCGCGGTCGCATGCTCGCTCTTCAGCTCGGCGCCAAAACCGGCCGTTTGCAAGCGCTGGTTATCAGTCTGGTGGCGCAGATGGCCCATGTTCAGCTCATCCGTGCCAACGTGCGGACCGGCGTGCCGCTGCAGCGCCACGCGCGCCTCCCCGGGACTATCGTCGAACACCATCTGGCTGTAGGCGCCGCTGCCGGCCTGGCTGGCCGCCATCGCCTGCGACTTGATGCCCGACAGCGCCGCCGGATGCGCGTGCGCACCGGCCACGCCCGGGAACCAGGCCGGCGCCGTGCCGATGGCCGCACCGGCGCCCTGCGCCAGCTGGTTATGCTGCGCGTCGTCCTGCCCCTTGCCGTTGTAGACGCTGCCGATCACCACCGGCCGGTCGATATTGCCATCGATAAAATCGATCAACACCTCGGTGCCGACCCGCGGCACCGCCACCGAACCCCAGTTGGCCCCGGCCACCGGTGCCAGCGGCGTGGCGATCCGCACCCAGGTGCCGGCGCTGTCATCACCCGGCGCGCCGCTGTGGGTGTCTGCGGAAGGATGGTTCAGGCGGCTGTGGCTCTGTTCGCCGCGCTGCCAATGGAATTGCACCTTGATGCGGTGATCGCGGTCGGTATGCACCACCGCACCGGGCGGCCCGACCACAATCGCGGTCTGCTGGCCGCTGGCGGTTGGCTTGGGATGCAGCAGGCGGCCGTGTCCATCGACATCGCTGCGGCGGTAAGGCGTGCTGACGAGGATCGCTTCGATCCGGTTGCGATACAGCGGCCGTTCGGCGATGGTCTGGCCGACCGCATGCAGGCTGTCGCCGGCGTCCGCCGCGATAGCTTGCTCCAGCGCACCGATGCCCAGCGCGCCCACCACCTGCTGCCGGACGTTGGCGCTGAGATTATTATGTGCCAGGTGCACCACCTTCAACACGACAAAGCGGCGCGCGTCGTCGCCTGCGGCCTGATCCAGCACCGCTTGCCCCTGCAAAGTAAAAGTCGTGCCGGGCGCCATGGTGCGTACCGTGCCGGCGCCAACATGGACTTCGCGCTCGGCCTCCATCGCCTGCAATTGCTGGTCGACCAGACGCTGCCCGTGTTCACGTGACGTGTAGGCGTAAGCGCCCGGCGCATCGCGGCTGCTGAGTCGCAGCGCACCGGCGGCCGCGCTATCGCCGGCGGCGGTCACCGGCCGCGTGCCATTGCTGCGGTAATCCCAGCTGGCGATTTCCAGCCCATCCGCTATCCAGCGCAGTTCGGTGCGCCAGCGGTCCATGCTGTCCTCAAGCATCACCGCGCCGGGCTGGGTGAAGCGCACCATCGGCTGCGCGTTCGGCTGGAAGCTGCCGTTATGGTCGGCGATCACCATCGTGTGGCTGCCCAGCGTGTCGCTGCCGGCATCACCCTGGTGCTCGAAGTAATAGAACAGGCCTTCTTCCAGCATCAGCCGTTCGGCGAAGGCCTGATTCGATTCCTGGTACTGGCAAGTCAGCGAACGGCGTGGATACGCCTCCGGGTCGCGCACATCGAAGCGCCAGGCCGGCGCCAACGTACCCAGCGCTTGCCATCCGCCGAAAATCGCATCAAGGATCTCCAGCACCGTCTTGTCCTGGAACACGCGGCTGTCGCGGCCGATGGCGGTGAACGCATACCATGGGCCGACGGTCAGGCTGTAGCGGGCCAGCGCACCGTCGGCGCCCAGACACTCTGCTGCGGTGACATGGCCGTGAAATGGCCGCCAGCCATCGCCGCCCACCGTCTGCAATTCCACCAGCACCGGCTGGCCAATCAGCGACTTCAGCGCGATCGCCGGATCGGACGACACGGCGGTCATGTTCAGCACGTAGCACTCGCCCACCGCTTCGCTTCCGCGCAAGCACTCCGCCACCAGCTTATTCGGCCCCAAAGGCGTACTCAGCCGCAATAAGCGGCTGTCCTGGAAGAAACTTTCGAGCGAGGCTGGCATGGGTAATTTATCGGTCGCGTGGTGATATCGAATACTAAAAATTAGTATTTAGCAACGCGCATTTAACCCGATAATTATTTTTAGGGCAAGAGTGATCCAATTGAATCGGACGCTGCCCGGCGGAGGAGATCAAGCGGTATTACAGTTACAGAAGCGTTTGCGCTTGGGGGCGTTCGGACAGGTCGCCTCCTCATCCAGCTGTTTCCAGAAGAAGACGGTTTCCACGCCATACGGCGAGCGCACCTTGCCGGCGTCGGTATAGCCCTGCTGGGCGAAGAATTGCTGGCCGGTGGCCGTGCTGTGCAGCTGAAGCGCTTTGACGCCCCAGTCGCAGGCCTGCTGTTCCATCCGCTTGAGCAGCGCCTTGCCGGCGCCCTGGCCGCGCGCTTCCGGCAGCAAATAACACAAGGCGAGCTTGCCGGCCCCGGTCAGCAAGGCGACGCCGACGACTGTACCTTCGCTGACAGCCACCAGCGAAAAATTCGTGGGCGAACTGAACCAGTTCGCCACCATCTGCGGAGTTTTATTGCCTAGCCAGGCATCAAGGATGGCGGGATCGTTTTTATGATCCAGTTCGCAGCATTCCCGGATAGAACGGCGCAATACATTGCACGCTGCCTCCGCATCTGACGAAGCAGCAATACGAATTTCAAGAATCATGTACGCTCACAAAACATTACTTTTAGTGCTGGTAACGACTATACACCAAGCTGAGTAAGGCCGTCGGACACTGCCAGACTAGAGGGTGAACCCGCCTTTGCCCACGAATGATTTCAAAAATCCATATGCGGTTTTTAGTCCAAAGATAAGCATATAACGAAAAATTCGTATCTTTTCGCGGCGAAATTTTACACCATGGACGTTCTATATTACGAAAGCTCATTATGACTACTAAAAAAACCACGCGCCGCTTCGTCTTATCCTCATTCCTGGCCGCTTCCGCCACCTTGTTTGGTCTGCCTCAAGCGCAAGCTGCTGATACTGTGATATTGAACGCCGCGTACGACGTCACCCGCGAGCTCTTTAAAGAGATCAACCCGGCCTTCAGCGCCGACTGGAAGAAAACCACCGGCGAGACCGTCAGTGTCAACCAGTCGCACGGCGGCTCGTCCAAGCAGGCGCGCTCGGTCGCGGACGGCTTGGAAGCCTCGGTGGTCACCATGAACCAGGCCAACGATATCGACATCCTGGTCGAACGCGGTGCGGTGGCGCCGGACTGGGCCAAGAAATTCCCTAATAATGCATCCCCGTTCTATTCCACCATGGTGTACCTGGTGCGCAAGGGCAATCCGAAGCAGATCAAGGACTGGGCCGACCTGGCCAAGCCGGGCGTGAAAGTCATCATTCCGCATCCTAAAACCTCTGGCAACGGCCGCTACACCTATCTGGCCGCCTGGGGCGCCGTGATCAAAAAAGGCGGCACAGAAGCGCAGGCGCGCGACCTGGTTGGCAAGATCTTCCAGAACGTGCCGGTACTGGACGCCGGCGGCCGTGGCGCCACCACCACCTTCACTCAGCGTGAAATCGGCGACGTGCTGGTCACCTTTGAAAACGAAGTGAACCTGGTGCGCGAAGAGTTCGGCGACAAGTTCGACGTGGTCTACCCGTCGATCTCCATCCTGGCTGAATCGCCGGTGGCGGTGGTGGATCGCGTGGTCGACAAGCGCAACTTGCGCAAGCAGGCCACCGGCTACATCAACTTCCTGTACAGCGAGGAAGGCCAGGAAATCATCGCCAAGCACTCGCTGCGCCCGCGCTCGGAGAAAGCCTTCAAGAAGTACAACGCCAACTTCCGCCAGGTCACGCTGTTCACCATCGACGACGTGTTTGGCGGCTGGAAAGCAGCACAGAAAAAGCACTTTGACGACGGCGGCGAGTTCGACAAAATCTATAACAAATAATCCGCAAATAAGATTATTCGGATAGATTCGTTTGCAAATGGCCGTCCGCCCCGTAATCTGGAAGCGTAGTAAAATCAACCAGACAAAGGAAGCGCGATGGCCATTTCTGAAATTAACGTACGCAATCAATTCCGGGGCAAGATCAAGGAAATCATCTTTGGCCCCGTCGTTTCGGAAGTCGATGTGGAAACCCAGCACGGCATCGTCACCTCGGTGATCACCTCGCGCTCGATCCACGACCTGGACCTGAAAGTCGGCAGCGAAGTCATCGCGCTGGTGAAATCGACCGAAGTTTCCATCGCCAAGATCGGCAATTAGCAACACCCCGCCCCGGCTGCCGCCGTGGCCGGAAATCGGAAAAAAGCCCTGAGCGCTCCCGTCTCAGGGCTTTTTTGCTTAAAGCTGGCTTAACTGTCTTAAAGCCTAAAAAAAATATAAGAATCCGGGACTTAGACACAATAGACGAGAAGCCACTTTAATGATATTGTCTATCCCTAGAGAATATTGCCGTATAGCCATACCTTTTACGCGCGCCGCGTCGCCCAGACGTGTCCGATAGACTCCCTATTCCCGAATACTTATATGCTGAAGAAAATTGTTGCTGTATTGCTGAGTTCGTTTACTGCGGCAACTTTTGCCGCCGTACCGCTCGGCTCGCAGTCGGTGCTGGTCGTTGAAGACGGCACCGGCAAAGTCCTGCTGGAAAAGAACGCCGACACCCAGGTGCCGATCGCGTCGCTGACCAAGCTGATGACCGCCATGGTGGTGCTGGATTCCAAGCCGAACATGGACGAAATGATCGAAATCGACCGCGCCGACGTCGATATGCTCAAGCATAGCGCCTCGCGCGTGCCGGTCGGCGCCGAGCTGTCGCGCTCGGATGTGCTGCAATTGGCGCTGATGTCGTCAGACAACCGCGCCGCTGCATCGCTGGGCCGTACCTATCCGGGCGGCCTGCCGGCCTTCCGCATGGCGGTGCGCGCCAAGATCAAGGCGCTGGGTTTGAGCCAGACCGTGATCGAAGAACCAACTGGTTTGTCGCCGCACAATATGTCGACTGCCAGCGATCTGGTGAAGATCGCGACGGCGGCGTCGGCCTATCCGGACATTCGCCGGATTACCACCGATACCAAGGACATCATCAACATCAAGGGCCGCAAGGTCGAATATCACAACACCAACCGCCTGGTCGGCGCCAAGGGTTGGGATGTTGGCCTGTCAAAGACCGGCTACACCGAAGAGGCCGGCCGTTGCCTGGTGATGCGCTTCAAATCGGGTGGCAAGAACAACACTCTGGTGCTGCTGAACGCCGGCGCCAACTCGGTGCGCAATATGGATGCGATCAAGATTCGCCGCCTGATCGCCGGACCGGATGAGCCACGACCAAAAGTCATGAAGGCATCGGTCACGACCAAGAAGAAAGCCGTCAAACGCAGCAAGCGCAACCGCCGCGCGATGTGATTACCGCCTGACCCGCACGGCCACGCGGGGTTTGACCCCGTACGGGGTCAAACCCCTCAGCGGTAAGGCTGGCGTCGAAGCAAACGCATATGGGGTAGCGCTAAAATCTGGCGCCATCACGCCAAGTGTTGGCTTAACCGGCCAGCTGCAAGCGCAAGCCGCTCGCCCTTTGGGTGCGCTGAGCAATCGCATCCAGCAGCACCTGACCGTTTGGAGTGAGTAACGTAAAGTAGTCGCGCGCCCGCGTGATGCCGGTGTAAATCAACTCCCGCGCCAGCATGCCGCCGCCGTCTTTCGGCAGCACCATCGCCGTGTGCGCGAACTCCGATCCCTGCGATTTGTGCACCGTCATCGCAAACGCCGTCTCCACATTTCTGAGCCTGGTGGCCAGCACGCTGCGCACCGTTTCGCCTTCCGAGAAATACACCCGCAACGCTCCCGGCCGCGCCGGATCGGGCAACGTCAAACCAATGTCGCCGTTGAAAACACCGGTCGCATAGTCATTACGCGTCACCATCACCGGCCGCCCGATATACCATTCGCCAGTCCGCTTGAGCAAGCCCGCCGACTGCAATCGTTGCTCGATGCTGTCGTTCAAACCGGACACGCCCCACTCGCCTTCGCGCACCGCACACAAGATCCGGAAGCGTTCAAAGCTCTTCAGGACAGAGCTCTCCCAGCCCTCGGCCCCGGCTGGCGCGCTTTTAATCAGCTGCAAATAGGGCCGGTAGCCATCCAACGCCAGCTGCAGCAGATCCGCCGACTGTGCAGAATCGGTCCACGTCACCTTGCCGCCCTCGCCCTGTCGCAGCACATTGACGGCTGCCGCCGCGTCACCGGCATTCACCGCCAGCGCCAGCGCGCCGATCGGGCCGCCGAAACGCCGGCTCTCGCGCAACATCACGGTCTGCTGGGCAATCGGTCCGCCATGGCCTTCAAAGCGGGCCGGCACCTGCTGTCCGGTCGCGGCGTGCACATACGACAAGGTTTCCGGCAGATACTCACCAGCTTCGGCGTTGTGGCACAAGTCGCCCAACACCGCCCCCGCCTCCACCGACGCCAGCTGATCCTTGTCGCCCAGCAGAATCAAGGTGGCGGTGTCCGGCAACGCCGCCAGCAGCGCCGACATCATTTCCAGGTGAATCATGGACGCTTCATCCACAATCAGCACATCGACTTCCAGCTGATTGCCGGCGTGGTGCTGGAACGCCCGCGTGTCCGGCCGCGCACCGAGCAAGCTGTGCAGTGTGCGCGCGGCGCCCATGCGGGCCGCCAGTTCGCGCAGCGGCAGCTCGTCGCCCACCTTTTCGGCCAGCTCGTCCAGCGCCGTATCAATCGACTGCTTCAGCCGCGCCGCCGCCTTGCCGGTCGGTGCGGCCAATGCCACGCGCAAGCCAGCCTGACGCTCACCCGCCGTCGCAAACAACAGCGCCAGCAAACGCGCCACCGTGTAGGTCTTGCCGGTACCCGGCCCGCCGGTGATGATGCCCAACTTGCCGCGCATGGCCACCGCGCAGGCGATCTTCTGCCAATCGACACCGCCGCGCGGCGCGTGCGGGAACAGGTTGTCCAGCCAGCGGCGGATGTCATCTGTGCGCGCGTCGTCATCGGCCGCCAGCACGCCGCCCAACGCGCGGCTGCGCACCGATTCGGCCACATGCCGCTCGTCCAGCCAATAGCGGCGCAGGTACAGGCGCTCGCCATCCAACACCAACGGCTGATTCCACTGATCGCCGCCCACCGGCCACACTTGCGTGCAGCGCGCCAGCAGGTCGCACCAGGCGTCGGTGTCGGCCGGCCAGTCGCCGGCTGCGGCGTGCAGCGCGCTCCACTCGTCGTCGCTCCAGCCCAGCAGCGCGGCCGGATCGTCGTTCAGCTCATCGAGCATCAAACAGCTGTGGCCACGGCCTTCCAGCTCGGACAGCAGCACGCAAGCCGCCATCAGCTGCGGCGAACTGTCGCCGACCGAGGCGATAAAGCGCGCAAACGCGCCACTCAGGCGGCGCAGCTGGCCGGCTTCGGTCAGCGCATCAACCTGCGCGAAAAATTCATCATTCATGACTTGCACCCAGCAGATTATCCAGCCCGTCCAACAATTCGGCGTCCGGCGCGATCCAGTAACAGCCGCGCGTCTGCGCATTGCCTATGCCGCGCAAGAACATGAAGATCGCGCCGCCCAGCTGCTCGGCGGGATCGTATGCGTCACCCAGGCGGCTTTGCAGCAGCCGGTGCAGCGCCAGCATGTAGATCGCACCCTGAATGTCGTAACGGTGATCGGCCATGGCGTTGATCAGCGCCGGCTCGTGGTAGCTGGCGTCGTTGCCGCCCAGCGCATTGGATTTGTAATCGAGGATCCAGTAACGGCCTTGGTGCTCGAACACCAGGTCGCAGAAGCCTTTCAGCATGCCATGCAGCTCGCGCTCCGGCAGCGCCGGCCGCACTGCGCCGCCCAGCAGATGCGTGGCGCATAGGCGGTCCAGCGCACCGGTGGCCAGACGCTCGCTCGGGAACCAGAACTCCATCTCCGGCAGCGGCGCGACGATGGCGCTGAGCGGCGCATCCAGATGCGGCAGCGGCGTGACGGCGATTTCGCGCAGCCAGGCCAGCGTGTCCTCCAGTCGGTTGCCCCAGCCGGCGCGCTCCACCCGGCGCGTCAGGCGCGCTTCAAACGTCTCCTGTTCGACGACGGCAAAGCCCTCCTGCCCCATCCACTCCAGCTGCTCGTGCAGGAAGTTACCGGGCACGGAGCCGCGCGGGAAGCGATGCCATGGCGTGTCTTCCACCCGCGTGGACTGCGTCATGGCCGGCTGGTCGCCGTCTTCCAGCAGCTTTTCCTGCAAGGCGTCGCGCGGCACCGGACCGTCGGCGCTAATGGTGCCGGTCGGGCCTGTGCGCCGCGCCAGCGAACTGAAACTGCCCACCGACCAATCGCGCTCGAAATGGCCGCCGTACTGCTGCGGTTCCAGCAAGGGCTGGCGATGCTCGACGCGGGTCAGGCGGGTAATCTGTTTGTCGTCCATCGCCAGCGTGGCGATGCTGATATCGTCGCAGCCCTTGCAGGCATGCTCCCAGCGCTCCATCATCAGGTCGGACGGCAGCGGCGCGCCACCGGTCAGCAGGTAGCCCAGCGCGGAATCGTGCAGCGTGTTGTCGCCGGCCTTGCGCGCCGACAGCGCGGTCACGCCCAGCCACAGGAAGTGGCGCGCGCGCGTCAGCGCCACGTACATCAGCCGCAGGTCTTCCTGCAAGCGCGCGCGTTCCACCAGTTCCAGCGCGGTCTCGGTCAGCGCCATGTCGATGCGGCGGATACCGTCGTCGTCGCTGAATTCGAAGAAACTGCGGTTGCGGCGCTCGACCTTGCGCGCGGTGACGGCAAATGGCAGGTACACCAGCGGATATTCCAGGCCTTTCGACTTGTGCACCGTGACCACCTTGACCAGTTCCGCATCGCTCTCCAGACGCAGCACGCGCTCGTCGCCGGCGCCTTCGCCGCCTTCGATCTGCTCCGCCAGCCAGCGGATCAGTGCCTGCTCGCCATCCAGCTGGCGGCTGGCCGATTGCAGCAGTTCCGCCAGGTGCAGCAGATTAGTCAGGCGACGCTCCCCGCCCACCTGTTGCAGCAAGGCGGCCGGCAGTTGCAGTTCGTGGATGAAGCGGCGCAGCATGGCCAGCACGCCCTGCCGCTGCCAGATGATGTGCAGCGCCTTCAGTTGTTCGACGCGCTCCTCCCACGCCAGTTCGTCCGAGGACAAACGCGCCAGCTCAGCCAGCGGCAGACCGGCGGTACGCGTGGCGAAAGCGGCCCGCGCCAGCGCGCCGTCGAGCGGATTGGCGACCGCCGACAGCCAGCGCAGCACGTCGGCTGCTTCCTCGCTGTCGGTCACCGAATCCTTGTCCGACAGGTAGACGCTCGGCACGCCGCGCCGCTGCAATGAGCGGCGGATGGCGCCGGCCTCCTTGCGGTCGCGCACCAGCACCGCGATGTCGGCGGGCTTGAGGCGTTGCGGGCCGTCGTCACCACCGAAGAATTCCGCGCGCACATCATTCAGCTTGGCGACGATATCTTCCGCGCAGTGGCTGGCGAAGAATTCGCGGTAACGCTCGGCCTTGAGATCCTGTGTGGCGCTGCACGCGATCACCAGCGCGGGCACGTCGCCGTCCGCATCCACCAGGCGCTCCTTGCGGCCCTTGGCGCCTACCGCGTCGAACGGCAGCGGATTATCGCGCGTGACCGGGTCGCGGAAGCGGAACGCGCCGCGCGCGAAGCCCTCTTCTTTTGTGCGGCCTTCGGCATGCAGGAACAGATGGTTGACCGCATCCACCACCGGCTTGGTCGAGCGGAAGTTGGTCATCAGCTGGTAGTGCCGCCCAGTGGTGGCCAGCCGCGCCGACAGGTAGCTGTGGATATCGGCGCCGCGGAAGCCGTAAATCGACTGTTTCGGATCACCGATCAGGAAGAGGCCCGTTTGCGGATCGTTGTCGGCCACGCGATACAGTTCGTTGAAGATCTGGTACTGATTCGGCGCCGTATCCTGAAATTCATCAACCATCGCCACCGGATACTGGTCGGTGATGCGCTTGCGCAGCGCGGCGCCATTTTCGCCTTGCAGCGCTGCGTTCAGGCGGTCCAGCATGTCGGCAAAGCCGAACTGGCGGCTGCGTTTTTTCAGCTCCGCCATGCGGTCGGCCACCGCCGCCGCCGCGTGGCGATACAGCGCATGCGACAGCGGCTCGATCTCGGCCAGCGCGATTTTCAGCGGCTGCGTGGCGTCGAAATCGTCCGGGATCGCGGTGCTGAAGTTCTTGGCGAAAGCATCTTCCAGCCCTTCCGGCGTGAGGCGGTTCCAGGCCGTGTCCAAAATATCCGGCTTGACGCTGGCCGGATTCTGCGCCCACTCGCGCAGGCCGTTGAACCAGGTGACCAGCGAATCCGGCCGCATCTTGTTCCCGTTGAAGCACTTGGGATCGACCGCGCGGTGCGATGCGATCCACTGCTCCATGCGGTCGG